>NZ_LT629692.1:917142-1222856 GCF_900100885.1 Microbacterium pygmaeum
ATGCAGAATCTCGTCGCGAACGCGATCAAGTTCAGCAGCGCCGCGGGCACGACGCCACGAGTCGAGATCCGCGCGCAGCAGCTCGTCGGCAGCTGGCGGCTGACGGTGGACGACAATGGTCCCGGCATCGCTCCCGATCAGCGCGAGCGGGTCTTCGCCCTCATGGAACGCGACGTCAGTCACGATGTGCCGGGTCTCGGCATCGGCCTGTCCACCTGCGAGCGGATCGCCAGCGCCCACGGCGGGCGCATCGGCATCGACGATTCCCCGCTGGGTGGAACCAGCGTCTGGGTCGTCGTCCCGCTGTAGCCGATCGACAACCGAGTCGTCCTTCCGACGGCGGATGGCTACCATCGGCTCGTGAACGTGATCTGGCGAACGCTGCTGACCATCTGGCGCGCGAAGGCGAAGCTGCGCCGGGACGGCATCCTCGAACCGACGACGATCGGCCGGGTGAGCGTGCGGACGCTGCCGACCGACATCGACATCCTCGGCCACATGAACAACGGCCGGTACGGCTCGCTGTTCGATCTCGGCCGTTTCGATCTGCTGATCCGCACCGGCATCTGGGACGTGTTCCAGAAGCAGGGCTGGTACGCGGTCGTCGCCAGCGAGACCATCACCTTCCGCAAGTCGCTCGAGCTGTGGCAGCGCTTCACGGTCGAATCGCGCCTGCTCGGTCACGACGAGAAGTCCGCCTACCTCATGCACCGGGCGGTCGTGGGCGGAGAGGTCTACGCCGAGATGGTCGTCCGCGCCCGATTCCTGCGGCGCACTGGCGGCATCGTCCCGCACGAGGAGCTGTTCGCCGCGCTGCACAAGCCCGACAACCTGCCGGAGCTCGCACCGTGGGTGATCGAGTGGGCAGCAGCATCCGCTCTCCCCTCCACGCGCGTGCCGGCACCCAGCCGCTGGGCCTGATTCCGCGTCGCGGGGTGAAGCGCCCGATAACGTGAGCGTGTGATCGCAGCGCTCCGCACCGCCGGAACCCTCCTGTGGAGGCATTGGCCGGCGCTGCTCGCGCTGTACCTCGCCGGCACACTGGGTCGCTACGTCACGATCCAGGTCGCGGGCTACGTGGGCGCCTACAGCGCCATCGGCGGAGCGCTGCTGTTCCCGCTGGCGATCCTGAGCCGGCTGGTCGCCTTGGTCGCGATGCTGCTGGTCCTGCGCGACGGGATGGTGCAGCTGGGCGTGCTGGCACCGATCCCCACCGACCGTGTGGCGCGGCGCCGAGCCTTCACGGATGCGCTCCTGGGCGGCATCCTTCCGTTCGTCGCGTTCTACGCGGCGTGGGGCTATCTGCGTGAGGACGCGCAGGCGTATTTCTCGCGTCTGCTCGAGATCAACACGGGCCTCATCATGGAGACCATCGGCACCGACGCAGAGCGTGCCGGCGACGCCGCGGTCGGCGAGCTGAGCTTCGGACCCCTCACGATCGCGATCATCGTCGTCGCCTTCGCGGGCCGCTGGCTGTGGAAGCGCTATCGCGCAAGACTGCCGCGAGGCCTCGCCGCGATCGCCGTCTATCTCGAGGTGCTGTGGGTCTACCTCTCGGTGACGCTGATCGCCGATGCCCTCAACACGGTGACCTCATGGGTGCAGACCCGGCAGGGCAGCGTCTGGCTCGGTGAGCTGCGCGAATGGGTCGGCGCCCAGCTGGTGCCGGTCGCGTGGATCTGGGACGGGATCGAGTGGTTCCTCGGCGAGGTGGGCGGGATCGTGCTGCTGCCGCTGGCCTGGCTCACGATCGCCGGCGTCATCTACGGTCAGGCGGTCGCGCCGCAGACCGCGCGACTGAGCGGCGGCATCGTCCTGCGCGCGCAAGCGCGGTACAACACCCTGCCATCGCGGTTGCGGGCGCGGTTGCAGGACATCTGGTCGGATCTGATCGCCCGGTTCCAGCCCATCGGCCGAGCGATCCTGCTGATGTGGCGGGCCGGGCCGGTGCTGATCGGCACGTACATCCTGCTGTTCACCGTGCTGCTCTGGCTCGACGGGGCTCTGGAGCTGGGCATCACGCGCGTGATCGGCCCCAACGATCTCGGTGGCTTCTGGATGCTGAACGAGCCGCTCATCTTCCTCGCGGTGCCGCTGATCATCGAACCGCTGCGTGTGGTGCTCGTCGCGAGCGCCTATGACGCGGTGATCGGGCGCCTGACTCCAGCGCCGACAGGGCCTCCTGCGGAGCCGGAGCCGGGTGCCGAGCCGGATGCCGCGCCCGACGCCGAGATCACGGCTCGATGACCAACCGCACGAACTGAGGGAGCGGGTCGCCCGCGAGGTCCAGCGCGAACGGGCCGACCGCGTCATCCGGCAGCAGGTAGTGCAAGGTGAGGGAGTAGCGGATCGGCCGCTCGGAGTCGCAGGTCGAGTGCGCCTCCGGGTCGTAGTCGAGATCGAGCAGGCCGGATGCCTCGTCCCACTGGCGCTTGGCCCCGGTGAGCTCGCGCAGGACCGGCGTCGCGCAGGCGAGGGGACCGTCCAGCGGTGTGATCAGGGTGGTCGTGCGCAGCACACGGGATCCGGCCGGCGCGGCGGGATTGTCGGTGAACTCGGCACGGGCCGGCCCGATCCCGGCTCCGTCGTACCGCACCGCGTCTCCGGCCTGCACGATGATCGGCTGAGTCGGGTGACCGGCGTCGTACTGCGACCACTCGTTGGCGGCGATCACCCCGACCGTGAGGGGGATCAGCACGACCAAGGCGCCGAGCCCCAGCGCGTTGCGGCGCCACCAATGCGGCGCGGGCGGCGTCTGCGTATCGGGCGCGGTCATCGTCCGCTCCAGCCGGTCGGGATCATCTCGACATCGGACTCGACGGGAAGCGCGCCGAGATCGAGCTCGGCTTCCATCAGCGTGTCCAGGCGCGGGTCGCTGTGCAGCCCGAGGTGCAGGACGGCGGTGCCGCCGACCACCGCCGCGGGCAGCTCGAACGCAAGGCTGCCGCTCTGCGGGAGGCCTGCGTAGAGCGGCCGTTCGAAGAGCGATTCCGGGCGCTCGCTGGCCTGGTATGTGGCTCCGCCCACCTGCAGGGTCGCCAGTGCGACCAGGGCGCCGCTCTCCTCGTCGATCGCCTCGGCGTCGAGATCGATGACGATCCAGTTGCCGTCGGCGGACCATCCGCCCGCGATGACGGAATCGGCGCGGTGCACGTCGAGCAGTGTCACCGCGAGGTTGCGCCCGTCGGCCTGCTCGCCGAGTTGCATCGTCGTGACGAAGGGGAGCACGGCGTCGTCCTCCGTCGGGGTCACCAGAGCGACGCACCAGGCGGCGGCGACGAGTGCCGCTCCGGCGGCCGCCGCGGCCCATCGTCGCGCGGCCGCGCCCCGCACGATGCTCACGAGCCCATTCCGGCATCGGTGACCACGAGTGTCAGCGTCGCCGCGGGAACCGGGTCCTCCCAGGTCTGTCCTGTCGTGATGAACGACCCGGTGTACAGCGAGAGGTCGTTGACGGTGAGGTGCAGCAGGTCGCCGTCCGACAGATCGCCGGCATCCAGAATCCAGGTCACCACCAACTCGGCGGGTACCCCCGGCTGCAGCCAGGGGCTGGTCGTGGCGTCGTCGTAGCGCGCCACCGATTCGACCGGTACACCGGCGACCTCGTCGATGCGCAGCGACTGGGCCGCCGCGGAGGGGGTGAACCAGATCGGCTCGGTCCAGCGGTTCTCGATCGCGATCTGCACGGCGAGCACGCGCTCGTTCTCTTCGGGGTCGACGACGGCGCCCGCCTCGGGGAAGTCGTCCAGAAGGACCGCGCGCTCGATCGTCAGCGCGAACTCGTCATTGCGGTGCTCGTCGCCGGCCTCGATGACCGCGGGGCTCGGCACGGCGGCTGTCGCGAGCCCGCCGAAGGCGGCCGTCGCGGCGAGGAACACCGCGGTGCCGAGGGCGGCGAACCATCGCGTCGGGACGCGGTCGGTCGCCGCACGCAGCCACCGGAAGCGCTGCCGCGGCGCAGGCGCGCCCCCATCGCTCGTCACCCTCCCACCCTAGGTCTCGGCCGCCGTGCGCATCGATGACCTTCCGGTCGCGCTACCCCAGGCGCCGCGGGTCCGCAAGGCGCTGGCCGAGCGGCGCACGATGGAGTTCCCTCGTATCGGGACCGTTCCCCCGAAGGTCTCGAATCGAAGGAGTGCCCAATGGACAACAGCACGCTCATCTGGATCATCGTCGCTGTACTGGTCGTCGCGATCCTCGTGGTCGTCGGTATCGCGGTGTCGCGCCGGAACTCTGCACGCCGACTCGAAGCGCAGCACGAGAAGGCCGAACGTCTGCGCGAAGAGGCGCGGAAGGCCGAGCTGGCCGCACGGGAGCGAGAGGCGGACGCGGCGCAGGCGCGGGCCGACTCCGCATCCGCGGTCGCCGCGTCCGAACAGGCCAAAGCGCGGGCCGCGCAGGCCGATGTCGACGCCCAACGCGCTCAGGAGACGATCCAGAGCCACGAAGCGGATGCCGCGGACCGACGTGCCGAGCAGGCCGATGCGCTGCGCAAGGCCGATGAGCTCGACCCCTCCGTCGAGACGACGCCGAGGACCGGCACGGCTGCAGGTCCCGACGCGAGGACCGACACGCACGAGGATCCTGTTCTGGACGGTCCGCGGGACGCCGACGGTAACCCGCTGACCCGACGCACCGACCGGATCTGATCCGACGCGTCACCGCCTGCGACCGCGACCCGCGGTCGTAGGCTGGTCGCATGGTGATGAGCCCTTCAGGGACAGGTTCCGCACAGGGAGACACCGACGTTCCGGCCGCCGGTGGAGGCGGATCGGGGACGTCGCCCGAACGCACCGACCCGCTTGCGGGCGCGCTCCCCGAGCGAGCAGTGCAGCTGGCGCAGCGGTGGATCGCCGAGAGCGCCGAGGTCGAGGTCGACCCTGCTGCGCAGCGACTCGCGGGGGTGTTGAAGGATCCCAACGGGCTGCCGTTCACGATCGGCTTCGTCGACGGCGTCATGCGCCCCGAGTCGCTGTCGGCCGCGGCATCCAATCTCCACCGCGTCGCCCCGCTGGTGCCGAAATTCCTGCCCTGGTATCTGCGCACCGCCGTGCAGGTGGGTGGCGCGACCGCGCAGATCCTGCCGTCGCCCGTCGTGCCCATCGCCCGCCGCGTGCTCCGCGAGATGGTAGGACACCTCGTGGTCGACGCGCGACCCGACAAGCTCGGCCCGGCGATCGCGAAGCTGTGCGAGAGCGGCGCGCGCCTGAACCTGAACCTGCTCGGCGAGGCGGTCCTCGGCGAGCAGGAGGCGCGGCGCCGCCTGGAGGGGATCCACGACCTCATCCGGCGCCCCGATGTCGACTACGTCTCGGTGAAGGTCTCGGCCATCGCGAGCCACATCTCGATGTGGGCGTTCGACGAGGTCGTCGACAAGGTGGTCGAGCGGCTGCTGCCGCTCTACCTGACCGCGGCTGCGGATGCATCAGCCGACTCGGGCACCACGTTCATCAACCTCGACATGGAGGAGTACCGCGACCTCGATCTCACGATCGCGGTCTTCACCCGGATCCTGGAGGACCCGCGCCTGACCGATCTCGAGGCCGGCATCGTGCTGCAGGCCTACCTCCCGGATGCGCTGCCCGCGCTCGCAGAGCTCACCGAGTGGGCGACCCAGCGCGTCGACGGCGGCGGGGCGCGCATCAAGGTGCGGCTCGTGAAGGGCGCGAACCTCGCGATGGAGCGAGTGGATGCCGCGATGCACGACTGGCCGGTGGCGACCTACTCCTCCAAGCTCGACTCCGACGCGAACTACCTGCGCTGCCTCGACTTCGCCCTTCAGCCCGAGCACACCCGAGTCGTGCGCGTCGGCGTCGCCGGGCACAACCTCTTCGACGTCGCCTACGCGTGGCTGCTGGCGGCGGAGAACGGGGTCCGCCCCGCGACGGGCTCAGGGAGCGAAGGCGGCTCGAGGAGCGATGATGTCGAGTTCGAGATGCTCCTCGGGATGGCGCAGGGCCAGGTCGAAGCCGTCGCCCGCGAGGTGGGGCACGTCCTGCTGTACGTCCCGGTCGTCCGACCCGATGAGTTCGACGTCGCGATCAGCTACCTCGTCCGCCGCTTGGAGGAGAACGCCTCGAGCGAGAACTTCCTCTCCGCAGCCTTCGAGCTGGCCGAGGACCCGACGATGTTCGACCGCGAGCGGGAGCGCTTCCTCGCCTCCATCCTCCGGGCGCAGGACGCGGCGCTGCCCACCGGCCCCCGGCGCACGCAGGACCGGAACGAACGGGCAGCAGGCGAACCGCGAGGCCCCGCCCGAGCAGTTCTGCGTGAGGCCCCCGCCGAATCCGACGCCGGATTGACCCAGGCAGTGCTCGATATCGCGAGGTCGGCCTCCGGATCCGATCGGGACGACAGTGGCGACACCGCACCGCTGGAGCCGGAGGCCGAGGCGCTGCTGTTCGGCGGCGACGCCTACGTGGAGACCGCCGTGTTCGCGCCGCGCGAGAGCGACGAGCGTGCCCTCGGGGCCCCCGGATTCCGCAACGCCGCGGACAGCGATCCGTCTCTGCCCGCCAACCGCGAATGGGCACGCGGGATCTTCGACCGGATCGACACCTCGACGGCGGGCGATGCGACGATCGCCGCCGCACTGGTGACCGAGCCTGACGCGCTCGAAGCGACGATCACGGGCGTGCGCGTGGCCTCCGCCGCCTGGGGGGCGCTGCCGGCGACCGAGCGGTCGAGTTTGCTGATCGCGGCGGCGCGCGAACTGGAGGCGCGCCGGGCCGAACTGATCGAGGTGGCCGCGTCCGAGACGGGGAAGGTGCTCGCAGAGGCGGATGTGGAGGTCAGCGAAGCCGTCGACTTCGCCAACTACTACGCCGCGACCGCCCGCGAGCTCGACCGGGTCAGCGGCGCGGTGTTCGTGCCCGCGCGAGTGACACTGGTCACGCCGCCGTGGAACTTCCCGCTCGCGATCCCCGCCGGCGGAGTGCTCGCCGCGCTCGCCGCCGGGTCGGGAGTCGTCTTCAAGCCCGCCCCGCAGGCTCGCCGCTGTGCCGCAGTCCTCGCCGAAGCGCTGTGGGCCGCCGGAGTGCCGCGCGAGGTCCTCGCGCTCGTCGACATCGAAGAGGGCGCGCTGGGCAGACAGCTCATCTCGCACCCGGACGTCGACCGGGTCATCCTCACCGGGTCCTGGGAGACGGCCGACCTGTTCCGCTCGTGGCGGCCCGACCTGCCGCTGCTGGCCGAGACCAGCGGCAAGAACGCCATGATCGTCATGCCCTCGGCAGACCTCGACCTCGCAGCATCCGATCTCATCAGAAGCGCGTTCGGCCACGCCGGGCAGAAGTGCTCCGCAGCGTCATTGGCGATCCTGGTCGGACCCGTGGGGCATTCCAAGCGCTTCGCGCGCCAACTGATGGATGCCGCGCGGTCGTTGCGCGTCGCGCCGCCGAGCGACCCTCTGGCAGAGGTGGGCCCGGTGATCGAGTCGCCGCAGGGCAAGCTCGCCTGGGCGCTGACCACCCTCGACGACGGGGAGCGGTGGCTGGTGGAGCCCCGCCCCCTCGATCACGGTTCCGAGTACGAGGGCCGGTTCTGGAGCCCCGGCATCCGCACCGGCGTCCAGCCGGGCTCGCGCTTCCACATGGAGGAGTTCTTCGGTCCCGTCCTGGGCGTCATGCACGCGAGCTCGCTGACCCAGGCGCTCGAGATGCAGAACGCCGTCGCCTACGGGCTCACCGCCGGGCTCTACACCCAGAACCCCGGTGACCTTGCGACCTGGCTCGAGGGCGTGCACGCGGGGAACCTCTACGTCAACCGGGGCACCACGGGCGCCATCGTCCAGCGTCAGCCGTTCGGCGGCTGGAAGCGGTCATCCGTGGGGGCCGGCACGAAAGCCGGGGGACCGAACTACCTGATCGGACTCGGCTCGTGGCGCCCGTCCTCGGGCTCGCCGGCTTCGAGCACCCTGCATCTGCGGGGCCTGGACACCCGCATCACCAGCATCATCGAGGCGGCGCAGCCGTCGCTGGACTACGACTCGTTCGAGTGGCTGCGCCGCGGCGCCCTCTCGGACGCGCTCGTCTGGGACCGTGAGTTCGGCCGGGTGCGCGACGTGTCAAGGCTCGGGGTGGAGCGGAACCTCTTCCGGTACCGGCCCATGCCGGGGGTCGAAGTGCGGGCGACCGGCGACGCGACCTGGCAGGCGGTGCTGCGGGTGGTCGTGGCCGGCATCCGGGCGGGCGCACCGTTCGACATCTCGGCGCCGGTCGGGTTGCCGCCCGCCGTGCGGCGCGTCCTTTCCGATGTCGGCGTCAATGTATGGGTCGAGTCCGACGCGGACTGGGTCGCCCGTATCGCTGCGCAGTCCGAGACGGAGAACCGACTCTCGCGCGTGCGCCTGGTCGGGGCATCCGAGTCGGTCGAGCGGGTGCGCCGCACACTCGCGGATGCTGTCGAGGGCGATCCCGATCTCGCGATCTATGCCAACGAGGTGACCATCGCCGGGCGCCTCGAGCTGCTGCCGTTTCTGCGCGAGCAGGCGATCAGCATCACCGCGCACCGGTTCGGCAATCCCGATCGGTGGAGCGAAGCCGTCATCTGAGCGCATCGAACGCGCGAGGCGGCTGAGGAAAAACAACTTATCTTTCTAGCCCGAGCCGGCGCCGCCCGGCAAGATTGCAGATGGTCACGCCCATGTCGAGTTCGGGACTCGACGGCGTGCCTGGCTGGGGGGCCAGCGACCCCGGCCGCCGGATCAGTCCGGTCGGCCGGGGGCCGCGACCGCTATGCGTCGGAATCGTCGACCGGGACCGTGAAGGCTGCCAGCAGGCCCTGGATGCCGATGCCGAACAGGGTCCATCGTCCGCTCGGCAGTTCGGCGCCGTCGGGGATGTCGTACACGGGATGCCCCAGCCCCTCCGCGGCCCGGATCGCGAAGCCCTCGCCCAGTGCGGCCATCGCCTCGGTGAAGTCGAGGATCGTGAGCGGTTCCCGGATGCGACGCCCGAAGCGCCGCAGCAGCGCACCGTAGAACTCCGCGAACGCGTCGATCGACCCGCGGTGCCGCTCGGCGCTGGCGATGCGCAGCTCGGGCCAGGATCCGGCAGCGGTCCGCAGCGCGAGCGCGGTGATGAACGCGTGGGAATCGCGCGACTCGGGCTCCAGGTGGAAGGTCGAGATGTAGTCGACATGGTCCTGCGCGGCAGTGCGCACGACATCCTCGATCGAACCGTCGTTCGCCAGGACCTCACGGATCGCCGTGGATGCGCTGGAAACCGGAGGGGCGAACCGCAGCCCGACCATCTCGACGGCCAGATCACGGTGGAACTCGTCCTGATCCGCCCAGATCCGATACGCGGCCCCGGTCGTCAGCCCCACTGATCGGAGGACCTCCTGGAGCCGGATGTGCTGCACCCCGGCGATCGCTCCCCGCTCCAGCAGCAATCGCAGAGCGGCCTCCAGGATGAGCTGCCGGGTCTCGTCCGCAGAACGTCGTGCCATGGCCTCAGCCTGTCAGTTCGGCCGGGTCGCGCGCACCAGCATCCGTAATGTAAAGAATTCTTGACATGCGGCAGTCGTCGAGCATACGCTTCGGATGTCAAACATTTTAGACATCTCGTGCCAGTCGCGAGCGAACGGAGCCGACATGGTCTACGAGGAGCGCAACACCTGGGCGGGGCTGATCACGAGCGTGATCGGGCTGACGGCGTATGTGATCATCGTGCTGCAGCAGGCGGGCGGCGGTCCGCTCACCGCGGTGAACTGGTGGCCGATCATGCTGTGGACGATCGCCGGCAGCGTCGTCCTGTCGATCGTGCTGAGCATCGGATGGGGCATGATTGCCGGTGTCCGCGATCCGGACGGCGTCGGCACGTCCGACCAGCGCGACCGCGACATCGCCCACATGGGAGGCCGCGTCGGCCAGGCGTTCCTCGTGATCGCCGGCCTCGGAGTGCTCGTGCTGTGCGCCTTCGAGGCGGACTGGTTCTGGATCGCCAACACGATGTTCTTCGGCTTCGCGCTCTCCGCGTTCATCGGCGGCATCGCGAGCGTCATCGCCTACCGGCGCGGGCTCGCCTGATGGTCAAACCCACCCGCGTGACCAACTCCATCCGTGAACTGCGCGAGCGAGCGGGTCTCACCCAGATCGAGCTCGCCAGACGCGTCGGAGTCACCCGTCAGACGCTCATCGCGATCGAGCAGGGCAAGTACTCCCCGACCCTCGAGCTCGCCTTCCAGATCTCGCGCGTCTTCGCCGTGGGCCTGGACGACCTCTTCCATTACCCCGAAGGAGAACCCTCATGAACGGCACCGCAGGGACCGTCCCGCGCACGATGACCGCCTGGTGCCAGGACCGCTACGGCGGCCCGGAGGCGGTGACCGAGAAGACGGTGGACACTCCGACGGCCGGGCGCGCAGAGGTGGTGCTGCGCATCCGGGCGACGGCGCTCAACGCCGCCGACCGGCACGTGATGCGCGGCGATCCGCTCCTGCTGCGCGCCGCATTCGGCCTGCGCCGGCCGCGGGCTGCAACGCGCGGGATGGACGTCGCAGCCACGGTGGTCTCTGCCGGGCCCGACGTGACCGCCCTCGCCGTCGGCGACGAGGTGATGGGTGAGCTCTCCGGCGGGGGCGGGCTCGCCCACTACGCCGTGTCTGGCGCCGATCGGCTGGTTCCGAGGCCGACGGAGCTCGACCCACTGACGGCGGCGACCCTGCCGCTGGCCGGTGGCACGGCGTGGCAGGCACTCGAGCTCGCCTCGGTCGCAGCCGGCGAGCGCGTGCTCGTGGTCGGCGCCTCCGGCGGTGTCGGAACCTTCGCCGTCCAGCTCGCCGCCCTCCGCGGAGCCGAAGTGTGGGCACTGTGCGGCGCGCATTCGCAGGAGCTCGTCACCGGCCTGGGTGCGCATCGCACGTTCGACTACCGGGAGACGGATGCCGCGGCGCTCCCGCCGTCGAGCTTCGACGCCATCGTCGACATCGCTGCCGAGAACCGCCTGCGCACCCTGAAGACGCTGCTGCGCCCCGGTGGCACGGTCGTGATGGTGGGCGGGGAGGGCGGTCGGGTGCTCGGGCCCCTCGGTCGGATGCTGCGTGCCGTGTTCGTCTCGCTGGGTGGCCGGGGCCGCAGCATCCGTCCGCTCGCCGCGGTCGCGAAGCCGGAGGTCACCCGGGAGCTCGCTGCGCTCGCCGCCTCGGGCCGGATACGCCCGGTCATCGAGCACGCCTTCGGGTTTTCCGAAGCCGACGCGGCACTGGCCCGGATCGACGCGGGCCGGACCGTCGGCAAGGTCGTCGTGCAGGTGCACATGGCAGAATGATCACCGGCGTGCCCGAGTCGTTCCTTTCCCGCCGCGGTTCCCGAGCGAACGCGACGAGTCGACGGACCACCGGGCCTGTGGACAGCGTCCGCCGCACTGCACGAGGAGCCGAATGTCCACGGACGAACGCCGCCAGCACCAGCGTCGCTACCTGATGTGCCGCCCCGAGCACTTCACGGTCAGCTACACGATCAATCCGTGGATGGTCCCGGCCAATCCCACCGACACCGCCAAGGCGGTCCGGCAGTGGCAGGACCTGTACGACACGTATCTCGCGCTCGGGCACGAGGTCGAGCTCATCGACCCGATCGACGGGCTGCCCGACATGGTCTACACGGCCAACGGCGGATTCGTCATCGACGGCGTCGCGTACGGGGCGAAGTTCCGCTTCCAGGAGCGCGTCCCCGAGGGGCCGGCGTTCATGGACTGGTTCCGCGAGAACGGGTACGACGTGCGCGAGCCCGTCGAGGTCAATGAGGGGGAGGGTGACTTCCTGCTCGTCGGTGACACGATCCTCGCCGGTACCGGATTCCGCTCCACCGGTGACAGCCACCGCGAGGTCGGCGATGTCTTCGGCAGGGAAGTCGTCTCGCTGAACCTCGTCAACCCGACCTTCTATCACCTCGACACCGCCATCGCGGTGCTCGATCCGGTCGAGGGGATCGCGAACGGCGGCCCGGAGCGTGCCAACATCGCCTACCTGCCGGACGCGTTCGACGAGGTCAGCCGCGCCATCCTGGAGGAGCGCTACCCCGACGCGATCCTCGTCTCCAGTCAGGACGGCGCCGTGTTCGGCCTGAACTCGGCGAGCGACGGACGCAATGTCATCATCTCGCCGCGCGCGAAGGGGTTCGAGACGCAGCTGCGCGAGCGCGGCTACAACCCGATCGCGGTGGATCTGTCCGAGCTGCTGCTCGGTGGTGGCGGCATCAAGTGCTGCACCCTCGAACTGCGCGGAGCCACGTCATGACCAGCTCGGCCGAGCTGACCTCCGAGACGGCGGCGCTGATCGCCGCCGAGGACGAGCACCTCGCACACAACTATCACCCGCTGCCCGTGGTCATCGCCCGCGGCGAGGGCGCCTGGGTCACGGACGTGGAGGGCAGGCGATACCTCGACCTGCTCTCGGCCTACTCCGCGCTGAACTTCGGTCACTCGCATCCGGCGATCGTGGCCGCCGCCCGCGAGCAGCTGGGCCGGCTGACCCTCACCAGCCGCGCGTACCACAACGACGTGCTCGGCTCCTTCGCAACCGCGCTCGCAGCGCTCTGCGGCAAAGACCTCGTGCTGCCGATGAACACCGGCGCCGAGGCCGTCGAGACCGGCATCAAGGTCGCCCGGGCGTGGGCCTACCGCGTCAAGGGTGTGCCGGCGGATGCTGCGAGCATCGTCGTCGCGCACGGGAACTTCCACGGCCGCACGACCACGATCGTCGGCTTCAGCGACGACCCCGACGCACGGGACGGCTTCGGCCCGTTCACGCCGGGGTTCGTCTCGGTGCCGTTCGGCGACGCCCAGGCGATCGAGGCGGCGATCGACGAGAGCACCGCCGCAGTGCTGGTCGAGCCGATCCAGGGTGAGGCCGGGGTCGTGATCCCGCCGGAGGGGTACCTGCGCGCCGTGCGGGAGATCTGCACGCGCCGCGGGGTGCTGTTCATCGCCGATGAGATCCAGTCCGGCCTCGGCCGCGTGGGGGCCACGTTCGCCTGTGACCGCGAGGACGTCGTCCCTGATGTGTATCTGCTCGGCAAGGCGCTCGGCGGCGGCATCCTCCCCGTCTCGGCCGTCGCGGCCGATCGCGACGTGCTCGGCGTGATCCGGCCCGGCGAGCACGGCTCGACGTTCGGCGGTAATCCGCTCGCGTCGGCCGTCGGGCTGCAGGTGGTCCGGATGCTGTCCACGGGCGAGTTCCAGGAGCGCGCGAGCGCGCTCGGAGCGCACCTCGAGAAGGCGCTGGAGGAGCTGGTCGGCTCGGGGGTCACCGCCGTGCGCGTTGCCGGCCTCTGGGCGGGTGTCGACATCGATCCCGCGAAGGGCACCGGCCGCGAGATCGCCGAGAAGCTCCTCGCACGGGGTGTGCTGGTCAAGGACACGCACGGTCAGACGATCCGGATCGCGCCGCCTCTGGTCGTGCGCGGAACGGAACTGGACTGGGCGGTCGAGCAGCTGCGGGTGGTCCTGGCCGCGTGACGGCAGTGCCCGCTGCCGGTGGCGGATGCCGCTACTCGAAGACTGTGATGTAGCGCTCGTGCCACCCGGTGGCGCCGTCGGGGATGACTCCCGTGACATCCTCGGTCTGCAGCTCGCCGGTCGCACTCGTCGCCCGGCAGCGCAGCAGGTGGTCGCCGACGGTCGCCTCCCACGGAATCATCCACTGCACCCACGTGTCGTCCGAGATCGGCGTGGCCAGCGTCGCGGGCTGCCACGCTCCGTCGTCGACCTGCACCTCGACGCCGGAGACGCCGACGCCCTGCTGCCAGGCGACGCCGGCGATGACGCTCTGACCGGCCTTCAGGCCCTGCGATTTCCGCGGCACGTCGATGCGCGACTCGAGTTTGATCGGGCCCCGCGGCGACCAGCCGCGGTCGGTCCAATACGAGGTGGCGTCGCTGAAGCGCGTGACCTCGAGCTCGGTGACCCATTTGGTCGCCGAGACGTAGCCGTACAGTCCCGGCACGACCATCCGGACCGGGAAGCCGTGTTCGGCGGGAAGGGGCTGTCCGTTCATCCCGACCGCCAGGATCGCATTGCGGGCATCGGTCAGCGCCTCGATCGGCGAGCTGGCGGTGAAGCCGTCGATCGAGCGGGAGAGCACCATGTCGGCCTCGGCGTTCGGCACGGCCTGTGCGAGCAGATTCCGGATCGGGTAGCCCAGCCACAGCGCGTTGCCGATCAACTCGCCGCCCACCTCGTTCGAGACGCACGTGAGGGTGGTCACGCTCTCCTCCAGCGGCAGAGCGAGCAGCTCATCCCAGGTGAGGGTGACCTCGTTCTGCACCAGCCCGTGGATGCGCAGACTCCAGTCGGCAGGATTGATCTGCGGCACCAGAAGCGCGGTGTCGATCCGATAGAACTGTTCATTCGGCGTGATCACGGGAGCCAGGCCGGCGATCGCCAGTTCCGCCCCCGCGGGAACCGGCGCCGCGGTGGACGCCGGGACCGGCAGCTTCACGGCTTCACGGATCGCCGTCCCGGCCCGGGCGCCCGCGCGCGCGAGCGAGGAGCCGACGGCTGCGAGCACGCCGACCGCAGCGGTTCCGGCAGCCCACGCCAAGAACGTGCGTCGCTGCACCGCCCCACCGGCATCCGCGTCCGATGTGCCCTGCGGCCTGGACAACCGTTCGCCGTATGCGGCGGACGGCACGTGCGCGCGTCCGGGGACGCGGGCGATCAGCATCCCAAGGGCGACGGCGGCCAGAGCGCCGGCAACCGCTGAGGGCAGCCAGTCGAGCGGGCCGGCGTTCGCGCGGGTCATGGCGGCAGTCACTCCCGCGGCACCGAACAACACCATCACGACGAGGCCGAGCGGTGGCAGACTCAGTTGGAGGATGCCGGCCACGGCGGCGATCGCCACCAGCACGATCCCGATCCCGACGAGCAGTGCGGTCTTGTCATTCGTCCCGAACAGCGAGATCGCCGTCTCCTTCGCCCACGGGGGAGCGAAGTCGATGAGCGCCGATCCGATGACGGCGAAGGGGCTCGCACCCGGTGCGATGAATGCGGCGACCAGCTCGCCGATCCCGGCACCGAGCACGGCGGAGGCGATTCCGGCGACTGCGGCAGCGAAGCGGCGTCTCCGTCTGGCCCTGACATCCGGCTCGGACATGGGAAGAGCCTACGTCCGCGCGCACGGAGAGGGCGCGAGGGCACTGCGAAATACAGCCGCAACACGCCCCGGACTAGGCTCGCTGCATGGGTGACTTGTTCGACGGATACGGCTCGACACTCGCGCCGCGCAAGACGGCGTCGGGCATTCCGGCATTCGACGAGATGTTCGCCAGCCCCTCGCATCCGGGTGAGGCCGCCGAGTCGCGCTCGGCGTATCGCGAGCTGTATCAGGCGCTCGCTCAGATGACGCAGGAGGAGCTTCGCGGACGCACCGAATCGCTGGCGAGCTCGTACCTGGCGCAGGGCGTCACGTTCGACTTCGCCGGCGAGGAGCGTCCCTTCCCGCTGGATGCCGTGCCGCGCGTGATCACCTACGACGAGTGGTCCCGCGTCGAGGCCGGCGTCAAGCAGCGCGTGCGCGCCCTGGAGGCGTTCCTCGACGATGCCTACGGCCGGCAGCACTGCGTGCGCGACGGCGTGCTCCCCGCCGCCCTGATCGCGTCCTCCCAGTACTTCTACCGCCAGGCGGCCGGCATCCACAGCGCGAACGGCGTGCGCATCCAGGTGTCGGGCATCGACCTGATCCGCGACGAGCACGGCGAGATGCGTGTCCTCGAGGACAACGTGCGTGTGCCCAGCGGCGTGAGCTACGTCATCTCCAACCGCCGCGTGATGGCGCAGACCCTGCCCGAGCTGTTCGTCTCGATGCGGGTGCGCCCGGTCGGCGACTACCCGAACAAACTGCTCGCGGCGCTGCGGGCATCCGCTCCGTCCGGCGTCGAAGACCCGAACGTCGTCGTCCTCACTCCCGGCGTGTACAACTCCGCGTACTTCGAGCACACCCTGCTGGCGCGACTCATGGGCGTCGAGCTCGTCGAAGGGCGCGACCTGCTCTGCGTCGGGGGCAAGGTCTTCATGCGGACCACCCGCGGTCCGAAGCGCGTCGATGTCATCTACCGTCGCGTCGACGACGAGTTCCTGGACCCGCTGTCCTTCCGCGCCGATTCGATGCTCGGAGCGCCCGGGCTCATGCTCGCCGCGCGCCTGGGCAACGTGACAATCGCCAACGCGGTCGGCAACGGCGTCGCCGACGACAAGCTGCTGTACACGTACGTGCCGGATCTGATCAGGTACTACCTCGCCGAGGAGCCGATCCTCAAGAACGTCGACACCTGGCGCCTCGAGGATCCGGGCGCGCTGGAGGAGGTGCTCGACCGGCTCTCCGAACTCGTCGTCAAGCCGGTGGACGGCTCGGGCGGCAAGGGGCTGGTGGTGGGTCCGGATGCCTCACCCGCCGAACTCGACAAGCTCCGAAAGCGCCTGATCGCCGACCCGCGCGGCTGGATCGCGCAGCCCGTCGTGATGCTCTCCACGATCCCGACGCTCGTCGAGGACGGCATGCGCCCGCGCCACGCCGACCTGCGCCCCTTCGCGGTCAACGACGGCGATGACGTCTGGGTGCTGCCGGGAGGCCTCACCCGCGTCGCGCTGCCCGAAGGAGAGCTCGTCGTCAACTCCAGCCAGGGCGGTGGGTCCAAGGACACCTGGATCGTCGGCGGCACCGCTCCAGGGCACGTCGAGTACGGTCAGGGCGTCGGCCTCGCGGGCCTCGTCGCCGACCAGGCCGCCACGGTCACCGCGGCGATCCCGATCATCTACGACGGGCAGCCCACCCCGGCCCATTCCCCCCAGGACAACGCGATCACGCGCAACGACCAGCAGGAGCAGCAGCAGCAGCAGGCCGGCGTGCAGACACAGCGACTGGGTGGCCTGGTGCAGACGCAGCACATGGGCGGTGAAGCATGCTGAGCCGCATCGCCGAGTCGCTGTTCTGGATCGGCCGCTACATCGAGCGCAGCGACGGCACCGCCCGCATCCTCGACGTGCACCTCCAGCTCCTCCTCGAGGATCCTTGGATCGACGAGGACACCGCCTGCCGGTCACTGCTGCTCGTGATGGGATCGATCCCGCCCGAGTCCGACGAGCTCGTACGCCGTGAAGACGTGCTCGCCAAGCTCGCGGTGGACCGCGGCAACCCGGCATCCATCGCCTACGCACTCACCGCCGCACGCGAGAATGCGCGCCGCGCGCGTGAGATCGTCTCGACCGAGCTGTGGGAGACGCTGAACACCACGAACGCCCGCATGCCGCGGCGCCTGCAGACCGATAAGGTGCACGACTTCTTCAAGTGGGTGCGCGAGCGCGCGGCGCTCGCCGTCGGGATCACCGACTCGTCGACGAGCCGCGATGAGGCCTGGCAGTTCTTCACCCTCGGCCGCAGCATCGAGCGGACGGACATGACGGCGCGGTTGCTGGCGACGAGGTCGCTGACCGAGGCATCCGGGCCCTCCTGGACGACCATCCTGCGATCGTGCGGCGCGTACGAGGCGTACCTGCGCACGTACCGCGGTATGCCCAGCGCCCGCAACGCGGCGGAGTTCCTGCTGCTGGACCGCCTGTTCCCGCGATCGATCATCTACTCGATCCAGACCGCGGAGGACTGCATGAGCGCCATCGATCCGCGCGCCGACCGTGTCGGTCACTCCAACACGGTGCTGCGCGCGCTCGGGCAGATCCGCAACGACCTGGAGTACCGGCCGGTGAGCGAGATCCTCAGCGAACTGCCCGAGCACATGGACCGCGTGCAGAAGGTGACGCGCGAGGCATCCGAGGCGATCAAGGCGCGGTTCTTCCCGACGCAGGCGGAACCAAGCTGGATCGGGGAGATCTCGTGAAGCGAGGCATCGAATGAAAAGATTGCGCATCGAGCACCAGACCGGTTTCTCGTACCAGGGCGACGTCTCGGCCTCGTACAACGAAGCGCGGATGCTGCCGAATTCGACGGACAGCCAATTCGTGTTGAGCTCGTCGCTCGACATCGATCCGTCGACCTCGGTCAACCAGTACGTCGACTACTTCGGCACGCGGGTGGCGACGTTCGATGTGCTCTCGCCGCACGCCTCCCTCACGATCGCAGCGCGCTCGCTGGTCGAGGTGCGTCCGCGGCCGCTGGAGCACCAGGACATCTCGTGGGAGCGCCTTGCCACGGAGGCGACGCGGTCGATCGAGACGATCGAGCAGCTCGGCCAGACGGCACGCACGACGCCCCACCCTGAGGTCGCCGAGATCGCCCGGACGATCGCCGGACAGCACGCGCAGCCGGGTCAGGCCGCGCACGCCATCTCGATGGCGATCGGCGACGCGATGCAGTACATGCACGGGATCACCGGCGTGCACTCGACCGCGGCCGAGGCCTGGGAGGAGCGCAAGGGCGTCTGCCAGGACATCACGCACATCACCCTGGGCGCGCTGCGCGACGTCGGGATTCCAGCGCGATATGTTTCGGGCTACCTGCACCCGCGCGCCGACGCCGAGGTGGGCGAGGCCGTCGTCGGCGAGTCGCACGCCTGGGTGGAGTGGTTCGCGGGGGAATGGCAGGGCTTCGACCCGACGAACCGGCTCGACATCGGCGACCGCCACGTGCTGGTCGGTCGCGGGCGCGACTACAACGACGTCCCGCCGCTGCGCGGCGTGTACGCCGGCCCGCACAAGTCCCAGCTGCACGTGAAGGTGACGATCACCCGCGAGGCCTGAGGTCGCGTCAGGCGGGGGAGTCGTCCGGGTCGAGGGCCTTGAGCGTGTCCTCTTCGACTGCGTTGTCGGCCTCGAGCTGATCCTCGGTCGTCTCGTCCCCGCCCGTGGGCGAATCCTGCGTCGGCTCGGGCTGGTCGGATCGTGGATCGGTCATGACCCGAGCGTACGCCCGCGCGTCAGCCCCGCGGGTCGTACCGCTCGGGTGGGAAGGCGGCGGCCACGGCCTCGCGGAGCGTCTCGAGCGAGGCATCCGCTCCGAACCACCCGTGCGCCCGCGCCTGGACGAGCACGTTGCCGATCGCGGTCGCCTCCACGGGGCCGGCCAGCACCGGGATGCCAGCGCGGTCGGCGGTCGCCTGGCACAGCAGCCGGTTCAGCGATCCGCCCCCGACGATGTGCACGACGTCGATCTCGCGCTCGCCGACCTCGGCGGCGGTGTGCAGCGCGCGCGCGAACGCGGCGGCGATGCTCTCCACGATCGTCCGGGCGAACGCCGGACGCGACTCCGGCACGGCGGCGCCGCTCGCGCGGAGCAGCTCCGCGATGCGCGCCGGCATGTCGCCGGGCGCGGACAGGCTCGGATCGTTGGCATCGAAGAGCGCGATCGGACCGGGAACGGATGCCGCGGCATCCAGCAGCTCCGGAAGATCGATGCGCTCGCCCTCCTCCGCCTCCCACGCCCGCAGCGTCTCGCTGAGCAGCCACAGGCCCGTGACGTTGTGCAGGAAGCGCACGCGCCCGTCGACGCCGCCCTCGTTCGTGAAGTTCGCCTCGCGCGCGGCGTCGCTGAGCACCGGGGCATCCAGCTCGATGCCCACCAGCCCCCAGGTGCCGCACGAGATGTATGCGGCGTTCGGCGAGGTCATCGGCACCGCGACGACCGCGGATGCGGTGTCGTGGGATCCCACGGCGATCACCTCCAGCGGTGCCCCGACACGTTCGCGGGCAGCCCCGCGAAGCTCGCCGAGTTCGTCACCGGGGTCGACGAGGGGAGGCAGGACGGATGCCGGGATCCGCAGCTTCTCAGCCAGTTCGAGGTCCCACTCGCCGGTCCGGACATCGACCAGCCCGGTCGTGGACGCGTTCGTCCGCTCCGCGGCGCGGACGCCGGTGAGCAGGTACGCGACCAGATCGGGCACCAGGAGGGCGAGCTCGGCGTCGTCGAGGCCGCGCTCCACCACGTACTGGTACACGGTGTTGAACGGCAGGAACTGGAGGCCGTTGCGGCGATACAGCTCGTCGAACGGCACGGTGGCGTGCACGCGCTCCACGCCCTGCACGATCCGCTCGTCGCGGTAGTGGAACGGCTCGCCCACGAGCTCACCGCCCTCGACGAGGCCGTAGTCCACCGCCCACGAGTCGATCCCGACGCTGGACAGGCCAGGCTCGCGCCGGTACGCCTCGCGCAGTCCCTCCACGATGTGCCGGTACAGGCCCGTGAAGTCCCAATGCAGTCCGTCGTCGCCGACCACGGGACCGTTCGGGAAGCGCGCGACAGATTCGAGGCGCAGCATCCCGTCGCCGACGTATCCGAGCATGACCCGCCCGCTGGTGGCGCCGAGGTCGACGGCCGCGACGACCCCCCCGCCGCTGCCGGTCATCGCCCGGTCCCCATGCTCGAGCGGGCATCCTGTGCCCGAGCGGGCACGTTCAGACGTTGCGCAGCGCGCCCGTTCGGGGCGCACATGCCCGCTCGGCGGCGGGGGATGCCGGGAGCCGTCATCGCAGGAACGCGGCGGCGACGCCCGAGTCGACCGGGATGTGCAGGCCCGTGGTGCGCGTGAGCTCCGGGCCGGTCAGCACGTAGACGGCGTCGGCGACGTTCTCGGGGACGACCTCGCGCTTGAGGATCGTCCGGTTCGCGTAGAACTGGCCGAGATCCTTCTCCTCGACGCCGTACGTCGCGGCGCGGTTGGCGCCCCAGCCCGCGGCGAAGATGCCCGAGCCGCGGACCACGCCGTCGGGGTTGATGCCGTTGACCTTGACACCGTGCTCGCCGAGTTCGACCGCCAACAGCCGCACCTGGTGGGCCTGGTCGGCCTTCGTCGCCGAGTACGCGATGTTGTTCGGACCGGCGAAGACGGAGTTCTTCGACGAGATGTAGATCACGTCACCGCCCATGCCCTGCTCGATGAGCGCCTTCGCGGCGGCCTTCGAGACCAGGAACGAGCCCTTGGCCATCACGTCGTGCTGCAGGTCCCAGTCCTTCTCGGTGGTCTCCAGCAGCGGCTTGGACAACGAGAGTCCCGCGTTGTTGACGACGAGGTCGATGCCGCCGAAGGCCAGCAGGGTGGCATCGATCGCGGCCTGCACTCCGGCGGCGTCGGCGACGTTCGCGGCGACGCCGATCGCGACATCCGTGCCGCCGAGCTCGGCGGCGGCCGCCTGCGCCTTCTCCAGGTCGAGGTCGGCGACGACGACGCAGGCGCCCTCGGCGGCGAGCCGGGTGGCGATGGCCTTTCCGATGCCGGATGCTGCGCCCGTGACGAACGCGATACGGCCCTGGTGCGTCTTGGGCTTGGGCATGCGCTGCAGCTTCGCCTCCTCCAGCGCCCAGTACTCGATGTTGAACTTCTCGGCGTCGCTGATCGGGGAGTACGTCGAGAGCGACTCGGCACCGCGCATCACGTTGATCGCGTTGAGGTAGAACTCACCGGCCACGCGGGCGGTCTGCTTGTTCGCCCCGTACGAGAACATCCCGACGCCCGGAACCAGCACGATGAGCGGGTCCGCGCCACGGATCGCGGGCGAATCGGCCGTCGCGTGCGCGTCGTAGTAGGCCTGGTAGTCGGCGCGATACTCGTCGTGCAGTTCCTTGAGGCGCGCGATCGAATCCTCGACCGAGGCATTGGCGGGCAGGTCGAGCAGCATCGGCTTGACCTTGGTGCGCAGGAAGTGATCGGGGCAGCTCGTGCCGAGCGCCGCCAGGCGGGGTGCATTCTCGGACGCGAGGAACTCCAGCACCCGCGCGTCGTCGGTGAAGTGCCCAACCATCGCCTTGTCGCGGGAAGCGATCCCGCGGATCGTCGCAACCAGCGCGGCCGCCTTCACGTGGCGCTCGTCTTCGCCCAGGGCGCCGAACCCCTCGCGCGCCGCACCGAAGGGCTCGGCCTTGCCGTTCGCATCGATGTAGGACTGCGCGGTCTCGATGATCCACAGCGAGTTGGCCTCGGCCGCCTCGGAGCTCTCGCCCCACGCCGTGATGCCGTGGCCGCCGAGGATCGTGCCGATCGCCTGCGGGTTCGCCTTCTTGATCTCGGCGATGTCGAGGCCCAGCTGGAAGCCGGGACGACGCCACGGCACCCAGACGACCTTGTCGCCGAAGATCTTCGTCGTGAGCGCTTCGCCGTCCGCAGCGGTCGCGATCGCGATGCCCGAGTCTGGGTGCAGGTGATCGACGTGCGCGGCGTCGACGAGGCCGTGCATCGCCGTGTCGATCGACGGCGCCGCCCCGCCCTTGCCGTGCAGGGTGTAGTCGAACGCCGCGACCATCTCGTCCTCGCGGTCCACACCCGGGTAGACGTCCACCAGCGAGCGGAACCGGTCCAGGCGCAGGACCGCCAGGCCCGACTCCTTCAGGGTTCCCAGGTCACCGCCGGAGCCCTTGACCCAGAGCAGCTCGACGGGCTCGCCCGTCACCGGGTCGATGTCGGTGCCCTTGGCGGAGGTGTTGCCGCCGGCGTAGTTCGTGTTCTTGGGATCGGCGCCGAGGCGGTTGGATCGGTCGATCAGCTGCTGTGCGGTCTCGTTCGTCATGATCAGGCACCCCATCCGGCCTGCACGCCGCCGACGCGCTCGGCTTCGATCTTCTCCTGATAGCCCGATGCCGCGAAGGCGGCCATCGGATCGGCCGGCAGTCCCCGGCTCTCGCGCCATTCCGCCAGGGCGGGACGCACGTCGGTGTAGAAGGCGTCGTTGAACACGGCGTTCGCCGCGAGGACGTCGCCGGCGATCTGGGCGGCACGCAGGGCGTCGGTGTCCACGAGCAGCGCGCGCGCCGTCATCTCCTGGACGTTGAGCACCGAGCGGATCTGGCCAGGGATCTTCTTCTCCACGTTGTGGCACTGGTCGAGCATGAACGCCACGTCGGGGTTGTTCAGCCCGCCGCCGCGGATCACCTCGAAGAGGATGCGGAACAACTGGAACGGGTCCGCGGCCCCGACGATCAGGTCGTCGTCGGCGTAGAAGCGCGAGTTGAAGTCGAACGAGCCCAGCTTCCCGAGGCGCAGCAGCTGCATGACGATGAACTCGATGTTCGTGCCGGGCGCGTGGTGGCCGGTGTCCAGGCACACGAGCGCGCGCTCGCCGAGCGCCGAGACCTGCACGTAGGACGTTCCCCAGTCGGGGACATCGGTGTGGTAGAACGACGGCTCGAAGAACTTGTACTCCAGCACCAGGCGCTGCTCGCCGGTCAGGCGGGCGTAGATCTCCTGCAGCGACTCGTGCAGCCGGTCCTGGCGTCCGCGCAGGTCCGCCTGACCGGGGTAGTTCGAGCCCTCGGCGAGCCAGATCTTGAGGTCGCGCGAGCCCGTGGCATCCATGATGTCGATGCACTCGAGGTGGTGGTCGATGGCCTTGCGACGGACGGCGGCGTCCTCGTGGGTGAGGGCGCCGAACTTGTAGTCGTCGTCCTGGAAGGTGTTGGAATTGATCGTGCCGAGCTCGACACCGAGATCCTGGGCGTAGCTGCGAAGGCCCGCGTAGTCGTCCACCTTGTCCCAGGGGATGTGCAGAGCCACGCTCGGGGCCAGCGCGGTGACGCGGTTGACCTCGGCGGCGTCCGCGATCTTCTCGAACGGGTCGCGGGGGGTGCCGGGCGTGGTGAACACCTTGAAGCGGGTGCCGGAGTTGCCGAACGCCCACGAGGGCAGTTCGATGCCCTGCGCGGCGAGCTGGGATTGTACGTCTGGGGACAACGTGGTCATGAGGGCGTGCTTTCTGTGAGCTGGTCGTGCAGGTTGAAGACTTCGGTCAGGGGTGCGGCGGCCTGGTCGGGCCGACCTTCGAGGCCGACGAAGAAGCGGCTCATCTCGGCCTCCCACCGCGCGGCGATCGGGGAAGCGGCGAGGTAGGCCCGCGCGGCCGCGTCGTCGTCGGTCTCGTAGTAGCCGATCAGCTGTCCACCCTCGCCGAGGAACAGCGAATAGTTGCGACGGCCGGCAGCGGCGATCTCGGCGAGCATCTCGGGCCAGACAGGGGAGTGGCGGCGCAGGTACTCGTCGAGGAGGTCGGGCTTCACGCGCAGCTGGAAGCAGACGCGACTGGGCGCGGGTGCGGGCTGAGTCGGGCTCGTCATCGAGTTCTTCCTCCAGGATCTCGGCCGTGATCGGCTGGAATGAATCGTTTCAAAGATTCTTCCGGAACGCAAGCCACCGCTACGGTATCCCTCACGCCCACTCGATGAGGAGATTCCATGGAGCAGCACGAGCGAGCCCTCGACGCGTATCTGGAAACCGTGCGCGAGGAGCCCGGCGTGCTCGCCGTGGTCGTCGTCGGCTCCGTCGCCCGAGGTCAGGAGCGCCCCGATTCCGACGTGGACGTGTACCTCGTCGTGGACGATGAGCATTTCGCAGCAGCATCCGAGTCCGACCGCTTCGCCTGGATCGATCGTGCAGGGCTGGACTACCCCGGCTCGTACATCGATGTGAAGCTCGCCAGCCCCGGCTACCTCGAGGCCGCCGCCGAGCGCGCCGATGACCCGACCCGCGCATCGTTCGCGGGCGCCCGTGTCGCGTTCTCCCGCTTGGCCGGCCTCGAATCCCTGCTCGCGCGGATCGTCCTGCTGCCCGATGAGGTGTGGGCGACGCGCATCCGCTCCAACGTCGCCCAGGCGCGCCTGTACGGCGGCTACTTCCTGCCGCAGGCGGTCGAGCGCGGCGATGCGTTCCTTCGCCAGCATGCCGGTCTCCACCTCGCGCTGGCCGCGGCCCGCGCAGCCCTCGCGGCGGGGCGCGTCCTCCACCAGGGCCCGAAGTACATCTCGCATCTCGTCCGCACGGTTCCCACACCCGACGGATTCGTCTCGGCGTGGCAGGCGGTGCTCGATCACCCCGAAATCGAGAACGCGAGGGTCTTGATGGGACTCGTCGACACCTGGCTCGACGAGGACCTCTCGCCCGACGACGCGCTCTCGGTCTTCATCCGCGACAACGAGCTCGCCTGGCTGCGCGGGACCATCCCGACCGAGTTCTGGTGATGCCCCCGCGAGCACGGGGCGTCCTCACGCGCGATCGGCGAGACTGCGCTCGATAACCCGCGACGCGGCCCTGCCGCCGGCGCGGACAGCGCGTGATGACGATCTCGCCCGCAGCTCGGGTCGCACCTGTCGATGCGCTGCGACGGTGCGGCCACCGCGGATGCGCTCCAGCAGCAGGTCGATCGCGATCTCGCCCATCGTCTCGCCGAACTGCGTGACGCTCGTCAGCGAGACGAGCGGGTGACTGGCGATGCGGATGTCGTCGTATCCGACGACGGAGACATCATCGGCGGTCATCCCCAGCTCTGCGATCGCGCGGAGGGTGTCGATGGCAAGACTGTCGTTGCCGGCGAAGATCGCCGTGATGCTCGGGTCGGTGAGCAGCAGGTCTTTCGCCGTGCGATACGGTTCATCGCGCCGATTGCCGGTCTCCACGACGAAGGGCTCCAGACCGCGTCTTGCGAGTGTCGTCTCATACGCCATCCGGCGGAGGGAGTGCGGTGGCATGGCGTCCGGCCGGTCCCTCTGATTCCCCACCGTCAGGTGTGCGATGCGGGTGTGGCCGAGATCGAGCAGATGATCGACCAGCAGCGTGGCGCCGGCCTCATCGTCATCGGTGAGGGTGTCGTAGTTTGTGGAATGATCGTGCCGGCCGATCAGCACGATCGGGAGGTCGCGAGCCAGCTCCTCGAGCCATTCCGGCTCGACCTGCGGGGCGATCGCGATGATGCCGTCGACACTGCGGTCGGCCAGACTCTCGAGCACCCGTGTCCCGTTCGCTCCGCCTCGTTCCGGAGCGATGATGAGCTGATACTCGGACGTAGCCAGCCGTGAGGTGGCTCCATCCATGATCTGGGTGAAGAAGTCGATGTCGAGGTTCGGGATCTCCATGCCGATGCTGAAGCTCGAGCCTCGCATGGCCCGCGCGGCGATACTCGGCCGATAGCCGAGTTCCGCAATGGCAGCCTCCACACGTGCGCGCATCGCCGGACTCAAGCCGTACGCGTTGCGGATGACTTTCGAGACGGAGCCCTTCGAGACCCCGGCGACCCGGGCCACATCATCCATGGACGGCCGGCGACGCGGTGGCGTCGTGCGCGCTTCGCCCATGAGGACCGCCCCTTCGTCGTCGAGTCAGGCTCACAGTATCAGTCGTCGCGTCAACCGGTTCACAACAATTTTCGTAAACCGGTTGACGCGTCCGACCAGCATGCGTTACGTTCTGACTGCCGATCGGATGAAACGTGTCAATCGGCATACGCAATCGCATTCCCAGCACTACATGCAGCTTTTACGAGGAGGTAAATGCAATGTCCCATGGTTCCAAGAAAGCCCTCGCGGTCTTCGCGATCGCGGCGGTCGGCAGCGTGGCGCTGGCCGCGTGCAGCGGCGGCGGCGGAGGGTCATCCGACGGCAGCGTCGAGATCAGCTATCTGACGCAGAGCGACGACGCCAACACCGCGCAGGCGAAGGCGCTCATCGCCGCCTTCGAAGAGGCGAATCCCGACATCACCGTCAAGCTCGAGACGCAGCCCGGCGGTACCGAGGGTGACAACCTGATGAAGACGAAGCTCTCGACCGACTCCATGAACGACGTCTTCCACTACAACACCGGTTCACTTCTGCAGGCGCTCAACCCCGACCAGACGCTGGTCGACCTCAGCGATCAGGACTGGGTCGCCGACCTGACCGACGACTTCAAGACCGTCGTCTCGACAGACAACGGGCTGTACGGCGCGCCGTGGGGCACGTCGTTCGCCGGAGCGGTGCTCTACAACAAGAAGGTCTACGAGTCGCTCGGTCTCGAGGTGCCGACCACGTGGGACGAGTTCATCGCCAACAGCGAGAAGATCAAGTCGGACGGTGGGGGGGTCGCTCCGATCCTGCAGTCCTTCGGCGACACCTGGACGAGCCAGCTGTTCGTGCTCGGCGACTTCGCCAACGTCTCGGCGGTCAACCCCGACTGGGCCGAGGAGTACACCGCGAACGACCCCAACGCGAAGTACGTCGAGGAGCCGGCGCTGGCCGGATTCACGCACGGCGCAGAGGTGTTCGAGAAGGGCCTCCTGAACGAGGACTTCGCCTCGATGACCAACGCGCAGGCGATGAACGCCCTCGCCGAAGGCACCGGAGCCCAGTACCCGATGCTGTCGGCGACGATCTCGCAGGTGCAGCAGGACAACCCCGATCTGGTCGAGGACATCGGCGTGTTCGCGCTGCCGGCAGACGACGCCGCCGACACCTCCATCACGATGTGGCAGCCCAACGGCATCTACATCGCCAAGAGCGCAGAGGGCGACAAGCTCGAGGCCGCCAAGAAGTTCGTGGCGTTCGCCAACTCCGACGACGGATGCCAGGTGCAGAACGAGGGCGGCTCGATCGCGGGACCGTATGTCACCAGCGCCTGCACCCTGCCCGACGACGTGCCCGGTCTCGTCAATGACATCCAGGCCTACTTCGACTCCGGCAAGACCGGATCGGCGCTCGAGTTCCTCTCCCCGATCAAGGGACCGAACCTCGAGAACATCACCGTCGCCGTGGGCTCCGGGATCACCGGTGCCGAAGACGGCGCCGCGCAGTACGACGAGGACGTGAAGAAGCAGGCCCAGCAGCTCGGACTCGAGGGCTGGTGAGGCCCGATCCCATCTGCTGAGATCGGATGATCCGAGGGCCGGCGGCGGGCAGCCGCCGCCGGCCCTTCTTCACAAGGGAGTGATACATGACCACCGCAGTCGCCTCGCCGGAGACGGCATCGGCCAAGAACGCCGGCCGACCGCCTGGGCGAGCCCGAAAGGGCATCAAGAGCCCGTACCCATCCTGGTTCTACATCCCGGCCGCCGTGCTGTTCATCGTGTTCTTCGCGGTGCCCACGTTCGCCTCGTTCTACTTCTCGCTGACCCGCTGGACGCTGTTCGACGTCCAGTTCATCGGCTTCGAGAACTTCGTGCAGTTCTTCCAGGAGCCTCAGCTCGTCCAGGGCTTCGTGAACACCTTCATCTACGGCTTCGTCACCTCGGCCGCCAAGGTCGTGCTGGGCCTCGCGCTCGCGCTGCTGCTGACCGGTCCGACCCTCGGGCGGGGCTACCTGCGCGCTGTCATCTTCTTTCCCGTGCTCGTCTCCACGATCGGCGTCGGCCTGACGTTCAAGGCGCTGCTGGATCCGTTCCATGGCGTGGTCAACAACGTCCTCGGCTTCCTGAACCTGCCCGAGCCGGGCTGGTACACCGATCCGAACCTCGCCCTGCTCACCGTCGCCGGTGTGGACATCTGGAAGGGCGTCGGCATCGCGACGCTCATCTTCATGGCCGGTATCGTCGCGATCCCGGGCGAATACTTCGAGGCCGCTCGCATGGACGGCGCCGGCGCATGGTCGATCTTCCGCACGATCACCCTGCCGCTGGTTCGGCCCGCGACGGCGACCGTCATCATCCTCTCCCTCATCGGCGGCCTGCGGGAGTTCGCGATGATCTGGGCGATGACCAAGGGCGGCCCCGGGTTCAGCAGCGATGTCATCGCCTCAGTCATCTACAAGCAGTACCAGGCCGGCTTCTTCGGTCTGTCCACCGCGGGCAACGTCATCCTGTTCGTCGTCGTCACGGCGATCATGGTGCCGGTGTCGTGGTTGCTGAACCGAAGGGAGGCGGAACTGTGACCGTCACCGAGACCCTGACCACCGCCGACGCACGCGGCCTGCGAGGGAGCCGTCGACCGAAGCAGGACCGTCGCCCGATGACCCTGCGCCGCTGGCTGCGCAAGTACCTGGTCGGGATCATCGCGATCATCGTCTCCTTCGTTGTCTTCCTGGTGCCGTTCATCTTCGTCTTCCTCCAGGCGTCGAAGACCTCCAAGGAGGCCGGTCTGGTGGAGTTCAGCCTGCCCACGGAGTGGCAGTTCTGGCCGAACTTCCTCGAGACGGTGCAGAAGAACGACTACCAAGTCCTCTGGGCATTCCTGTGGACCGCGATCATCACGGTCTTCAGCTGCGCCATCATGGTCGTTTTCGCGGCGATGGTCGGCTACGTCCTGCAGCGGAAGCGCTCACGGCTCAACCCGGTCATCAACTTCTTCGTGCTCGCTGCGCTGATCGTTCCGCCGGCAGTCGTGCCGACGATCTGGGTGCTGCAGTCCGTCGGACTCTTCAAGACCATTCCCGGCATGATCCTGATCGAGGCGACGTTCGGCCTCGCGTTCTGCATCCTGCTGTTCCGGGCGTTCGTGGCCACGATCCCCAAGGAACTCGACGAGGCCGCCATCATCGACGGTGCCGGGCCGATGCGGCTGTTCTTCACCGTCGTGCTGCCGTTGCTCAAGCCGGTCATCGTCACCGTCATCGTCGTCCAGGCGGTGTTCGTCTACGGCGACTTCCAGAATCCGCTGTACTTCCTGCCGGGGAACGACTACCCCACGGTCCAGCTCGGGCTCTACAACTTCCAGAGCCAGACGGTGAGTCAGTTCAACCTGCTGTTCATGTACATCCTGCTCACGACCATTCCCCCGCTCATCATGTACATCTTCTTCAACCGGCAGATCGTGGCCGGTATGACCAGCGGCGCCATCAAGGGCTGACCGCGATCGCTCTGTCGTCGACAGGGTCATCGACCCTGTCGACGACTGGCGTGAGCAGTCATGCCCCTCCCGTGCCGCCGCCGCACATCACAACCGAAAGGACCCCCACATGTCCGACCTCCCCGAGCCCACCGCCACCGACGCGGCGACGCGAGTCACCGGGCTGCGCTCCGCCTTCGGGCGGGACCTGATCGGCACGCCGCTGCGCGGTCTGCGCCTGTCGTGGTCGGCGACCAGTGACGATCCGCAGGCGCGGCAGGAGGGCTACCAACTCGCCGTGTCCGCGGACGGCGCCTCGTGGAACGTACAGGACGAGGTCGCAGGGAACGCCTCGATCGGGATCCGGGAGGCGCGGGACTTCGCGCCGCGTGAAGTGCGCCACTATACGGTGCGGATCCGCACCGGTGCGGGCTGGAGCGCCTGGAGCGAGCCGCTCGTCGTCGAAGCCGGCGTGCCCGGCGCCGACCTGGCCGCCCAGATCGTCGGCATCCCGAGCGAGATCGGCGGCCCGGTCCCCCTGCTGCGTCGCACCTTCACGCTCGATCAAGCGCCCACGAGAGCACGCCTTCGCTTGAGCGCGCTCGGCCTGGTGGATGCCTGGATCAACGGCGTCCGCGTCTCGGACGCCCTGCTCACCCCCGGCTGGACCTCCTACCAGGAGCGCATCCTCGTCGACACGGCCGATGTCACCGATCTGCTGCGCGAAGGCGAGAACGTGATCGTGGCCGCTGTGGGCGACGGATGGTATCGCGGTCACTTCGGCTTCGCCTATCGCAAGGCGATCTACGGCGACCGCTCCGGCGTCCTGGCGCAGCTGGAGATCACCGGTGCCGACGGCTCCGAGACCACGATCGTCACCGATGACTCGTGGCGCGGCGGGTTCGGTGCGGTGCGATCTGCAGGCATCTACGAGGGCACCGTCATCGACCAGAACCTCGAGGCCGTCGGCGTGCACCAAGCCGGCTTCGACGACAGCGGCTGGGTTGCGGCATCCGCTCTGGAAGCGGATCTCTCGCGCTTCGAACCGCGCGGGGCCGCGCCTGTGCGGGTGATCCAAGAGCGGCCGATGTCGATCGAGCAGAAGAACGACCGCGTGCTGCTGGATTCCGGACAGAACATCTCGGGCTGGGTCCGCCTCGTCGTGCGCGGCTCGGCTGGAGATGTCGTCACGGTGCGCCATGCCGAGGTCCTCGAACCGTCCGGTGCCCTGCACACGGTCGCGCTGCGCAAAGCCAAGGCCACCGACGTCTACACGCTCGCCTCGGACGGCGAGCACGTCCTCGAACCGGTGTTCACCTTCCACGGCTTCCGGTACTCCGACGTGGTCACCGATGCCGAGGTCGTCTCGGCGACCGCGATCGCCGTCTCGAGCGATCTGGCGGCGCGCGGAACGTTCCGCTCCTCCGATGCGGCGCTGGACCAGTTCCACTCGAACGTGCTGTGGTCGCAGCGCGACAATTTCGTGTCGGTGCCCACCGACTGCCCGCAGCGCGACGAGCGCCTCGGCTGGACCGGTGACGCCCAGGCGTTCGCGGCGACCGCGAACACCCTGCTGGACACCGAGGCGTTCTGGGTGTCGTGGCTGCGCGACCTCGAGATCGACCAGACCGATGAGGGCGGGGTCGCCTCGGTCGTTCCCGACATCATCCGCTACGAGGACATGCTGATGGGCGGGGCGCCGACCGACAACATGGGCAGGGCCGGATGGGCGGATGCCGCGACGATCGTGCCCCTCGCCGTGTACGAGTCCTACGGCAGCACGGAGGTGCTCGAGCGGCAGCTGGACAGCATGCGTCGCTGGGTGGCGCACCTGCGTCGGCGCGCCGGCGAGGATGTCGTCCTGCCGACCGAGCCGTTCCAGTACGGCGACTGGCTCGATCCCGACGCACCCGCGGCCCGGCCGTGGGAGGCCAAGGTGGACAGCGATTACGTCGCGAACGCGTTCTACGTCCACTCGACACGGCTGCTGGCGCAGGCGGAGCGGATCGTCGGCGACGCGGATGCCGCCGCGGACTACGACGACCTCGCCGACCGGGTCGCTCAGGCGACCTGGGAGCGCTGGGGTGAGGAGGCGGTGTCCACGCAGACCGGCGCCGCACTCGCGCTGGAGTTCGATCTCGCGCCGAGCGAGCGCCGTGCAGGGATCGCCACCGACCTCGCGGCCAACGTCGTCGCCGCCGAGGGCCGGATCTCCACCGGCTTCCTCGGCACGCCGCTGGTGCTGTTCGCGCTGTCGAACAACGGACACGTGGCCGAGGCCTACCGCATGCTGCTGCGTCACGACGCACCGTCCTGGCTCTACCAGGTCGACCGCGGTGCCACCACGGTCTGGGAGCGCTGGGATGCCATCAAGCCCGACGGCTCGATCCACGGCGGCGATATGGACGCCGGCAACAGCAGCGGAGAGAGCGGCGGCATGCTCTCGTTCAACCACTACGCCTACGGCGCGATGATCGACTGGGTCTACCGCACGGTGGCTGGGCTCGCGCCGGATGCCGCTGACCCGGGATACCGCACGGTGCACGTGGCTCCACGCCCGTCGACCGGCATCGACCGCGCTGCCGCGACCATCGCCACCGGCCTGGGCGAGCTCGGCATCGACTGGTCGCTCACCGAGGGTGCGCTGGAGGCCACGCTCACCGTTCCGTTCGGCGCTCGGGCGCTGCTGGAGCTGCCGACCACCGCCGAATCCGTCGTGACCGTCGACGATGGTCCCGCGCCCGACGAGCTCGGCCACGGTATCCACCGCATCCGCGTCACCGCTCCGGCGGTCGCCGGCGCCGAAGGCTGACCCGCAGCACCCCCACCATCGCCCGCCGCAGGACCTGCGCCTGCGCCCGGTCCGCACGAAGACCGATCGAAGGAGATCAACGTGAGCACGCCCGCCGTCACCCGCATCAGCACCGACGCGCCGTACCGCAGCGACACGGTCGCCACACCCGAGCCCCCGTTGGGCTGGATCGTGGTGACCGACGCGAACGACTGGATGCAGGCCTCGGCCGAACTCGAGCTCACGCGCCCGTCCGGGATCGAGACGCACACGGTGCAGGGTTGGGATTCCACGCGGGTGGCGTGGCCGTTCGCGCCGCTCCTGCCGCGCGAGGATGCCTCGCTCCGCGTCCGGGTCACGGGCACCGACGGTCTCGAGGGGACGTGGAGCGAGCCGCGTCGGATCTTCGCCGGCTTCCTCGCGGCGCGGGAGTGGACCGCCACCGCGATCGGTCTGCCCGACCCGGAGGGGATCGCGCAGCCCGCCGTCCTGCGGACCGAATTCGACGTGGCGGGCGACGTGGTGCGAGCGACGCTCTACGCCACCGCGGTCGGCGTCTATCAGGCGGCGGTCAACGGCTCGGACGTCGACGACCAGGTGATGAAGCCGGGGTGGACGCCGTACGCTGCGCGGACCATCCACGAGACCACCGATGTCACCGCGCTGCTGGTGCCGGGGCGCAACGCGCTGGGCATCCGCCTCGCAGGTGCGTGGGCGACCGAGTTCTTCGGCTTCCGCGAGAACGCGCGGCCGCAGTACGGTTCCCAGCCGCGGGTCGCCGCCCAGCTCGTGATCGACTACGCCGACGGCTCGTCCGACACCGTGATCAGCGACGAGTCGTGGCGGGTTGCCACCGGCCCGCTCGTGGCAAGCGGCCTGTACCAGGGCGAGACGTACGACGCCCGCATCGACGTGGACGGCTTCGCCGCCCCGGGCTTCGACGACTCGGCGTGGGCCGCGGCCGCTCCCGGTGACGCATTCCCGGCGCCCGAGGCTCGGACCTCGCCGTTCGTGCGCCGCATCCAGGAGCTTCCCGTCCAGGAAGTGATCACCACACCGGCGGGCAAGACCGTCCTCGATTTCGGCCAGAATCTCGTCGGGCGGCTGCGCATCCGCGTCTCCGGCCCGGCCGGCACGACGATCACGCTGCGCCACGCCGAGGTCCTCGAGCACGGCGAGCTCGGCACGCGCCCGCTGCGGGCCGCCGCTGCCACGGACCTCTACACGCTCGCGGGGAGCGGCGTCGAGGAGTGGGAGCCGGAGTTCACCTTCCACGGGTTCCGCTACGCGGAGATCGATGGGTGGCCGGGCGACTTCGATCCGGCCGACGTCACCGCGGTCGTGATCCACAGCGACATGGAGCGCACGGGGTGGTTCGAGACGTCGCATCCGCTCGTCTCCCAGCTGCACGAGAACATCGTGTGGGGCCTGCGCGGCAACTTCCTGTACCTGCCCACCGACTGCCCGCAGCGCGACGAGCGGCTGGGGTGGACCGGAGACATCCAGGTGTTCGCGCCGACGGCGAGCTTCCTCTACGACGTGCGCGGATTCCTCGACTCGTGGCTGGTCGACCTCGCGATCGAGCAGGAGGTCGGCGACGGCGTCGTGCCCTTCGTGGTGCCCAACGTGCTGGGGCCCGCCCGCCCGGCGGCGGCCTGGGGCGACGCGGCGACGGTCGTGCCGTGGGTCCTGAACGAGCGCTACGGCGACGTCGCGACGCTGGAGCGCCAGTACCCGAGCATGCAGGCGTGGACCGACACGCTGCTGGATCTGGCCGGCGAGCGTCGGCTGTGGGAGGGCAGGTTCCAGTTCGGCGACTGGCTGGACCCCGACGCGCCGCCGGAGCAGCCGGCGAACGCGAAGACCGCCGGCGACATCGTCGCCAGCGCACACGTGTTCCTCTCGACGCACAACCTCGCCAGGGCGGCGACGCTGCTCGGCAGGACCGACGACGCCGAGCACTACGGACGCATCGCCGAAGAGGTCCGCGCGGCATTCCTCGCGGAGTACGTCACGCCCTCCGGGCGGATGGTCTCCGATGCCCAGACCGCCTACGCGATGGCCATCGTCTTCGGCATCGCGCCCGAGGAGCAGCACGGTGTGCTCGGTGCGCGCCTGGCCGAACTCACGCGTCGGAGCGGCTACCGCATCGGCACCGGCTTCGTCGGCACCCCGATCATCCAGGATGCGCTCACCCGCACCGGCCACGTAGCAACCGCGACCCGCCTGCTGACACAGACCGAGAATCCGTCGTGGCTGTATCCGGTGACGATGGGCGCGACCACGATCTGGGAGCGCTGGGACTCGATGCTGGAGGACGGCACGATCAACCCCGGTCAGATGACGTCGTTCAACCACTACGCGTTCGGCGCGATCGGCGACTGGCTTCATCGCGTTGTCGCCGGCCTCGCGCCGGCGGCGCCCGGCTATGCGCAGCTGCGCATCCAGCCCACCCCGATCGCCGGCTTCGACTCCGCCTCGGCCGAGCACCTCACCCCCTACGGCACGGCGCGCTCCGGCTGGCGCCGCGAGAACGGCCGCATCCGCATCGACGCCGTCGTCCCGGCCAATACGACGGCGATGGTCGTCCTGCCGGACGGCGCGACGCACGAGGTGGGCTCGGGCGCATACGAGTGGGATGCCGCGGACAGCGAGCCCGTGTCACCGCCGGCGACCGTCGGGCTGGCATCGAGCCTTGCCGCCATCGTCGATGACCCCGAGGCGTACGCCGCGGTGCTCGAGGTGCTCGAGGCCGGCAAGCCGGAGGCGGCGCGGACGATCCGCACCAAGACGCAATGGCTCGAGGGCCGCGATCTCGGCGAGTCGATCTCGAACATGGTCGGCCCTGACGTGCAGGATGCCGTCGCGCAACGCCTTGCGCAGCTGACGGCCGTTCGCTCCGGCGCCTGACCGATACACTCTGGCTCAGTCCGACGGAAGGGGATGCGCGTGGCAGTGAGCGTGCGCGACGTCGCGGCCGCGGCATCCGTCTCCGTCGGAACAGTCTCCAACGTGCTCAACCAGCCCGGCAAGGTCGCGCCTGCCACGGTGGAGCGGGTGCTGCAGGCGATCGACGAGCTGGGGTTCGTCCGCAACGACGCCGCCCGCCAGCTGCGTGCCGGTCGCAGCCGCAGCATCGGGCTGGTGGTGCTGGATGTCGGCAATCCCTTCTTCGCCGAGGTGGCTCGAGGGGCGGAGGATCGCGCCGCCGAGGCGGGCATGAACGTGCTGCTGGGCAACAGCGACGAACGAACCGCACGGGAAGCCGCGCACCTGGAGCTGTTCCTGGAGCAGCGCGTGAACGGCGTGCTGATCACGCCCGCGTCTGAAGACCTGTCGGTCCTGCGGCGGTTGCGCGACAGCGGTGTGCCGGTGGTCCTCGTGGACCGCGACGTCGTCGGCGGATCCTTCGATTCCGTCTCCGTCGACGATGTGGAGGGCGGTCGGCTCGCCGCCACCCACCTCCTCGAGATCGGTCGCACCCGGATCGCATACGTCGGGGGCCCGCAGTCGATCCAGCAGGTCGCCGACCGGCTCCGTGGAGCGCGGGAGGCGGTGCGCGATCGGCCCGACGTCACGCTCGAGGTCATCGAGATGTCCGCGCTGAGCGTGCTGCAGGGGCGGGCGGCGGGTGAGGCGATCGTGGCACGCCCGGCATCCGAGCGGCCCGATGCGATCTTCGCCGCCAACGACCTGCTCGCCGTCGGACTGCTGCAGGCCTTCGCGATCATGTCCGACGTCCGAGTTCCGGAGGACATCGCGCTGATCGGCTACGACGACATCGACTTCGCCTCCGCGACGGTGGTGCCGATGAGCTCGATCCGCCAGCCCGCCCACCTCATCGGCGCGACCGCGGTCGAACTGCTGCTTCAGGAGCTCTCGATGCCGGACGGCGATCACGAGCGATCGGTGCGATTCCTGCCCGAGCTCGTCGTGCGCGAGTCGACCGGCGGGCGCACCGCCGGGCCGTGATCGGCAGACCCTACGGAAGCTCGAGCACGCCGTTCACGCGGCGCGGGATGCCCAGCGGATTGCCGTCCCGCAGGGCCGCCGGCAGCACCGATTCAGGAGCACTCTGGTAGGTCAGGGGGCGCAGGAAGCGGCGCAGCGAGCTCGCGCCGACCGACGTGTGCAGCGAGGTCGTGGCCGGCCACGGACCGCCGTGCTGCTGCGACCAGGTCACCGCGACGCCGGTGGGCCAGCCGGAGAACAGCAGCCGGCCGACTCGCTCGGACAGGACCGCCACGAGCTGGTCGATGTCTTCCCCGGGCTCCGCGTGGATCGTGCCGGTGAGGCTGCCCTCGAGCAGGTCGAGGGCGAGGAAGACCTCGGCGGGAGTGGTGTATTCGACCAGCAGCGTGGCCGGGCCGAACAGCTCCTCGCGAAGGCGGGGTTCGGTCAGGAACGCATCGACGGATGCCACGGCGAGGCCGGGCGTCACGCCCTCGCCGTCGATCTCCGTCGAGTCGACGAGCACCGTGAGGCCGTCGATGTCGCCGAGCTGCGCCCATCCGCCGGTGAAGGCGGCGTCGATCGCGTCGGTGAGCAGTCGCGCGGGAGCCGGCGCCCCGACCGCCGCCGCGGCGATCGACGGGATGCCGCTGCCGGCGGGGACGAGGACGATGCCCGGTTTGGTGCACAGCTGCCCCGAGCCAAGCGTGAAGGACGCGACGAGGCCCTCGGCGAGTTCGGTGGCGCGCGCGGCGGCCGCGTCGACCGTGATCACGACCGGGTTCACCGACCCGAGCTCGCCGTAGAAGGGAATGGGGTCCGGCCGTCCGGCGGCGATGTCGAACAGCGCGCGGCCGCCGGCGACCGACCCGGTGAAGGAACCGGCCTTGACAACGGGGTGCGCGATCAGGGCGCTGCCCGTCTCGCGGCCCTCGACGAGCGCGAACGTCCCCTCGGGTGCGCCCGCCGCCTCGAGGGCGGCGGTGACGACCTCGGCCGTGCGGTACGACAGGCGGGGGTGGCCGCTGTGCGCCTTGACCACCACGGGGCAGCCGGCGGCGAGCGCCGCCGCCGTGTCACCACCGGCGACCGAGAACGCGAAGGGGAAGTTCGAGGCCGCGAAGTTCGCGACCGTGCCCAGCGGCACGAGCAGGCGACGCAGGTCGGGCCGCGGCGGGGTGGTGGTCGGATCCGCCGCATCCAGTACGACCTCCAGGTACGAACCCTCCCGTACGACGTCGGCGAGCAGACGCAGCTGGCCCGTCGTGCGCGCGACCTCGCCGATCAGACGCGCTTCGGCGATGTGCGTCTCGTCCATGGCGATCGCGACGAGCTCGTCACGGGCCGCGTCGATCGCGTCGGCGACGGCATTCATCCACCTCGCTCGGACCTCGTCGGGAATGGTGCGCAGCACCTCGGCGGCACCGGCACTTCGCGCAAGGACAGCATCGAGTTCGTCGGGTGTGGAGGCCACGACAGCGGCGTGTGCGGGAGCGGATGCGGTGGTCATGAGGACTCCTCGGAGTGATCGGGCGTGGTGTCGGCGAAGGTGAGGCCGAGACCAGGCGCCTCGGTGACGGTGGCCTCGGCGCCGCGGATCTGCACGGGCGACGGCGCGGCGAGGACGCCGAGCGCCTCGAATCCGGCATCCTCCACATCCTCCACCCAGCACAGCTGATCGAGGGAGATGGCGAGCTGCGCGGAGAGGTCCGGCAGCAGGTGCGGCGCCACGTCGATCCCGCGGCCCGCAGCAAGGGAGCAGATCTCCAGGAACGGCGTGATCCCGCCGACGCGGACGACGTTCGGTTGGACCACCGCAGCGAATCCGGCGTCGAGGACCTCGCGGAAGCGATGGATCGTGTGGAGGTTCTCGCCGAGGGCGATCGGGACCGATATCGCCTCGGCCAGCGCCCGGTAGCCGGCGGTGTCGTCGGAGCGCAGCGGCTCCTCGATCCAGGCGAGGTCGAACTCCGAGAGCCGTTCCAGGGCTGTTCGGGCTGTCGGCACATCCCAGCGCTGGTTCGCGTCGATCATCAGCGCTCGATCGGGGCCCAGTGCCGCACGAACGGCCGCGACACGAGCGACGTCGTCGGCGAGGTCGCTCAAGCCGACCTTGACCTTGACCGCGTCGATGCCGCGTTCGATCCACCGCTGCACCTGCGCGACGAGTTCGTCGAGCGGGTAGTGCAGGTTGACGCCGGATCCGTAGACCGGCAGCCGATCGTGCCGCCGGCCGAGCGCGGTCGCGAGACCGAGGCCGCTCCTGCGGGTCTGCAGATCCCAGAGCGCGAGGTCGAGCCCGGCCATCGCGATCGTGGTGACCCCGCCTCCGCCTGCTTCGTGCAGGTGCGTCCACAGTGCGGGCCACAGGATCGCGGCGTCCGCTTCCCGCCCCACCGCGAAGCGCGTGATGTCATCGCTCAGCAGCGCCGTCACGGCGGACGCGCCGATGGTCGGCGTCCACGAGAACCCGGTGCCGAGGTTTCCCTCGTCGTCGTGGACCGTGACGATGATCAGGTGCAGGTCGGGGGATGCCGGCACCCATGGCCGCGGCATGCGCGCCGACAGGCGTCGCACATGGAGCCGGGTGATCCGGCTCATGCGCGCGCGGCCGCCGGTGCCATAAGCGTGCGTCCGATGACCAGCAGCGCTTCGAGGCGGGCGGTGTGGTCGGCCCCCGGATCGACCAGCGGCGGCCGGACGCCGCCGACGGGCAGTCCCGCGAGCCGGACTCCTGCCTTGACGAGCGCGACCGCATAGCCGGGTGTGGTGTCGCGGAGGCTGACCAGCGGGAAGTAGAAATCGGTGAGCAGCTGCGCGCAGCATACGTCGTCGCCGTCGACGTATGCACGGTAGAAGCCCTGCGCGATGTCGGGTGCCATGGCGAAGACGGCCGACGAGTACAGCGGGATGCCGATCGCCCGGTACGCGGCCTGCGAGGCCTCGGCGGTCAGCAGTCCGTTGAAGAACTGCACATCGGAGCGCACCGCGCGCGCCGCCAGGACGATCTGCTGCGCGAGGGCGACGTCGCCGATGCCGTCCTTGAACCCCACGACGGTCGGCCGGTCGCGCAGGATGCGGGCGAACGTCTCGGCCTCGAAGCGCGCGTTGGCGCGGTGGTACACGATGATCGGGAGAGCGGATGCCGCGGCCACCGCTGCGACATACGCTTCGAGCCCCGCCTGCGTGGCGCCGACGAGGTACGGCGGGAGGAGCAGGACGCCGTCGACGCCGATCTCCTGGAGCGCGCGGGCGGATTCGATCGCCTGACCGACGGGCCCGCCGATGCCGGCGATCACCGGGACACGGCCCGCGACGGCCTGCACGGCGGTGCGGGCGACGGCGACCGACTCGCTCGCCGACAGGGCGTGGAATTCTCCGGTGCCGCAGGCTGGGAAGACGCCGCCGGGACCGGCGGCGACGCCGCGCTCGATGTGCTCGCGGGTGAGCTCGTGGTCCACGCTGCCGTCCGCGGCGTACGCGGTGACCGGGAAGAAGAGCGGGCCGTCGGCGAAGTCGAAGCTCATGAGACTGCTTTCTGAGGAAGAGGGGAACCGTCGAGTGCGGGGCCGCGCGGGCTCTCGAGCCGGGCGAGGTCCTCGGGTGCGAGTTCGGTGCGCCACGACCGCGTCGGTCGCCAGCCGAGGTCGCGTGCGGCAGCGGCCGAGGAGAACACCGGCGCGTCCGCATCGAGTGCCGACACGTACGGCGTGGTGCCCGGGTGGAAGTGCGCGAGCAGGGCGGCGACCGGCTCGACGGCGAGCGAGTCCGCCGCGCCGACGACGTAGACGGCCCCGGGCGGCGTGCGATCGGCCTCGAGCCAGGTCCCGACGAAGGCGGCCACATCGCGGGCGTCGACGTAGTTGAAGAGCGAGACGGCGGCCAGCTCGGGCCGCTCGAGGCGTTCGAGCACGGTGTGGCCCTGCTGGGTCGGCGCGCCCGACCACTCCTCGGGCGAGATGACGTAGCAGGGGCGGAACGCCCCGAAGCGGACCGACGGCTCGCGACGTGCGAATGCGGCGACCGTCTCCTCGATGCAGATCTTCGACAGCGCGTACGAGTTCGACGCCCCCCGGGGGCTGCGCTCGTCCAGCGGGAGGCGCCCCGGGTCCCAGGTCGGGGAACCGTAGCCGAGCACCGTCGGGCTGGATGCCACGAGGACCCGCGAGGCGCCGGCCGCGACCGCCGCCTCGAGCACGGAGTGGGCCATCGCGGTGTTGACCGTGAAGATCGTGTGCTCGGGGGCGCTGAACGGGACCGCGATCGCGGCGAGGTGCACCACCGCGTCGGGCGCGAGGCGGGTGAACAGGATCTCGGTGGCGTCGCGGTCGGTGAGGTCGGCGGTCTCTCCCTCGTCGCCCGGCGCGAAGGCACGGTCGACGCTCAGCACGGCATGGCCGGCGTCGCGCAGCGCCTGCGCCACAGAACGCCCGAGACGGCCGGCTGCGCCGGTGACGACGATTCGCATGGATGTCCTTCGGGATCGGATCGTCCGAGCGTATCAGAAACCGGTTTCTCGGGCCACTAGACTGAGGGCGCCGTGCTGAGACGGCACCCGAGCGGAGGAGCGACCCATGGTGTCAGGCGACGCGGGTCGTCCGGTCACGATCGACGACGTCGCAACGCAGGCTCAGGTCTCCCGGGCGACCGTGTCGCGGGTGATGAACGGGCTCGCCACGGTCGACCCGGCGATCGCGGAGCGCGTGCGCCGTGCGGTCGAGCTGCTCCAGTACCGGCCGAGCGAGACGGCGCGGAGTCTGTCGCTCGGGCGCACCAACACCGTTGCGGTGCTCGTGCCGGATCTGGCCAACCCGATGTTCCAGTCGATCCTGCGCGGGGTCACGCGCGCTGCTGCCGAGGACGGCTTCCGCGTGCTCGTCGGGGACACCCAGGAGACCCCTGACGCGGAGCGGGATGCCGCGATCCAGGCGCGCCGGCGGTGCGACGCGCTCGTCCTGTGCGCGCCGCGCATGGGTGAGACCGATCTCGAGGCCGTGCTGGCTGCGGCATCCCCCGTCGCCGTGGTGAACCGCGGCATCGAAGCCGGGGCCGTGCCGCAGGTGTCGATGGATTACGAACAGGCCATCGGACTGCTCGTCGAGCATCTCGTCGGCCTCGGACACCGGCACCTGGTGTACGCGGGCGGCCCACCCACGAGCGCATCGAACCGGCTGCGCGGTCTCGGGCTGGACGCGGCGCTCGCGCGTCGGCCGGATCTGCGGATCGACCGCGTGAGTGTGGGCTCGACCCTCGAGGACGGGTTCGCGAGCGCAGCGCAGGTGCTCGGAACCGGAGCATCCGCCGTTCTCGCCTTCAACGACCTGGTCGCGCTGGGTCTGCTGTCCCGCCTGCGGGAGCTCGATGTGGCGGTGCCCGAGCGGCTGTCGGTCGTCGGCGTGGACGACATCCCGTTCGCGCGGTTCAGCACGCCGGCGCTGACGACCGTGCACGTGCCGCAGGAGGCGCTGGGGGTGCAGGCGTGGCGACAGCTGCACCAGGTCATGCGCGGTGACGGTGCTCCGGGTCCGCTCTGGCTCGAGGGCAGCCTCGAGGTGCGCGCAAGCACGGGCCCAGTTCCGGCCTGACGGTCAATCCGCGGATCGTCCGGACTCGCCGAATTCGGCGATCTTGGCGAACATGTCCTCGAGCAGGAAGCGCACGTCCATCTGCTCGACCACGCGCACCTCACCGCCCTCCTCGGCCGCTTCGTACCGTCCATCGGCGGTGAAGCGCACGGGCGGTTGGATCCGCATATTGCCCGAGAACGGTTCGATCATCAGCGCGATGGCTGGGGAATCGCCAAGCGACCGCGATTCGATCGGGACGGGGTTGTGCGCCGTGTTGAAGTCGACGACGCCCTGGGCGAGGTACGGGCCGATCGCGCCGTGCGGCTCCACGCGACGTCGCAGCTCGGCATAGCCCACGTTGACCAGACGATAGACGTTCGACGGGACCTGCCAGATCGTCAGGCCCGACGCGAACACGACGTTGGCGGAGGCGATGTCGTTGCGCAGATTGAACTCCGGCCAGGTGCCGGCGAACTCGATGTCGCCGTATGGCGCCCCGCCGATCCAGATCACGGTCGTGTCGGTGTCGGCGATGTCAGGGGCGAGCAGCAGCGCACTGGCCATGTCGGTCAGCGGCCCGAGGAAGGCGATGAACAGCGGCCCGGCGTCGGGCCTGCGAGCCTCATCGATGATCAGGCGAGCGCCCGGGCTGTCCACCGGCTCCGTCTCGGACGGCAGCGCCGCGGGCGCTCCGTCGGCGACGGTGACCACACCCGTCATGTCCATGAGCTCGAGGATGCGGTTCAGCTCGTCACGCGAGGCGCGCATCGACTCGTTCGTGCGCTTCGTGCCGAAGTGCGCGGGGATGATGCCGCGGATATCGAGTGTGGGCGAGAGCAGGGCGTGGACGAGAGCGAACTGGTCGTCGGCTTCGTTGGCCACGTCGGAGTCGATGAGGACGCGGCGTCGGCGGGGATCGTTGATGAGCATCGTCTCGAGCCTTCCACGGTTCGTCGTCGTTCAAGTAGAGTGCAATCACATTCATATCAGAATGGATATGCACTCATGCATCAGCCCGTGTTCGACGACATCACCGTCGGAACCTCGCCGCTCGGCCGCGACACGCGGCCCGGATCCCCCGAAGAGGCGGACGCCGTCGCCACGGCGATCGCACTGCTCACCGGCCCGTTCGCCCGCGTCGACACCTCGAACGCATACGCCGACGGACGCTCGGAGGAGGTGCTGGGAACGGCGCTCGCCGCTGTCCGTGAGCGTGGTGAACGGACCACGGCCGAGATCGTGACCAAGGTCGACGCCGACCCGCGAACCGGCGCATTCGATCGCGATCGCGTGCTGCGCTCGTACGAGGAGAGCCTCGCGCGCCTCGGACTGGAGCGGATCGGCACACTGCACCTGCACGACCCCTACTCGGTGACGACCGACCAGGCGTTCGGGCCCGGCGGGGCGGTTGAGGGGCTGCGGGAGCTTCGAGACGCCGGCGCGGTGGACGCGATCGGGATCGCGGCCGGTCCGGTGCCGCTGATGCGCGAATATGTCGCGACCGGAATGTTCGACGCGCTCCTGACCCACAACCGTTTCACGCTCGTCGACCGCTCCGCGAGCGTCCTGCTCGAGGATGCGCGACGACGCGGGATGCGCACGTACAACGCGGCGCCGTTCGGCGCCGGCATCCTCGCCTCCGGCGCCACGCCGGGCGCGACCTACGGCTACCGCCCCGCCGGAGCCGCGTTGACCGAGTGGGTCGAGCGCGCCGAGCGAGCCTGCGCGGCGCACGGCATCTCGCTGCGAGCCGCTGCGCTGCACTTCTCGCTGCGCTCGCCGCTGGTCGATTCGACCGTCGTAGGAGTCTCCTCGCCGGAACGGCTGGAGCAGCTGGTCGCACTGCGCGATGTCGTCGTCCCCGACGAGCTCTGGGTCGAGCTGGAGGGGCTCGGCACCGCCCCCAGTCCGCTGTCGGACGGGGAGGATGCCGCGTGAGCGAGCGCTACTGGGAGAGCACGCAACCGGGCGCCGGGCGGCGCGCTGCGCGCTCCGACACCCGAAGCGACGCCCGTGTGCAGAGCCTCGGCGGCATGTGGAAGTTCCGACTGTCGCCGACGGCGGACGGCACTGGGGCCGACTTCGTCGGCGACGGGTTCGATGACGGGTCGTGGGACGACATGCCGGTCCCGTCCCACTGGGTGCTCGAAGCGTTCACGCCGCTGAGCGGCGGACCCGCGCGATCGATGCGCGGCACGGCGGAAGGGCCGCTGTACACGAACACGGCGTATCCGATCCCGCTGGATCCACCGCGCGTGCCGACCGAGAACCCCACCGGCGACTACCGGCTGGTCTTCGACGTGCCGGCCGGGTGGGGCGACGCGGTCCTGCGCTTCCAGGGCGTCGATTCGTGCGCCAAGGTCTGGCTGAACGGACAGGAGCTGGGCTGGTCGAGCGGCAGCAGGCTGCCGTTCGAGTTCGATGCGCCGGTCGTTCCCGGGCGCAACGTGCTGGCGGTCCGGGTCCACCGGTGGTCGAGTGGGACCTACCTCGAAGACCAGGACATGTGGTGGCTCCCCGGTATCTTCCGAGATGTCGAGCTGCTGGAGCGGCCGGCCGGAGCGATCGACGACAACTTCGTGCACGCCGACTACGACCACCTCACCGGGACCGGGACACTGCGGGTGGACGCCTCGATCGATGCGGTCGTCGAGATCGCCGAGCTCGGCATCCGCATCCCTGCCGGCGAGACGGCGTCGGTACCCGTGGAGCCGTGGAGCGCCGACGTCCCGCGCCTGTACCGCGGCACGCTGGCCTCGGCCGGCGAGGTGGTCGAGCTCGCCGTGGGCTTCCGGCGCATCGAGATCGTCGACGGCGTGTTCACGGTGAACGGGCGGCCGGTGACCATGCACGGCATGAACCGGCACGAGCACCATCCCGACACGGGCCGCACGCTGGATCGCGAGACGATGGTGCGCGACATCGTGATGATGAAGCGGGCGAACATCGACGCCGTGCGGACGAGCCACTATCCGCCGCATCCGGAGTTCCTGCGGCTGTGCGACGAGTACGGCCTGTGGGTGGTGCTGGAATGCGACCTCGAGACGCACGGGTTCATCTACGCCGGGTGGGAGGGCAACCCACCGGCCGACCCGCGCTGGCGCGCCGCGCTGCTGGACCGGCTGCACCGCACCGTCGAGCGCGACAAGAACCACCCCAGCATCGTGATCTGGTCCCTCGCGAACGAGAGCTGGGTCGGCGACGGCATCACCGAGATGCGCGCCTGGCTCGAGGAACGCGACCCGTCGCGCCCCGTGCTGTACGAGCGCGACCCGCGATACCGCGACTCGGACTTCTACTCGGTGATGTATCCGTCGCTGGAGCTCCTCGAGCAGATCGGTCGCCGCGAGGAGCCCCGGGGCGGACGACTCGGGATGCACGGCCTCGTGTTCGACGACGACGACGAGGACGAGACCGAGTCTGCGGGCGCGGACGCGGTCATCGACGCCGATGACGCGCGACGTCGCAGCCTGCCGTTCCTGCTCGTCGAGTACGCGCACGCCATGGGCAACGGTCCTGGTTCGCTGCAGGACTACCAGCGGATCATCGACGCGCATGAGCGGCTGTGCGGCGGGTTCATCTGGGAGTGGATCGACCACGGCTTCTCCGCAGTCACGGACGACGGCGTGCCGTACATCCTGCACGGCGACGACGTCGAATCCGAGCCGAAGGGCGGGCGCTTCAGCCTCCACGGCGTCGTGTTCAGCGACCGCACGCCCACCCCCGCGCTGACCGAGATCGCGAAGGCCTACGCGCCGCTTCGGATCGAGATCGCCGACGCGATCGAGATCGTCAACGGCCGCCACAGCGCCGACACCTCCGACCTCGTCTTCCGCTGGACCATCGAGGTGGACGGCCTGCCCGCTGACGAGGGGATGCTCGAGCTGGCCCCGCTCGCCGCGGGGCATCGGACGAGCCTCGATCTGCCCGCTGCGGCATCCGCTCCTGGCTCCGGCCCCGCCGTGCTGACGGTCGAGGCGGTGCTCGCGGCCGGCACGCTGTGGGCGCCCGCCGGTCACGTCGTGGCATGGGGTCAGGCGCTGCTCGCGGAGCCCGAGCCCAGGCCCGGGCGCCCGCCCGTGCCGGAGCCGGATTCCGTCGAGACCCGGGCTTCTGCCCGAGACGCGGGTGCACGCGACCAGTCTCGGCGCGACGGCCGGCTCTCGAGCCTCGGCGGCGCGATCGTCGTCGGGGACGCAGCGTTCGACGCGGCGACCGGGCGCCTCCATCGACTCGGCGGTCTCGAGCTCGACGGCCCATGGATCGACGTGCACCGCGCACCCACCGAGAACGATCACGGGCAGGGCTCGCTGAACGACCTCGCATCGGTCTGGCGCGGAACGGGTATGGATCGGATGCTGCATCGCACCGACTCCGTCGAGCACGGCGACGGCTGGCTGCGCTCGAGCGGACGCACCGCACCGACGACCCACCCGCACGGCGTGACGTGGTCGATGCTCTGGCGCGCCGACGGCGCCGGAGTCGTGCTGGATGTCGAGGTCGACTTCACCGGACCCTGGGCCGACACGCCCTACCTGCACCGCGACATCTGGGTGCCTCGGGTCGGTCTGCTGCTCTCGCTTCCGGGTGGGTTCGATCGGGTCGAGTGGTTCGGGCGCGGACCGGGTGAGACCTACGTCGACTCGTACGAGGGATCACGGATCGGCCGGTTCGCCCGGACGATCGACGAGCTGCAGACGCCGTACCCGGTGCCGCAGGAGAACGGCAACCACGTGCAGACGCGGTGGTTGTCGCTCTCCGGCGAGGGGATGCCGGGGCTGCGGGTGGACGGCCGACCGCAGTTCGACTTCACCGCACGCCGATGGACCTCCCTCGACCTGCAGCGCGCGGCCAAGCCGCACGAGCTGCGCGACTCGGGCCGGGTGTGGCTGAACCTCGACTCCGCCCAGCAGGGCGTCGGCTCGGCATCGGTCGGCCCGGCGCTGCCGGAGCGGTACCGCCTCCCGCGGGAGCACACCGCGTGGTCGCTTCGTATGCAGGTCGACCCGCGCTGACCGCACCCGTTCGCGGACGAAACACGCCGCGAACGCACCGGACGTCGCGGCGTGTCTCGTCCGCAAACGGCGCGGCTAGCTGTACTCAGCAGTCACGTGGGTAACACTCTGCTGAGGGGTGTGCCGTTGATGGCGGTGTGGTGGCGTTCGGTGTTGTAGTGCTCAATGAAGGGTGCGAGGGCGTTGGTGCGGGCGGTGTTTGAGGGGAAGACCTGCCGGTAGGCCCACTCGGTTTGCAGAGTGCGGTTCAGGCGTTCTACCTTCCCGTTCTGCCAGGGGCAGTGCGGGCGGATGAGGACGTGTTTCGCGCCGAGCGTGCGGAGCACGGCCTGGACGTCGTGTGAGAGCCGGTAGCTGAAATGGTTGTCGGTCATGACCTGTTCGATGCGGGGGATGCCGTGCACGGCGAAGTACGCGGCAGCGCGGGCAAGGAACCCAGCGCAGGTTGGCCCCTTCTCGTCCGGGTGGATCTCGGAGTACGCAAGCCTGGAGTGGTCATCGATGATCGAGTGGACGTAGTCGAAGCCGATCCGAGCCTTCTTGTGAGCGGCGGTATCGCCGGCCGCTCTGCCGTGGGCGCGCCACCCGCCGCCGTCGGGGATACGGCCCAGCTTCTTCACGTCCATATGCACCAGCTCACCGGGGCGGGAGCGTTCATATCGGACGGCGGTCTGTTTCGAGGCGCGGATGATCTGCCCGGTCAACGGGTCGCATTCCGATAACCGTGGGACGCCGTGGCGGCGCAGGATCGCTCCGACCGTGCGGGCTGGAACCCCAGCGACCGGCCCGATCCGGTCCTGACCTTGCCGCAGCTGAGCGCGTAACGCGAGCACCCGCTGCTCGATCTCGACTGGCGTGCGCCGCGGCATCGACCGTGGCCGGGACGACCGATCCACCAACCCGGCCGCGCCCTCCAGCCGGAACCTGGACACCCACCGATGCGCGCACTGACGCGAGAGCCCGAGCTCTCGGGCGACATGAGCGAGAGGGCGCCCATCATGAATGACCCGAGTTATCAACAGGGTCCGTCCGTGGATATTCAACCGAGCATTACCGTGGGCCATGGGAACCTCCGGGGAGACTAGGGAACGTAAGCACTTCCACTAAGCCCCGGAGGTTCTCCTCACCGCAAGTCCCGAACCGTCACCAACGTCACAGCCGGGTACAGCTAGCGCTCGCCGAGGCCCCGGATGCGCTCGAACAGGTCGACGTCGCCGACCTGACCGCCCTTGAGGAGCAGCTCCAGTCCGTCGATCGCGGGGTCGGCGGACGCGGCGTGCAGCAGCACGATGTTCCCCCACGGGTTCGCCGCGATCGACAGCGACTCGACGCCGAGCAGCCGCGTGATCCGGCTGGACGTATCGCCCCCGCACACGATCACACGACGTGTCGTCCCCGCGGAGACGGCGGACGAGATGACGGATGCCGCGGCCTCGGCGATCGCCTCGAGCACCGGACGGCTTCCCACCGGCGTCGGGTCCGCATCGTCCGAGGTCAGCACGACGCTGCGCCCGGCCGCCAGCGCTTCCACGACCGTCGAGGCTGCGGCATCCGCCCTGCCCTCGTCCAGCTCCAGCGGCTGCACGAGCCAGCCGGCCGCGGCCGCCGCGTCCGCCTGGCGACGGGTCTGGGCCGAGCGACTGCCGGAGACGGCGAGGATCGGTCCGGTCGAATCGGTCGCGACCGGCAGCGCCACCTGGGTTCCCGGCTCCGCCGCAGCGACGGCGGTGCTCAACCCGCCCGAGCCGATCGCGAAGACCGGCCCAGGCAACGCGTGCAGCGCATCACCGACGGCGATCAGATGCGCCTCGTCGAGGGCGTCCAGCACGAGGGCGGCCGCATCGTCGTCCCGCAGCGCCGAGACCAGCGCGTCCGCCGACGCGTACGTCGGATGGAAGACCGACCCGATCGGCAGGTCGGTCTGCCTGCCCAGATGCACGGCGAGATCGGACTCGGTCATCGGCGTGCTCGGGTGCGTCGACATGGTCGGCTGGCGGTCCAGACGATAGACGACGCCGCCCTCAGCCGCGAAGTGGTGACCGAACGCCGTGAAGCGTCCGAAATCGGGCTGCGCGAACAGCACCGGCACCGGCGCGTCCGAGATCAGTTCGCGTCCGAGCTCGATCACGCGGCCGAGGCTGCCGATCTGCGGTGAGGAGTCAGCCGTCGAGCAGGCCTTGTACTGCACGACGTGGGGAGAGAGCGAGGCGAGGGCCGACAGCACCGGCCGCAGTTCGGCGTCGAGCTGCCCGGTCGGCAGCGAGCGGGCGATTCCGGCGATGCCGACCACGTCGCACTCCGCCGCCGCCCGCTTCAGCGCTGCGGCATCCGGAAGGCCGACGAAGAGCCGCCCCGACCATCCGTGTCGCGCGAACTGCAGCAGCGCGTCGACACTCCCGGTGAAGTCGTCACCGTAGAACGCGACGCGAAGCCCGTGCGATCCGGTCTCAGACACGCACCGGCCCGAATCGCTCCGACGCCCGGCGCAGCGGCTCCGACGCCGCGAAGGCCTCCTCCGCCGGCTCGCCGCGTTCGGCCGACGCCCACGCGTCGCGCATGCTCGCGACGCCCGCGGCGGCCCCGTCGGGGTGACCGTGGATGCCGCCGCCTGACAGGACGAGGAGGTCGGTGGTCCCGACCGCCTCGTACGTGGCGTGAGCGAGCCCGCCCCACTGGCCGGAGGACAGGACCGGGACGGTCGGAGTCAGGCCGAGCAGCGGTGTGCGCACGGCATCGATGGCGGCGAGCACCTCGGCGTCGGACTCGTAGAACTTGTTGCTGATCCCGTTGGTGTGCAGGTGATCGGCTCCGGAGAGGCGGGCCAGCTTCTGCCACGCACCGAACGCGATGCCGACCTGATCGCTGCGCGCCATGGCACCGAGCATCGCACGGTGCCCGTGGATCGGCACGCTGGACTTCGTGCGCAGGTATTCCAGGCCCGCGAGTCCGACCATGTTGATGCACGCCATCACGCAGGTGCCGCCGGCCGCCACGACGAGGTCGTGGTTGGCCTCGAGCCTGCCGATGTCGTCGGTGATGTTGAACGCGTACATCGGCTTGGTGCCCGTGCGGTCCGCGTGTCGCTCCAGCACCGGCATGACCGCGGCCACGCGGTCGGCCAGCGGCGATGCGGGTCCGTTGCCCTGCAGTTCGTCGTCCTTGATGAAATCGACGCCGGCCGCCGCGAGTTCGCCCACGACCTCGGCCAGCTCAGCGGGGGAGAGCCCGATGCTGGGCTTGATGATCGTGCCGAGCATCGCACCCGTCGGCCGGTTCATGAGCGCCCGCGTTCCGGCGATGCCGAAGGCGGGTCCGGCGTATCGGTCGGCGAACGCCTGCGGCAGGTCGAGGTCGACGAGCCGGATGGCGGCGAGCTCCTTCATCTCGAACAGGTTGCCCGCGACGGCGGCCAGCAGGTTCGGCAACGAGGGCCCGAAGTTGTCCAGCGGGAACCGCAGTCGCATCCGGGCGCGGCGGCGCAGGGCGGGGTCGCCGACGGAACCCGGAAGCGCGGACGCTGCAGTCGGCGGGATCTCGTCGATGCTGACGACCTGCGCGGCGAAGCGGGCGCGCACGGCGTCCGACTCGCGCTCGACGCGCACGAAGGTCCCGGTGGACTGTTCTCCGGCCAGGACTTCGGCGGCGTGCTCCAAGGGCAGCGAGGTCTCGATGATGTAGGTCGCCGTGACGTACGCGCCGGGCGTGAACGCGGGTGCGGGAAAGGCGGATGCTGGGGAGATGCTCATGATGGCGTCCTCACCAGACCAGGGGGAGCCATACGGACATCTCCCCGGGCCCGCGGTTGCCCCATGCGAAGTAGGGGATGAGCCGCACCCGCGCCGACCCGATCGCCTCGTCGGCGAGGTCGGCGTACAGTCCGTCCTCGGCGACCGCCGGAAGCACGGCGATCTCGGTCTCCAGCGCGAGCACGCGCGTCCCTGCGATCTCCGCCTCGACCGGGATCGGTGCGGCGCCCCGACGCAGGGCCGCCTGCTCGAGGACGACTCCGGCGGGAAGGTCGGCGCTTTCCAGCGCGTAGACGACCGGACCCCGCTGCACGGCGACCTGGTTCGTGATCTCCTCGGCGAGACGGTGCCCGCGCAGGATCCGCACCGGCATGGGCAGGACGAGTTCGATGAGATCGCCGACCGCCCAGTCGCGCTGGATGCGGGTGTACGTGCTCGGCGCTGAGACCTCGACCGCCTGGCCGTTGACCGTGAGGGATGCGCCGGTGCACCAGCCCGGGATGCGCAGGTGGACGGGCAGCGAGCGTTCGGCGGCGGTCACGGTGAAGGCGATGCGCTCCTGCCAGGGATAGTCGCTGTCCTCGCGGAGGGCCAGGCGGCGGCCGTCCTCGTCGGTGACGTCGAGATCGCTGCCGCCGTAGAGGTGCACGTACACGCCGTCGGCGGAGAGCGATGCGGCTCGTTCGTGGAACCGCGCGAGGGTGCGGGCGATGTTGGGCGGGCAGCAGAAGCAGCTCAGGTAGCGCTGCCGGAGTCGCTCGTCGGATGCCGGAGGCTCGGGCACCGGGTGCTGTCCCGTGTCACCAGGGCGGCGCAGGGCGTAGGGCAGGTCGCGCACCTGGCGCAGGGCATTCGTGTAGAAGTACTCCGAGCCTTCCAGGCTCACGCTCGCCAGCAGGCTGTTGAAGGCGATCTGCTCGATGACGTCGGCGTAGGTCGCGTCGCCGGTGAGTGCCAGCATCCGCTCGCCCCACAGGATCATGCCGATGTTCGCGCATGATTCGGCGTGGGCGGTCGTGTTGGGCAGCTGGTACGCGCGTCCGTATGCCTGATGCACGCGACTGATCCCGCCCTGCCAGGGATTGCCGTCGGGGGATGCCCCGTCGTACAGCGCGCCGCAGCCGCCGGTGATGTAGAGCTTGGTGTCGACGACGTCGCGCCACAGGTTCTCCAGCACGCCCTGCAGCTCGTCGTCAGCTGTCTCGGCGACGAGGTCGGCCAGACCCGCGTAGAGGTAGTTGGCCCGCACGGCATGGCCGGCCACGGCCGTCTGCTCGCGCACCGGGACGCGGTCCTGGTTGTCGTCGCCCCCCTCGTCGAACTCGTCGCGGACGCGGACGAACGCCTCGGCGAGGCGGAGGTACCGCTCGTCTTCGGTGGCGCGATACAGCTCGATGACGGCCATGTAGTGCGACGGGCAGATGGCGCTTCGCGCGAGTTCGACCGGCTTGTTCGTGGCGAGGTCCTCGAGGAATGACGCCGCCTTCTTCGCGGCATCCAGGAGGGTCGTGCTGCCGGTCACCTGGAAGTGCCGCACCCCTGCGGTGATCAGATGCCCGAGGTTGTACGTCTCGAAGTTGAACCGGTCGGCCAGTGCGGACACCGGCGCGTCGTTGCGCTCGGCGATGAACGTGGGTGTGTGCAGGTAGCCGTCGTCGCGCTGCACCGAGGCGATGAGCTGCGCCAGCTCCTCGACCTGGGCGGCCAGCTCGGGATCGGGGTCGGTCTCCAGGCGCGCGATCGCGGCCTCGAGCCACTTGTAGAAGTCGCCGTCCATGAAGGGTGGGCCGATGTGCTCGCCGGATGCGAGCCCTGCGGCGAGGCGGAAGTTCTGCAGACCGGGGCTCACCTGCGGGTCACTCAGCGACTCCCAGATGCGCGGCACCGTCACATCACGCGTCCGTGCGTGCAGGTCGCCCCAGAATCCGCGAGCCCATCGCGCGTTCGCCGCATCCAGTGCGCGCAGGGGGGTGTGCGTGGAGAGCGAGGTCGTCACCGCCATGGTGTGTGTCCTTCCGAGTGCGGATCAAGTCTGTCAGTGACGATTGAGCCACAAAGTGAATAGAATTTCAACCCTGACTGTTGACACACTCCGAAAAGTTGCCTACTGTCACTGACGTACCCTCACCCCGCATGGCCGTCGTCAAGGAGGACGCTATGAAAACCCGCAGCACGCGCCGCAGCATGATCGTGACCGGTCTCGCGCTCGCAACACTTCTCCCGCTCTCCGCCTGTGCCGGCGGAGCCGCTCCCGGTGCATCCGAGAGCGCAGGTGGAGGAGCCGCGACCGGCACCGACCCCGAGACCTTCACGGTCCTGACCGCGAACGAGAACCCGACGCTGGAGGCGCAGCTCACCGCGCTCTCCGAAGACCAGTGCAAGGCGGAGAACGAGGCGCTCCCGCTCGAGCACGAGAAAGTGGCCCAGGCCGACGTCGTGCAGAAGGTGACCCTCCTGGCCAGCCAGGACTCGCTGCCCGCGCACTTCATCGCCGGCACCGCCATGGTCCGCCCGGACGGCGACCTCGGCAAGGCCGACCTGCTCGTCGACTACCAGGCGGCCCTCGAGGACCAGGGCCTCTGGGACCAGATCCTGCCGGCTGCGGCATCCACCATCAACAACGTCTACGGCCAGTACGTCTCGCTGCCCTACCAGTACAACCTCGAGGGCATCTGGTACAACAAGGCCATCTTCGAAGAGGTCGGACTCGACGAGCCGCAGACCTTCGACGACCTGGTCGCCGCGAACGAGGAGCTGGCTGCCGCCGGCTACACGCCGATGGCGATGGCCGGTGCGCAGGCGTTCCCGCTGACCCGCCTGATCGGCATGTACATCTATCGCAACGTCGGACTCGACGCGATGACCGACATCCGCGACGGCAACGCCAAGCTGACCGACCCCGAGTACGTGGCCGGCGCCGAGGCGCTCGTGCAGATGGCGGAGGCGGGTGACTTCGGCGACGGATTCATCTCGCAGGATGCCTCGGTGGCCAACAACCAGTTCCTCACCGGCGCTGCGGCCATGAAGTACGACGGCACGTGGCTGCTCTCGAACATCAACGACGAGGCACAGAACACCATCGGCGCGGAGAACATCGGCTTCATGCCGTTCCCCGCCGTCGAGGGCGGCGCCGGCAACATCGACCAGTGGCCGGCCAACGCCGGCACGGCGATGGCGATGAACCCCAAGACCTACGGCCCGAAGGTGGCAGACTGGCTCGGCTGCATCGCCGAGAACTACGGCGCGCAGGCGCTGGGCGATGCCGGTGTCGTCTCCGGCTTCAAGGTCAACGGCGAGGTCACCGACGTGCCCGAGACCACCAAGATGGTTCAGGAGCAGGTGGCCGCGATCGATGAGACCGTGCTCTGGTTCGAGGCGCTGATGGACGGCAAGTCGACCTCGCTGGCTCAGTCGAACGTCTCGCTCCTGGTGAGCGGACAGCTGTCGCCGGAGGACTACATGGCACAGCTGCAGACCTCGATCGACGCCAACAAGTGATTCACCAGGACGGCCCGGGCCACCGCGTGGCCCGGGCCGTCCGAGTGTAGGGAGCAGCGTTATGAAGAACGTGTTCGGTGATCGGAAGACGATCATCATCCTGCTGGCGCCGACTCTCGTGCTGTATGTGCTGCTCAAGGTCGTGCCGGTGCTCTGGTCGCTGGGGCTGTCCTTCTTCGAGGGCAACTCGCTGCGCGGCTTCGAGTTCGTCGGATTCCAGAACTTCGTGACCTTCTTCACGAACGACCCTGCGGCCATCCAGTCGCTGTGGGTCAGCGTGATCTTCGCGTTCCTGGCCACGGCCGGCCAGATCGCGCTGGGCTACCTGCTGGCGCTGCTCTACGTCTTCGTCCTGCGCAAGGGCTCGGCGTTCGTGCGCACAGCGGTGTTCTTCCCCATGGTGCTGCCCACGGTCGCCGTCGCCCTGCTGTTCCGCAGCTTCGTCGCTGTCGGCGACAATCAGGGTCCGGTCAACGACCTGCTGAATTTCTTCGGGCTCGGCAGTGTCGAGTTCCTGGCCTCGACGATCGGCACGATGGCGGTCGCCCTCGCCATGACGTTCTGGAGCTCGATGGGCTTCTACGCCGTGCTGCTCTACACGGGCCTCCTGGACATCCCGGACGAGCTGATCGAATCGGCTCGCCTGGACGGGGCGAACGGGTTCAAGCTCGTGCGCCACATCATCGTGCCGCTGTCGGCGCCGATCCTGATCTCCTCCCTCATCTTCAGTTTCAATTCGACGCTCAAGGTCTTCGACAGCCTGCTCGCGCTGAACAACGGCGGGCCGGGCACCTCGACCGCCCCGCTCACGCTCTACATGTACCGCACGGCATTCGAATATGCCGAGTACGGGTACGGCAGCACGATCGCCCTCGTGCTCACCCTCCTGTGCCTCGTGTTCACCCTTGCCGTGTTCCGCTCCTCGAGCCGGAAGGTCGACGCCTGATGACCGCCACCCAGACCCTCACCACCGGTCGCGACGTGTCGCGGAAGGCGCCCCCGCCGCGGGTGCAGCAACCGCTCTCGCGGCGCGCCAGCCGGGCCCTGCGCCGCATCCCGGTGTGGATCATCGTCGCCCTGCTGCTGGTGATCGTGCTGTACCCGCAGCTGTGGATCATCCTCGGATCGTTCAAGACGCAGGCGGAGTTCCTCTCCAACCCCACCTGGTCCCTTCCCGAGTCCTTCAACCTCGAGAACTACATCCAGGCGTTCACGCGCGGCAACGTCGCGGTCAACTACCGCAACAGCCTGCTGGTGACCCTGCCCTCCGTCGCGATCATCGTCCTGCTCGGTGTCGCGGCGGGATACGCGCTGGAGGTCATGATCTGGAAGGGCCGTCACACGACGCTCCTGCTGATCCTCGCCGGCATCATGGTGCCGGGCCAGATGATCCTCGTGCCGCTGTTCACCGTGTACTTCCGGGCCGGGCTGTCCAACACGCTGTGGCCGATGATCCTCACCTACATCGTGATGGGTCTGCCGCTGACGACCTTCCTGATGGCGGCGTACTTCCGGGCGATCCCGCGCGAGATCTTCGAAGCGGCGACGATGGACGGCTCCGGGCCGCTCAAGTCCTTCTTCGTCATCGGGCTGCCGCTGATGAAGAACGCGATCATCACGGTGGCGCTCGTGCAGTTCTTCAGCGTGTGGAACGACCTGCTCATCGCGCTGACGTTCACGACCAAGCCCGACCTGGCGACGATCCAGGTGGGTCTGCTCAGCCTGAACGACCAGTACGGGTCCACCCAGTACGGACCGCTGTTCGCCGCGATCAGCATCAACATCGTCGTGCTGCTCGTGGTCTTCGTATTCTTGAACAAGAAGATCATGGCGGGCCTGGCCGCCGGATCGCTGAAGGGCTGATCGTGTCCGCGCAAAGAATCGCGTTCCTGCACACCGGTGCCGTCGTCATCGCGCCCGTGATGGAACTCGCCCGCACGCACCTGCCGGGCATCGCCACGGTGAACTACCTCGATGACAAGATCGTCGCCGATCTCGGCGACGACGAGCTCGCGGCATCCGTCCCCGATCGCCTTGCCGATCTCGTCGACGCGGCTCGCCGCGCCGGTGCCGACGCCGTGATGCTCACCTGCTCGTCGATCTCGCACCTGGCAGCGCCCACCGCCGACCGCGTCGGGATCCCGGTACTTCGGATCGACGAGGCGATGGCCGATGACGCCGTCGCGACGGGGGCGCGCATCGCGGTGCTCGCGACGCTGCCCACCACGCTTCGCCCGACGCTCGCCCTGATCCAGGAGCGCGCCGACCTCGCCGGCAAATCCCCGACGATCGTCAGCGAAGTCGTCGACGGCGCTTTCGCGGCGGTCTCCTCCGGCGACCGCGACACGCACGACCGGCTCGTGGCGGCCGCGATCGAGCGGCGGGCTCCTGGGGTGGACGTGGTCGTGCTCGCGCAGGCATCCATGGCCTCCGCCGCTGAAGCCGCCGACGTGTCGGTCCCCGTGCTGACGAGCCTCGTTCCCGGGATCACCCGCCTGAGCCAGACCCTCGCCGCGCGCTGACCAGGCCCGCGCGCGCGCTGACCCGGCCCGCGCGCGCTTCGCGCGGCTCTTTCCTGTTCCCGCGGCGTGAATCTGTGGCGCGGGAACAGGAAAGAGCCGCGCGGGGGGATGCCTCGGGCGCGGTGCGCTGCGCTGCGCGGACCGAAGCACACCGGCGCGTCAGGCGGTGAGGTCCTCGGCGGTGCGAAGGTCGGTGATCAGCGTCGTGACCCACCCGCCGGCCAGCGCGCCCTGGATCGCATCGAGTTTGCGCGGACCCCCGGCGATGCCGACCCGGCGCGGGATGCGCATCAGGTCGTCGACCGGGATCGCGATGATGCGATCGTCCAGGTCGCCCCGCACGAGCGATCCGTCGGCGCGGAAGATGCGGTGGCAGATGTCGCCGACGGCGCCGGCGCCCAGCAGATCGGCGCGCTCCTCAGTCGCGAACGCGTTGCCGCTCGTGGCGAGGACGTTCGAGGGCTCGATGCTGCCGATGCCCATGATCGCCATCGTCAGCTCGCGCCAGTGGCGGGTGACCTCCTGCATCGACGGATCGGCCAGCAGGCTGTCGCGGATGGTGGGCCCGGCCACCACGCCGGGCGCAGGCACATAGACCGGTTCGGCGCCCAGCATCCGGGCGAGCTCGTTCAGCAGGCGGTTGGAATGGCTCTGCGACTCCGGCGCGCCCACGCCGCCGAGCAGCTGCACGACCTCCGTCGCTCCGCGCACCGTGAACGGTCGCAGGCGGTCGACCATGGCCAGGACCGTCTGGCTCCACGACGAGACCCCGATGCGGTCGGTGCCGCCCAGCGTCGCCTCGAGGTAGGCGGCGGCGCCAGCGCCGATGGAGGCGAGGGTCTCGGCCTCGTCGGCGTCGGGGCCGACGTCGACCACGACGGCCTCGGTCAGCCCGTACCGGTCCTCGAGCGCCTCTTCGAGGTCGGCGTACACACCGGGGGCGACGGTGACGGTCGTCCGGACGATGCCGACAGACTCGGCGCGCTTCAGCAGCCGCGAGACCTTCGCCTGCGAGATGCTCAGCGCGGCGGCGATCTCGGCCTGACGCACACCGCGCTCGTGGTACATCCGCGCGATCTTGGTCATCAGACGCACCTGTCCGTCGCTCGGGCGGGCGTAGTGGGTGGTGGACACTCCGCGATCACCTCCCGTCGACGCATCCGTGGGCTACAACAAGTTTCACTATAGAATCTTTATGCATTCTACTCTCCGGTACGCCGGACGCACAGCTCGAAGGAGCGGACATGACGATCGGTGTCACCGGCGGTTCCGGCAAGCTCGGTAGGGCCACCGTAGAGCGTCTGCGCGCGGATGGCCATGAGGTGATCTCGTTCGACACGACCGGTGTCCCCGGCGCGGGATTCACCCGCGTCGACCTCGCCGACTACGGACAGACCCTGGATGCGCTGCTGGGGGTGACCGCGCGTCACGATGGACTCGACGCGCTCGTACACCTCGCAGCCATCCCGGTGAACGGGCTCGTCCCCGACGCGGCGACCTTTCAGAACAACCTCGCGGTCTCGTTCAACGTCTTGTTCGGTGCGTACCGGGCCGGCATCCGCACGCTCGTGATCGCCTCGAGCATCACCGCGATGGGGTTCCCGTTCGACGAGGCGCCGCCCGCGCTGCCGGTGGACGAGTCGTACACGCGCGCGAACAACACGTACGGGCTCGGGAAGGTCGCCGAGGAGGCGATCGCCGCGCAGATGGTCGGATGGAGCCCGGATGCCTCGATCACCGCGCTCCGCTTCACCAACGTCGTCGCAGCGGACGAGTACGCGACGTTTGCCCGCGCTGCCGAGCCGGGGTACCGGCGCGACCTGATCGGGTCGTGGGTGGACGCCCGCGACGGTGCTGCGGCGGTCGCCCTGGCGCTGGAGGCGGCCCGCCCCGGGTACCGGGTGTACAACGTGGCCGCCCCGACGTCGGGCTCGGCGATCCCGTCACGCGAGCTCGCCGCGCAGTGGTTCCCGGGCGTGCCGGTGGCCGATGACCTGGGTGAGTTCGAATCGCTGATGTCGACGCGTGCCATCCAGCGCGAGCTGGGGTTCGCGGCATCCCACGACTGGCGTCGAGCTAGCGCCGTGTGACGAACGACCGCGCGGCCACCTCGACCTCGGCGGTCTCTGAACCAGCTTGAACCGTCACGGTCCGCGGCGCTTCGCCGAGGTTCGCCACGAGCACCGTGGTCGAGTCGCCGGAGCGGGAGCCCACCGCCCAGATCATGCCGTCCGGGCTGTCGCCGGACAGCAGCGCGCCGCCGACGAGGGACGACAGCGCGCGCAGCGCAGCGGCGACGGGGAGGTCTGCCCCCTGCGCGTCGCGGACGCCGCGCTGGCCCCACTCCTCGAAGAACGTGATCCCGGCAACCCCGGGAACGGCGAACGCTGCCGCGCTCGCGATCGTCCACGCCGCAAGCTCGGGCGAGCGCTGACGCTCGTCATCGGCCCCCGTGAACTGCGCGCCGTATCCCTCGGCGAGGTCGGTCCGAGTCGGCGCGCGCTCCGGCGCCGTCGCGACGTTGTTGAACCTCGCGCGCAGGGTCACGGGCCCGACGAACACCGGTCGGCCCTCGGCGATGTCGACCGCCTGGCGGGCGATGCGCCGCTGCATCCGGACCGACTCGATCAGCTGCTCGGCGCCGACGGTGTGGAACAGCGGCGTGGAGGCGAACGCGATGCCGTCGACGTCGCGTGGGACGCGCTCCTGCTCGCGATTCAGTTCGGTGAAGTGCGAGCGCGTGCCCCCCATCACCAGCGCGTCCACCCCTGCGGTCGCCAGCGCGCTGCGCAGCGCGGCCACCGTCGCGACGTCGCTCACGTGCAGCACCGGATCGAAGGCGGCGATGCGCCGCACCCGTGCGTCCGCCAGCAGGGCGACGAGTTCGTCGAGGATGCGGGCGGCATCGTCCGCCGGCAGCACGACGCGTACGTCGAGCGGGAGCGCGGATGCCGCAGCCCGGTCCAACGCCGCGCGCCAGTTCGATGAGCGCAGATCGAGCTCGACCAGCAGCTCGTTCGAGATCGGCCCGGCACCGGCCGGCGCTGCCGGTGCAGGGTCGGGCGCGGTGGACGCGCCGACGGCGATCGCGGGGAAGCGACCGCCCTCGCTCAGCACGATCCGACCGGCGGATGCCGGAACCTGAACCGCTCCGGACGTCCGGCGCGCTCGGACCGATATCGTCTGACGGACGCGCTCGACCGCAGCGACCCGGTACGGGAAGGGGAGGCCGAGCGGCCGGCTGTAGGTCTTGAACGAGGCATCCGACCAGTTGCGCTGGTCCTCCATCTCGAACACGTCGCCGTCGAAGACCAGCGAGACCTCGAAGCCGTCGTCCAGCCAGGCCAGCGCTGCGATGTCGAAGACCGGCTGATGCGGGCTGATCGCCTCGGGGAACGCCGTCTCCTCGGTCTCGCCGTCGGCGTGCGTCGCCCGCAGGGGCGCGCCGGCCAGGTGCGGGGGGTGCAGGACGACCAGGCCGGTCCGGTTGGTGTCGAAGTCGCCCTCCGACTCGAGGTCGCAGATCACATCGAGCCGGTCGGCGCGCGCCTCCACGCGGACGACGCCGCGGAAGCTCGACCCGAGTCCATCCGAGCGCACATGCAGCGTGAGGGTGGCCTCCGTCTCGCGCACGAGGTCCACGATCAGCGCAGCGGTGCCCCAGTCGTGGTCGCGGACGACGGCGCGGATGCTGCGCAGCAGCGTCCGGCCTTCGAAGGCGATGTCGGCCAGTTCGTCGTCGCGCAGGCGCAGCGACCACGCCCCGCTCCGCCAGGTGCGGGACGGGCTCGACCACGACGGGGCGACGCCGGTCATGACTAGAGGGTCGTCATCCCGCCGTCGACGGCGAACAGCGCGCCGGTGGCGAACTCGGCGTCGTCACTGGCCAGGAACACCATGATGCCCTCGACGTCGTGCGGCGAGCCGGCTCGTCCCAGAGGGATGCGGCCGATGATCGCGGCCCGCGCCTCGGGGTCGGAGGTGATCGTGGTCACCAGCGAGGTCTCGGTGTAGCCCGGCACGACGGTGTTGACGCGGATGTTCCGGTCGGCGTACGCCGCGGCGACGGTGCGGGCCATGCCGTGGATGCCGGCCTTCGTGGAGCTGTATGCGGTGAAGTCCTTGCCTTCGCCGTTCAGGCCGGTGGGGCTGCCGGTGAGGATGATCGATCCGCCGCCGCTCGCCAGCATCGCCCGTACGGCGTGCTTGACGGTGAGGAACGTGCCGGTCAGGTTGATGTCGACGGTCTGACGCCAGACCGCGAGGTCGAGGTCCGCGATCTGCGCGTCCTTCCCGAACAGCTGCACGCCGGCGTTGGCGACGACGACATCCGGCGACCACCCCTCGGCGATCAGCAGCCCGAAGGCGGCCTCGACGGATGCCTCGTCCGAGATGTCCATCACGGCCGCCCGCGCTGCGGTGCCGATGTCGGCCACCGCGCGCTCGGCTGCGGCCGCATCGCGGTCGGCGATGATCACCCTGGCGCCCTCGCGGGCATAGCGGGCGGCGACGGCGTAGCCGATGCCGGTCGCCGCCCCGGTGACCAGGGCGGTCTTTCCTTCGAGCCTGCTCATCAGTGTCTCCTCCGCGGCCGAACCGCTCAGCGCTCGATGTGGTCGAGGTGCAGCATCCGAGCCAGGTTCTTGTCGAGCTCGTCGTCCTGGAAGATCTTCTTCCAGTCCTCCTTGATGATGCTCTCGCGACCGTAGTCCATCGCGATCAGGCATGCATCGCTGAACGGGTTGTCGCCGCGGAGCCCGTTGGCGAGGGCGACCTGCGTGTGGCCGTACAGGATGCTGCGGGCAGCAGCCTCGGGCACGCCCATCGTGTGCACGGCCTCCTGCAGCGCCTCGTTCAGCAGCGAGCCGATCATGCAGGCGACGGTCTCGACGAGGGTCGGCTCGAGCTGAGCGAGCTGCTTGATGGTGACCCAGTGCACATCGATGATCGGCGCGTAGATCGCACGGACCGTCGCCTCGACGATGGCCGCCTTGGCGGGGTCGTCGGACTCGATCGCGGCGATGGCGTCCTGCGGGGCTGCGATGCCGCCGAAGGTGTCCGCCCACTCCTCGGGCGTCTGGCGCTGCAGGAAGATCGACGGGTGGCACGGGTGCGCCACGGCCTGGATGATGCCTTCGCGGGTGGTCAGCAGGCCCGCGTACGCGGCGGCGGGGTCGAGGGTCAGCACGATCGCTCCCTCCTTCATCAGCGGCACGACCTGGCTGGTCACCGGACCGAGCGCGAGGTCGGGGACGGCGAAGACGACGATGTCGGCGTCGAGCACGGCGTCGTTCAGCTCGGTCAGCTCGCGACCGGCGTCTCGCGTGCGCTCCTGGCCGGCCGGGGAGTTCTCGACGTAGCGGACGGTGTGCGCGGTCTTGACGAGGTTGTTGGAGACGCGCATCCCCATCTTCCCGCCGGCGCCCAGGACGGCGATCGTGTAGGACTCGGTGCTCATGGAGTGCTCCTCAGGTATTCGAGTGTGGTGCGGGTCCAGTCCCGCTCGGTGGTGATGGTGGTCTGCGGGTCGCCCTGCCAGGAGAGCCAGTGCTCGACGATCTCGTTCACACCGCGCTCCTGCGGTCCGACGGTCTCGCGCAGGTGCGGGTAGTCGTGCAGGCCCTCGCCCATGCGCGCACCGCCGTAGGTGAAGCCCACCCAGCCCGGCTGGCGCGCGAAGGCGAAATCCTTCACATGCACGTTCTTCACGCGCGGGGCGGTGAGCTCGACGCAGTCGCGTGGGCGCTCCAGGCGGGCCACGACGTTGGCGGGGTCCAGGCAGATGCCGAGGTGATCGCTGCCGATGGCATCGACAACGCTCAGCAGGTCGGTGGTGGCGACCTGCTCGTAGGTCTCCAGGGCGAGGGTGACGCCGGATGCCTCGTAGTCGCTGATCGCAGCCCGCAGCTGCGACTCGGCCTCGGGCAGGGTCGGGCGCGAAGCGGGCCCGAACAGCATGGACCGAACGAGTACGGCGTCGAAGACGGCTGCGAGATCGAGGAAGCGAGTGAGCCGCTCCGGCTCGATGCCCTTGGTGCCCAGCTCGATGGTGATGCCGAGGTCGCGTGCGGCGGCGGCCGCCTCGCGGAGTTCGGCATCGGTCATCGACTCGAGCGGTGCGTAGTCGCAGATCTGGAACAGCTCCACATCCAGCTCGCGCGTCGCCTCGAATGCGCCGCGCAGGGTCAGCGGTTCGTCCACGAGGTCGGAGTGCTGCCAGAAGAACGCGTACGTGCCGAGCCCGATCATGCGCGCTCGCCTGCGCGGGATTCGAGGTCGGCAAGGGCGGATGCCTCGTCCAGCACCGCGACGAGCGCGTCGGGGTCGTGGGCGAAGCGGCCGAGGAACAGTCCGTCGACGGCGTCGCCGAGTTCGGTGAGCAGGCCGGGGCCGGCCGAGCCGCCGTAGATGACGACGGACCCGGCGCGGGCCGGATCGCTTCCCAGTGCTGCGCGCAGGGCGCGCGCGACGGCGACGATGTGCTGGGCCGGTGCGGGCTGCGGAGCCCCGATCGCCCAGACCGGCTCGTAGGCGGCGATGACCGGTCCGGCCGGGGCGCCCTCGAGGTCGCCCTGCAGCTGCGCGATCGTCGCGGCCGCGGCATCCGCCCCGCTCATCCGCTCGGTCTCGCCGATGCAGAGAACGGGGGTGATGTCGTTGCGCAGCGCCGCCGCGGCCTTCGCCGCGACGATCTCATCGGTCTCGCCGAACAGACGCCGGCGCTCCGCATGCCCGATCTCGGCGACGCGGACGCCCACCTCGGCCAGTTCCGGTGCGCTCACCTCGCCGGTGAAGGCCCCGGCATCCTCGGTGGCGACATCCTGCGCGCCGATGAGCACCGGGGTGCCCTCGAACGCCCGCACAGCAGGGAGGATCTGCAGATAGGTCGGAATGACGAAGAACCGGACCGCGCCGGAGGCGACGGCCGGGTGATCGCGCACACGCTCGGCCACGCGCGCGAACCAGTCGGCAGCCTGCTGATGTCCGAAGTACATCTTCAGGCTCACCCCGACGGTGACGGGTCCGCTCATCGGCTCAGCAGCTTCCCGTGGTCTCGTACTGCTCGAGGACGGCCACCTTCTCAGCCGATGCCGACGCGGGGTCGAACCGGTACGTGAGCCACTCGCGGACGAGGCGCCGGGCGAGTTCGATGCCCACGACACGCTGCCCCATGGTGAGCACCTGCGCGTCGTTGGAGAGCACGCTGCGCTCCACCGAGAACGAGTCGTGCGCCGTGACCGCGCGGATCCCGGCGACCTTGTTGGCCGAGATGGCGACACCCAGGCCGGTGCCGCAGATCAGCAGCGCCCGGTCGGCGTCGCCGGCGGCGACCAGTTCGGCGGCGGTGATCGCGACCTTGGGATACGGGGTGTGGCCGTCGGCGTCCACGCCGACGTCGACCACGGAGGCGACGCCGGGGTTGGCTTCGAGATCCTTCTTGAGGATCTCCTTGTAGTCGAAGCCGGCGTCGTCGCAGCCGATCACCAATCGCAGGGGCTGTGCCTCGGGAGCGGTCATGTCAGTTCCTTTCGTTGCCGTCGAGCAGTGCGCCGACGGCGGTGACGATCAGTGCGAGGGAGTGCGCGCCGGGGTCGGGCGTGCCGACGCTGTTCTGGCCGTGGGTGCGAGCGCGGCCCAGCCGGGGAAGGAGGTCGGCGGTGGATGCCGCGGCCCGCGTCGCCGCGTCCGCGGCGGCCGACCAGGCATCGGCCAGGTCCGCACCCGCGTCGACCGACCGGGTCAGCTCGCCGCTGAAGGGGACCAGCGCATCGACCATCGTCTTGTCGCCGACCTCGGCTTTGCCGTACGCCATGACGGCGGCGAGGCCTGCGGCGACGCCGGAGGCGACATCGGCCGGCTGCGGCGTGCCGCTGTCGCCCAGCTTGCCGGCCAGCGACGTGAGGATGACGCCCCACAGCGCGCCGGAGGTGCCGCCCGCCTTGTCTGCCCAGGCGTCTGCGGCGCGCACCAGCACCGTCTCGGCCCCTGCGCCGGCATCGCGTGCGGTGAGGGCGGCGTCGCGGGCGGCGTGGGAGCCGCGCTGCATGCCGATGCCGTGGTCGCCGTCGCCGGCGATCGAATCCATCCGGCCGAGCTCGTCGACGTGCTCGTCCACAGTGGCTGCGATCGTGGCGACGGCATCGGCGACGATCGTCGCGGCCGCGCAGGACTCGTCGTCGGCCGGCGGGATCGCCGTCACCTCGGCCGGTTCGTCGGCCGCGGCATCCGCCCGCGCAGCCGTCGTCACCGAACCGCGGCGGTATGCGGGTGTGTCGACCGGGGTGTCCCAGAGGCGCTCGAGCTCGTCGTCCAGCCAGAACAGGGTGAGCGAGGTGCCGGCCATGTCGAAGCTCGTGCAGTACTCGCCGACGTGCGGATCGACCGCCTGGATGCCGGCGTCGGCGAGCAGCTCGGCGATGCGCCGGTAGACGACGAACATCTCCTCGTACTTCAGGGATCCGAGGCCGTTGAGGATCGGCACCGCCCGTGCGCCGTCGGCCGATACGCCGTCGGGAACCTCGTCCAGCAGGCGGGAGACGAGGAGCTCGGCGAGTCCGTCTGCGGTGGGGATGTCGGTCTCGTCAACGCCCGGTTCGCCGTGGATGCCCAGGCCGATCGCCATGCGGCCCTCAGGGACGGTGAACAGCGGCTCAGGGGCCCCGGGCAGCGTGCAGCCGCTGAAGGCGACGCCGATGGAGCGAGTCCGCTCATTCGCGAGTGCCGCGACGCGGGCCACCTCCGTCAGCGGGTAGCCGGCCTCAGCCGCCGCAGCGGCGACGCGGAAGACGGTCAGGTCGCCGGCGATGCCCCGGCGCTTCTGCTTCTCATCGGGTCTCGCCGAGAAGATGTCGTCGGTGACGGTGACCGTCTCGCATGCCACGCCCGCTGCGCGGAGCCGATCCTGTGCGGCGTCGAAGTTCAGCACGTCGCCCGCGTAGTTGCCGTAGGTGAAGAAGACGCCGGCACCGGCATCCGCCGCCTTGGCGACCGAGAGGATCTGCTGGGTCGACGGCGAGGCGAAGAGGTTCCCCATCGCCGCCCCGTGCGCGAGGCCCTGACCGACGAGCCCGCCGAAGGCGGGATAGTGGCCCGAACCGCCGCCCACGACGACGGCGACCTGTCCCGTCGGCACCACGGTCGAGCGCACCACGCCACCGGACACGCGGCGCACATACCGCTCGTTGGCCGCGACGAAGCCCGCGATCATCTCATCTGCGAACTCCGCCGGGTCGTTCCAGATGCGTGTCACGATTGCGCCTTCTCGGACTCGGCCGGCTCGATCTCGACCGGAGCGACGCGGTTGCTCCGCGCCAGCAGCACCATCAGAATCGCCGAGATGAGCATGAATCCGCCCACGATCATCATCGGGACCTCGTAGCCCCCGGTCCAATCGTGGACGAGTCCGGTGAGATAGGGCGCGCTGAATCCGGCGAGGTTTCCGACCGTGTTGATCAGCGCGACGCCGGCTGCCGCGGCGACGCCGGTCAGGAAGCGTGTGGGGAGCGTCCAGAAGTTCGGCAGTGCGGCGAAGATGGCCATCGCGGTGACGGTGATGACGGCGATCGTCGCCGCCGGCGACCCGGCGAACAGTGCCAGCGGGATCGAGACCGCGCCGACGAGCGCGGGGACCGCGATGTGCCAGGTCTTCAAGCCCCGCTTGGACGCGTCGCGCGACCAGAAGTACATCGCCACGGCGGCGGGGAGGTAGGGGATCGCGGTGATCAGGCCCTTCTGGAAGAAGTCGAAGGTCACGCCGAGCTGCTCCTGGAAGCCCTCGATGATCGTGGGCAGGAAGAAGGCGAGGGCGTACAGCCCGTAGATGAAGCCGAAGTAGATGAAGGAGAGCACCCAGACGCGTCCGCTGCCGAATGCGAAGCGCACCGAGACGTGCTTCTCCTTCTTCTCGGTCGCGGTCCGCTCGGCGGTCAGCGCGTCGGTGAGCCATTCCTGCTCGGGCTTGGTCAGCCACCCGGCGTCGGAGGGCTTGTCCTTCAGGTAGAACCAGGCGATGATGCCGACGATGATCGCGGGGATCGCGACGCCGAGGAACATGAACCGCCAGCCCTCGAGTCCGAACAGGCCGTGCTGCTGGATGAGGAAACCGGCCAGCGGGGCGCCGATCACCGTGGTGAGGGGCTGGGCGAGGTAGAAGAGCATGAGCACGCGGCCGCGGTACTGCGCGGGCACCCACAGGCTCAGGAACAGGATGGCGCCGGGGAAGAATCCGGCCTCGGCCACGCCGAGCAGGAAGCGCAGCACGACGAGCTGCTCGAAGTTCTGCACCCATGTGAACAGCAGCGCGACGATGCCCCAGCTGACCATGATGCGAGACAGCCAGCGGCGCGCACCGAACCGGTGCAGGGCGAGGTTGGACGGCACCTCCAGCAGGATGTAGCCGATGAAGAAGACGCCCGAGGCGAACCCGAACTGCGCCGCGCTCAGGGCGAGGTCGTCGTTCATGCCGTTGGGTGCCGCGAAGCCGATGGCCGTGCGGTCGAGATAGTTGATGAAGAACATCAGGGCCACGAACGGCACGAGCCGGATCGAGACCTTGCGGATGGCGGAGCGCGCGATGTCCGGCGTGCTCGCGGTGGGGGCGATGCTCATGGTGCTCCGATCAATCGTCTTTGATCCTGGGGGAGTTGCGGACTGCAGTCTGTCCTTCTCCCAGTTTGACAAACCGGTTGACCAATTGCAAGACGCAATGGAAAACCGGTTGACCGCAGCCGCACGGTGTGTACCCTGTTCGCATGCCCGCGTATCCCGGTAACCGATCGGCGGAGATCTCCGCCGCGCTGGGTGCGCTTCCGAGCGGAACGCCGGTTTCGGAGGTCGCGCGACGACTTCTCGACCTGTTCACCGGGGGCTCGATCGAGCCGGGCACCCGGCTGCCACCGGAACGCCAGCTGGCTGTGACCCTCGGCGTAGGACGATCCGCCGTCCGCGAAGCCCTGGCCGCCTTGGAGATCCTCGGGATCGTGGATGTCCGTGCCGGTTCGGGCACGTATCTGCGCGGCAATGCGAGCGAACTGCTGCCGCAGACGCTGCGATGGGGGCTGCTGATCGGCGAGCGGAACACCCAGGAGCTGCTGGAACTGCGTTCCGGGCTCGAGATCTACGTGGTGCGGCTCGCTGCCGCGCGCGCGGATGCAGATGATCTCAAGGCGATCGCCGCGAGTCTGGATCGCATGCGCACCTCGGTGGACAAGCTCGGGATCTTCGCGCGCGCAGATCTCGATTTCCACCATGCGCTCGGTGCCGCTTCGGGCAACGCCACCCTGGTCGACATGCTCAACATCGTCCGTTCGCTTCTGCAGGTCTACGCCGATCGATCAGTCCACGACGTGGCGGCGGCGCGGATCGCCATCGAGGAGCACGACGCCGTCTATCGCGCCCTCACTGAAGGTGATCCGGATGCCGCGGCATCCGCCATGGCCCACCACATGTCCACCGCCTCGGCGCGGCTGTCCGCCGCCGCGGCGGGCGCGCCGTCGTGACCCTGGGAGTCGATCCGGCGGAGTAGCGTTGCCGGATGCCGAAGAACTGGGCCGGAACACACGAGTACTCCGCACCGCGCGTCGCGACGGCGACGACCGAGGACGAGGTTCGTGCGATCGTCGCCGAGGGCGGGCCGGTCCACGCGCTCGGCACCCGTCACTCGTTCACCGATCTGCCCGACACCGCCGGGACCCTGATCGACCTCGTGGGCCTGGAGGGGGGCTACCGTCTCGACGAGCAGGCCGGCACTGTGTCGGTGGCGGGCGGGACGCGGTACGGCGTGCTGGCGCAGTGGCTGGATGCCCGCGGCCTCGCGCTGCACAATCTCGGTTCGCTGCCGCACATCTCGGTGGCCGGAGCGACGGCAACAGCCACGCACGGGTCGGGGAACCGCAACGGCGTGCTGACCAGTGCGGTCCGAGGCATCCGCTATGTCGGCGCCGACGCCGAGGTGCACGAGGTCCGGGAGGGCGACGCGGACTTCCCCGCCGTGGCGGTCGGGCTCGGCGCGTTCGGCATCGTCACCGAAGTCACCCTCGCGGTCGAGCCCACCTACCGGGTTCGTCAGGACATCTACCAGGGCGTGTCATGGGATGCCGCGCTGCAGCGCTTCGACGAGCTCACCGGTGCCGGTTACAGCGTGTCGGTCTTCACCCGCTGGGTCGATGAGGCCCTCGGCGACGTCTGGGTCAAGACCCGACTCGAGAGCGATGACGACGCCGTGGATGACGTGCTCCTGGACGGCGCGCGCCAGGTCGAGGCCAACCCGCTCGCCAACCTCGATGACATCACGGAGCTCGGCGGAGTGCCGGGGCCGTGGATGCTGCGGCTGCCGCATTTCCGGCTCGACGGCACGCCGTCCTTCGGTGATGAGATCCAGAGCGAGTACTTCGTCGCCCGCTCGGACGCGCCGGCAGCGCTGCGCGCGGTGCGGAAACTCGGCGCGTCGATCGAGCCGCACCTGCTCGTGAGCGAACTGCGCACCGCGGCATCCGATGAGCTCTGGTTGAGCGGCGCGTATCAGCGCGACCTCCTCGCCATCCACTTCACCTGGCGCAACGACCCGGCGGGCGTGCTCGGCGTGCTGCCGCTGATCGAGGAGGCGCTCGCCCCGTTCGCGGCGCGCCCGCACTGGGGCAAGCTGCACGCGTTCGATGCCGCGGCGATCGCCCGCGTGCACCCGCGGATCGCTGACGCGCGGACGGTGTTCGAGCGCCTCGACCCCGAGGGTCGCTTCGTGAACGCGCACCTGCTGCGGCTCGGAGTCCGCGAAGCGCGCTGAAGCGGTCAGCTCGTCCGCGTGCGGGCGGGCAGGCGCTCCTCGACGGGGAGGGGAACCGGCGTCGTTCCGGCGATCTCGTCGGAGAACTCGACGGCGGACGGGACGATGCGAAGCGGCCGTGTCTCATCCAGCGTCAGACGGAAGCGACTCGTCTCGTGCCGATGCACCCGGCCGGACACGAGCAGCCAGGTGATGCCGATGCCGAAGGCCACGAGCGCCGCTGCGGCGCCGAGCAGAATCGCCGTCCGGGGGCCGAATTCCGCCGCCACCCACCCCACGATCGGAGCGCCGATGGGAGTTCCGCCCATCAGGATCGCCATGTAGAGCGCGAGGACGCGCCCGCGGAGGGCGGGATCGGTGGTCGTCTGCACGTATCCGTTCGCTGTGGTCAGCATTGTCACGACGGCGAAACCCGTGAACATGAGCGTGACGGCATATGCCCAATAGGTGGGCATGAACGCCGAGACGGCTGCGGCGACGGCGAACAGCAGCGTGCCGCCGATCACCACGCGGATCCGGGCTCGGTCGCGACGGGCGGCCAGGAGTGCGCCGACCAGGGAGCCGATCGCCAGGATCGAGCTGAGCAGGCCGTATCCGTCGGCGTCCTGGCCGAACTCGAGCGCCATCGTCGAGGCGAAGATCGGGAAGTTCATCCCGAACGCGCCGATGAGGAAGACCATCGCGAAGGTGACGATCAGGTCTGGCCGACGCCCGACGTAGCGGAAGCCGTCCGCCAGTCGCGAGGCGCCGATGTTCTTCGGGCGGGGGATCAGCTCGTGCGTGCGGATCAGCATGAGAGCCACGATCATCGCCAGGAAGGTCACGCCGTTCACCAGGAACACCCACCCGGTACCGACCGCGACGATCACGATGCCGGCGACGGCGGGGCCGATCATGCGCGCGCCGTTGAACGAAGCGGCATTCAACGCCACTGCGTTCGACGCGTTCTCGTGATCGACGAGGTCGGAGACGAACGCCTGGCGGGCCGGGTTGTCGAACGCGGCGACGACGCCGAGAGCGAGCGCGAAGGCGTAGATGAGCGGCAGCGTCATGACGCCGACGAGGATGAGCACGCCGATGGCGACGCCCAGCACGAGCAGCAGGCTCTGAGTGAGCATGAGCAGCTTGCGCCGGTCGAACTTGTCGGCGACCAGGCCCGTGACGCCCACGAGCAGCAGCGGTGGCGCGAATTGCAGGGCCATCGTGACGCCCATCGCACCGGCGTCGTTGACGGTGAGTTCGGTCAGGACGACCCAGCTCAGCGCGGTGGCCTGCATCCAGGCGCCGGTGTTGGAGACGAGTGCGCCGATGAACCAGACCCGGTAGTTGAACACCGAGAACGAGCGGAACATGGCACTCATCGGGCGACGATCCGCTGCATGAGGGCGGCCGCCTCGGCCAGCACGCCGCGTTCGGCAGGGCTGAGTTCGGCAAGGGCTTCTTCGACCCAGGCGTCGCGTCGCCGCGCGGTCTCATCGACCACGGCACGACCGGAGTCGGTCAGTTCGATGACGACTTTGCGACCGTCACTCTCGTCTGCGCTGCGGCTGATGTATCCGCCGTCCTGCAGGCAGTTCACGGTGCGGTTCATCGCGGGGGCCGACACCCGCTCGCGGTCGGCGAGCTGGGTGAGGGTGTGCGGACCGTGGATGAAGAGGCCGGCGAGGACGGCGAACTGGCCGTCGCTCATCGAGTCGACCGCGCGTTGCGTGCGCATCCGTCGAGCGAGCCGGAAGGTGGCGATCCGCAGGTCGGATGCCTCGGAGGAGAGGTCATGGTGCTGTGGATCGTCGTTCATCATCGATCCTTAGCATAGGTCATTATCTTTGTTAAGTAAATTGTGGATGCCGGAACGCTCGGCCGAACGCGCACCTAGACTCGCTCCATGCCCGAGTTCATCGATGCACACGGCATCGCGATCGTCTACGACGTCCATCCCGCGAAGACCGAACCTCGAGCCGTTGTGCAGGTGCTGCACGGGGTCGGCGAGCACGCGGCGCGGTATGCGGCCACGATCTCGGCGCTCACCGACGACGGGTACACCGTGTACGCCGACGATCACCGTGGTCACGGCCGCACGGGCATGAAGCAGTATGACGGCGACGCGTCCAAGCTCGGCCGGCTCGGCCCCGGCGGTCATCGGGCAGCGGTCGCTGCGGTCTGGCAATTCACCCAGCTCATCCGCGACGAGAACCCGGGCCTTCCTCTGGTGCTGCTCGGGCATTCGTGGGGATCGTTTCTCGCTCAGATCCTCCTCAACGACCACCCGGACGCCTACGACGCCGTGATCCTGTCGGGGTCGGGACTTCGGACGCCTGCCTCGCTGAACGCAGGCGATCTGAACGCCCGATGGAAGGGCGAGGACGCGATGGGCACCGAATGGCTGTCCTCGGACCTGGCTGTCGGCCAGGACTTCGTCGATGACCCGCTGACGACGACGACGCCCATCGCCAGACTGTTCGGCGTGGTCGACGGAGTGCGGATCTACGGTCTGCCGCGTAAGGACGTCGGCCGCGACATCCCGGTCCTGCTGCTCGTCGGTCGGGAAGATCCCGTCGGCGGTCCCCGCAGTGTCCATAAGCTCGCCGACGCATATCGCAAGCGGTCAGGCTTCACGGATGTGACCACGCTCGTCTATCCGGGCGCTCGCCACGAGGTCTTCAACGAGGTGATGCAGAACGACGTCCGCGGCGATCTGCTCGCCTGGCTCGACCGGCGGTTCCCGGCCCGCGACTGACCAATAGGGTTGAGCCATGCACGGCGAATACAAGGTGCCCGGAGGCAAGCTGGTCGTCGTCGACCTCGAGGAGCGCGACGGGCGCATCGCGGAGTTCCGCCTCGCGGGAGACTTCTTTCTCGAGCCGGACACTGCACTGGACGACATCGATTCCGCCGTCAACGGGTTGCCGGTGGAATCGGATGCCGCAGCCATCGCCGCCGCGGTCCGGGCGGCGCTGCCGGAAGGAGCCCAGATGCTCGGGTTCACGCCGGAGGCGGTCGGCACCGCGGTGCGCCGGGCGCTGGTGACGGCCCCGGGGTGGAAGGACTTCGACTGGGAGGTCGTGCACGACGGGCCTGTCTCGCCGCGGATGAACCTCGCCCTGGACGAGGTGCTGACCACCCGCGTGGGCGACGGCCGGCGGCGGCCCACCCTGCGGTTATGGGAATGGGACGAGTCGGCGGTGGTGATCGGCTCGTTCCAGTCGCTGCGCAACGAGGTCGACCCCGACGGCGCGACGCGGCACGGATTCGACGTCGTCCGGCGGATCTCGGGCGGCGGGGCGATGCTGATGGGGGCGAACTCGATCGTCACGTATTCGCTCTACGTGCCGGCATCCCTCGTCGCTGGCATGACCTTCGCCGACTCGTACGCCTTCCTGGACGACTGGGTCCTGCAGGCGCTGCGCTCGCTCGGCATCGCGGCCACCTATCAGCCGCTCAATGACATCGCCTCCCCGCAGGGCAAGATCGGAGGCGCGGCGCAGAAGCGCCTCGCCAACGGCGGAGTGCTCCACCACGCGACCCTGAGCTACGACATGGACGGCCAGGTGATGACCGAGGTCCTGCGCATCGGTCGCGAGAAGCTCAGCGACAAGGGGACCACCTCGGCCGCGAAGCGGGTCGATCCGCTGCGACGTCAGACGGGGCTGCCCCGCGAGGCGATCATCGAGCGGTTCATCGAGACGTTCACAACGCTCTACGACGCGGTCCCCGGCCATATCACCGAAGAGGAATACGCCGAGGCGGAGGCGCTGGTCGAGTCGAAGTTCTCGACCGACGCCTGGTTGCAGCGCGTTCCGTGAGCGATCCGGTCCCCGAGCTCGTCGAAGGTGCGGTCACGATCCATCACGGTGACAATCTCGACGTGATGTCGGGGTTTCCCGATCGCTCGTTCACCCTGATCTACCTGGATCCGCCGTTCAATACCGGCCGCGCCCAGGAGCGTGCCGTCGAGACGGCACGTATGCCGGGTACGGAGTCGACCGGCTCGTCGGTGGTGAGACGCGGTTTCCACGGCCGCGACTACGAACGTCTTCGCGGCGATCTACGCGTCTACGACGACCGTTTCGACGACTATTGGGGTTTCCTCGAGCCGCGACTGGCCGAAGCGTGGCGTCTGCTCGCCGTCGACGGCACGCTGTACCTGCACCTGGACTACCGCGAGGCGCACTATGCCAAGGTCCTGCTGGATGCGATCTTCGGGCGCGATCACTTCCTCAACGAGCTCATCTGGGCCTACGACTACGGCGCCAAATCGCGTCGCCGCTGGCCGACCAAGCACGACACGATCCTGGTCTACGTCAAGGACCCTGCACGGTACTGGTTCGACTCGGAGGCGGTGGATCGCGAGCCGTACATGGCCCCGGGGCTGGTGACGCCCGAGAAGGCGGCCCGCGGCAAGCTGCCGACCGATGTGTGGTGGCACACGATCGTGCCGACCTCTGGGCGCGAGAAGACCGGATATCCGACGCAGAAGCCCGAAGGCGTCCTGCGACGGATCGTCCAGGCGTCCAGTCGACCCGGTGACCGGGTGCTCGACCCGTTCGCCGGCAGCGGCACGACCGGCGCGGTGGCCGCCGCGCTCGGACGCGAGGCGGTGCTGATCGATTCGAGCACGGCGGCGATCGATGTGATGACGACGCGGATGCCGGGGGCGGTCGTCCGCGGCTAGCCGTGGCGCCTCAGGTCTCGCGGAGGTGCTCGATCTCTTCGCGGTTGATCTCGGCCGCCCGTGCGAACAGTTCGCCCGCGAAGCGGATCTGCTCATCGGTGAGGGTGTCGAGGTACTCCGCCCACCGGGCGCCGACCCGACCGTAGATGGGTCCGACCCGGTCCATGACGGTCTCCACCCGCGCGGTGACGATCACGCGACGGCGGTCCGCGGCATCCCGCTCCCTCGTCACATAGCCTGCGAGTTCCAGGCGATCGATGACCGCCGTGATCGACCCGCCTGCGGTCAGCCCGGTGCGCTCGGCGAGTTCTCCCGGGGTGGCGGGGCCCTCGCTCATCAGCAGACCCACCACCTGCATGTCGGTGCTGTTGTTGCCGCCGGAGCGCGCCACCGCGTCCTGGAAGAGGACCGCGCGCGCCATGAATTCGCGCATGACGGCGGACATGTGCTCGATGGATTCGGCGCGCGTTGCGTTCTTCGGCGGCATCGAATATTCTCTCCAAATACGAGAGACTCTAGATTCGAGAGTCTCGCTTCTTCAAGGATACCAAATGCCTCGTGCACTGATCATCGGCGCCGGGGTGGCCGGCCCGATCACCGCCATGTTCCTGCTGCGCGCCGGATGGGACGTCGAGGTCTTCGAGGCCGACGCCACCCCGGACGCATTCGCCGGGCTGTTCCTCAACGTCGCCACGAACGGACTGTCGGTGCTCGACCAGCTCGGCCTGAAGGAGCGGCTGCTCACCGATGGCCATCGGGCGTCGTCCATGGTCATGCGGAGCGGCTCCGGGCGTGAACTCGGCAGGGTGCCGAACGGACCCGCCGGCGACCCCGCGCGGGGGAGCGTCATCGTTCGCCGCGCCTGGCTCCACGAGGTCATCCGTGACGCAGCGCTGGCCGCGGGCGTGCCGATCGTGCAGGGAGCGCGCCTGGTCTCGATCGACGAGACGTCCGATCGCGTGCGTGCGACGTTCGCCGACGGACGCACCGCCGAGGGCGACGTGCTCATCGGCGCCGACGGCATCCGGTCGTTCACACGCTCCTGGATCGACCCGGGCGCTCCGGCGCCGCGGTACAGCGGTCTGGTCGGAACCGGCGGCTTCGCGCGGGTCCCTGGGCTGGAGCCGACCCCCGACACCCAGTACATGGTGTTCGGTGCGCGCTCGTTCTTCGGCTACCTCGTGCGCACGGACGGGACCGCGTACTGGTTCGCCAACCTCACGAGCCCCGAGCCCGCGCGCGGGTCGCTGCGCGGCATCCGCTCCTCCGACTGGCTGGCGCGCCTGCGCGACCTGCACAGCGACGACCCGGCGCCGGTACCCGGAATCCTGGCGGCCACCGACGGCGACGTCGGCGGATACCCGATCTACGAGCTGAGCGGCGTCCAGCGGTGGAGCCGCGGCCGCGTCGTCGCGATCGGCGATGCCGTGCACGCGATGTCGCCCAGCGCGGGGCAGGGTGCCTCCCTCGCGCTCGAGGATGCGATCACCGTCGCGAAGTGCCTGCGTGATCTGCCGACGCCCGAGGCGGCGTTCGCCGAGTATCAGCGACTGCGCCAGCCGCGTGCAGCGGCGGTTGCGAAGTACGCGCGGGCGATCGATGCGCGCAAGCGCGTCACGAAGTCGCGCTTCGGGATCGCGATGCGCGACCGGATGATGCCGCTCTTCCTGAAGAAGGCCGCGAACGACACTCGGAACGACTGGCTCTACAACGCCGAGATCCCCTGGGACCGCTCGCTCGTGCGGCGGTAGGCGTCAGCCCGGCCGCTCCCGCAGCCCCGGCCCGTAGGCTCGGCGTATGCGCTTCGGAACCTTCATCCCCCAGGGCTGGCGATTCGATCTCGTCGGCATCGACCCGTCCGCTCAGTGGGACGCGATGCGCTCGCTCGCCGAGCACGCCGATGCCGGAGCCTGGGAATCGCTCTGGGTCTACGACCACTTCCACACCACCCCGATCGCCAGCGAAGAGGCCACGCACGAGGCGTGGAGTCTGATGGCGGCGTTCGGGGCCTCGACCTCCCGCATCCGGCTCGGTCAGATGTGCACCTGCATGAGCTACCGCAACCCGGCCTTCCTCGCCAAGGTCGCCGCAACGATCGATCACGTCTCGAACGGCCGGGTCGAGATGGGCATCGGCGGCGGCTGGTACGAGCACGAATGGCGCGCCTACGGCTATGGCTTCCCGCCGATCAAGGAGCGGCTCGGCCGCCTCCGCGAGGGTGTCGAGATCATGCACCAGGCCTGGACGACGGGTACGGCGACTCTGAACGGCGAGTACTACCAGGTGGACGGCGCGATCGTCCGGCCGCTCCCGCGCCAGGAGAGCGGCATCCCGTTCTGGATCGCCGGCGGCGGCGAGAAGGTGACGCTGAAGATCGCGGCGAAGTACGCAGGCTACACGAACTTCGCCGGATCGATCGAGGAGTTCGACCACAAGAGCGCCGTCCTGCGGGGTCACTGCGAGGCGCTGGGCCGCGACTTCTCGTCGATCACCCGGAGCTCGAACTTCAACACGATCGTCGCCGATACCGAGGCCGAAGCGCGCGACCGGCTGGCGGCCGTCAAGGCGCGGCTGCTGCCGCACCTGGGCCGGGAGCGCGCCGACGCGATCGAGCGCGACTACCTCGCCTCGCCGGGGTTCGGCACGCCGGAGCAGGTCGCAGAGCGGCTCGCGGAGCGCGCCGAACACGGCCTCGGCTACGCGATCCACTACTTCCCGGAGGCGGCCTACGACCGTTCGGGCATGGAGCTGTTCGAGCGGGCGGTGATCCCGGCGCTGTCCTGACCGCCGAGGTGGCGCGCAGAACTCAGGAGAACGGCGGTCTGACGTCGCTCCGCACCCCGGTCTGAGGCAGATCCACCTGAGTTGTGCGCGGCGGGTCGTCCTCCACAGCCGCGAGACGTCGCGCGTCCTCCACACCTTCGGCTGTGATCGCGTCCGGTCGGGCCGGGCAGCGGCACGGTGGCGGAATGATCGAGGCCCTGACGCTGCACCGGCCCGTCCAATTCCGGCGGCGCGACGAGATGCTGCAGCACGGTTGGACCACCCGAGCGCTGACGGCCGCGGTCGGTGCGGGAGCCCTCATCCGGCCGCGTCGAGGGGTGTATCTCCCCGGTGAGGTGAGTTCCGACATCGTCGACGCGTGTCGTCACGGTGGTCGGCTGGCCTGCGTCTCCGCTCTCGTCCCGTACGGGATCTTCGTCCTCGACAGCAGTTCGCTCCACGTGCATCTCGCACCGAACGCCGCGCGCTTGCGCACGATGTCGCGTCCGGTCCGCCGGCACTGGGGTCGTCTTCGTCGCGAGCCGCACCCGTCGTCGACATCCGTCGAGGTCTTCGACGCGCTGCTCCAAGCCGTGCGCTGTCAGCCGCCGCGCGCGGCCGTCGCGACCCTGGATTCCGCCCTGTATCGCGGCGCGCTGTCACCGGACGACCTCGATGAGCTCTTCCGTGCGCTGCCGCGCCGATACCGAGTCATTCGCAGGCTGCTCGACCCGCGCAGCGAGTCCGGACCGGAAACACTGGTGCGGCTGATTCTGCGCTCGCTCGGTGCGCATGTCGAGGTACAGGTCCGGATCCGCGGTGTCGGCCGGGTGGACTTCGTCGTCGACGGGTGGTTGATCATCGAGTGCGACAGCGAGGCCCACCACGCCAGCTGGGAGGCGCAGCGTCGAGATCGCCGTCGCGACCAGGCCGCGGCACAGCAGGGTTTCGCGACCTACCGACCGATCGCAGAGGACATCATGTGGCACGCCGACGACGTCCGCGCGGCGATCGGTGGGCTGCTCGGGAGTCACCGCCGGGCCACGTCACGAAGTCAGGAGAATCAGCGCCATCGAGGTCCGCAAAGTGCCTGAATCGCCGATTCTCCTGAGTTGCGAACGGCGCGCGCCCTCACAGCAGCGCGCGGACGCTCGCGTAGCCGTCGGCGAGGACGTCAGGGACGGATGCTGCGCCGCCGAACACCCGCGTGGCGCCCGGTGCGCGCGACCACGGCGTCCACCCAGGGGCCGCGTCTCGGATGAAGGCGACGGCTGAGCCGTGGAGCGCGTCGGCGAGCGGCTGCGGCGGAGCGTCCCCGGCGATCGCCCGGACGCCTTCTGCGTCAAGGCAGTCGAACCAGAACGGCACATCGAGGCAGTGGCACGCCCACCCGATGGTCGGCGACACCCAGGAGAAGCGGTACGCCCACGTCGGCGCGTCAGCGCGGGCGTCGGCGATCCGCGGCACCTGCACCCGGAACACCTGATCGGTGACGTACCGGCCGAGCACGGCCGCCGTGCCCTTGCGGTGCTGCACGCGGTTGGCGTCGAGGTAGGCGCGGCGGGTCGCCGGGCCGACCTTCAGCTGGCCGAGGGCGAACCCCGCGGGGATCAGGCGCAGCTTGTTCTTCGCGCCCTCGGCCACCATCGTGAACTCGTCGTCGGTGGCTCCCAGGACGAGGGGCTTGTCGGCCCCGACCCCCGCGCGCAGCGACTCGACCGTCGGACGGGTGATCAGGTCGCCGTCGATCATGGGTCCCCACGAGAGGCCATCCTCGAGCAGGGCGAGGATCCCGGCCAGCGGGCTCTTCGAGTCGGGCGCGGCAGCCTTCTCCTGCAGCGCGACCAGCGTCGCTTCAGAAACGGACGCGAATCCCTCGCGGGTCGGCGCGACTCCGGCCAGACGGGCGAGTTTCGCCGAAAGCGTCCGGGCTCGTTCCCCCGACACATCGCCCAGCGCGCCGGAGAGTGACCACGCCTTTCCGAACAGGTGCTGTGCCGCCGGCATCCCGAGCAGCGTCAGCACCGCTCCGCCACCGGCTGACTGCCCTGCGATGGTCACGCGCGTGGGGTCGCCGCCGAATGCGGCGATGTTCTGCTGCACCCACTCCAGCGCTGCCAGCCAGTCGCGCACCCCGCGGTTGGACGGGGCGCCGGCGATGTAGCCGAACCCGTCGAATCCCAGCCGGTACGACACGGTCACCGTCACCACTCCGTCGCGGTTGAACGCCCGGCCGTCGTACCAGGGGCTTGCGGGCGAGCCCTCGGTGAAGCCGCCGCTGTGGATGTAGACGAGCACCGGAAGCGCAGCCTCCGGCGCACCAGGGGCCGGCGTGAACACGTTGACATTCAGCGTGGAATCGCCAGGTACCGCGGGCTCTGGGATCAGCGTCTTCTCGCCCGGCTTCGCACGCTTGGCGGTGGGGCCGAAGACGAGCGCGTCGCGGACATCGTCCCAGGGCTCGGGGGCGACGGGAGCAGCGAACCGCAGATCCCCGACGGGCGCCTGCGCGAACGGGATGCCGAGGAAGGCCGCGGATCCCTCGCGCCAGAATCCGCGCACGCGACCGGGGACGAGAGTGACGACGGGATCAGGATGCTGCGTCAACGCGTGGCTCCTTCGGTTCGGCGTGCGCGGGCGTCAGGGCGACGAAGAGCGCGTCGACGGTGGCAGCCATGTCGACGGAGGGATCGAGCATCCACTGCACCTGCATGCCGTCGGCGACGGCCTGGAAGATGCGCGCGAGGACCTCGGCGTCCACGCGATCGGTCATCTCGCCCGAGGCCTGCCGGGCGCGGAGCATCTCCAGGAACGCGGCGCGGAACATCCCGCCCCGCTCGAGGAAGTACCGATGGGCGGGATGTTCGGGGTCGACGGCATCCACCGCCATCCGGGAGAAGAGCTGGACGAGCCCTGGGACGTCGCTGTTGTGCCGGATGACATCGACATACGTCTTCCGGAAGCCTGCGAGATCGAGATCGCTCATCTCGGCGGGGCCGTAGGCCACGACATCCGCTTCGTCCCGCTTGCGCAGGATCTCGGTGAACAGTTCTTCCTTGCTGCCGAAGTAGTGCAGGAGTCCCGCCTGGCTGAGACCGACCGCGTCTGCGAGTTCTTTCACGGATGCTCCGCGATAGCCCTCTCTCGCGATCACCTCGAGCGCGCGCTCGAGGATCTCTTCGCGCTTGGCGACGCCCTTCGCGTAGGAACCTCGTCCTGCCATGGGCTCAGGCTAAGCCGAACAGCGCTTGATAATCGAAACCTCCTGGCATTCAGTTCTCGACCCGGGTCACAGGGGCGAGCGCCAGCGCCGTCAGGCGGCGCTGGCGCATCGCGAGGAACAGCGGGAATGTGAACGCGAAGGCCGTGAGAGCGGATGCCGCGACATACAGCCACCCGGCACGCATGCCCAGCCGCCGCGCCTCGACGATGATGAATACGCTCCCCGCAACCGCGGCGACCAGCAGGTCGACCGTGATCGACGAGACTGCCGGGCCGCTGGTGACCAGATCGCCCAGGAAGTCCGCCATCTCGATCACCGCGAGGGCGTTGAACCACCATGTGCCGACGAGCCCGGCGAGCGCCAGCACCAGGTAGAGCACGGCCAGGGGAGTCCAGAAGCGGGTCATGGCGCCATGATCCCACCGCCGCGTCGATGCGCGGGCCGACCTGGTGCTGTCAAGCCCTCGATCGACGCGATGCCGCGCCCTACGTTGAGAGGATGAGCCAGTCCTCGCGCACATCCACAGATCGGGACTCCGCAACGGGAACACCGCGCGATCTCCTCCGCCAGATCGCGGTCCTGGTCGCGCTGGGCTTCACGCTGGTGTCGGTGTTCGTGAACGTCGGCGGTCTGGGCGGCACCCGCACGCAGGACACCCAGGACGGCGCACTGTCGGCGGACGGCTCGTACCTCGCTCCGGCCGGTCCTGCGTTCAGCATCTGGTCGGCGATCTACCTCGGCCTCATCGGCTACGCCATCTGGCAGGCACTCCCCGGCCAGCGCGCCTCGGACCGTCAGCGCGCGATCGGCTGGTGGGTCGTCGTCACGATCCTGCTGAACGGTCTGTGGCTCGTCGCCGCGCAGTTCCTCACGATCGAGTGGACGGTCATCGTGATCGTCCTGCTGCTGATCGCGCTGTGCATCACCTTCCGCATCTCGGTGTCCACCCGCGCCCCGCGCGGTGGATTCCTCGACGCGCTGCTGATCGACGGTGTCACCGGCCTGCACCTGGGCTGGGTGACGCTGGCGACGGTCGCCAACATCGCCGCCTGGCTGACGGGCATCGTACCGGCCGAGTGGGCGGACGCGGCATCCGCATGGGGAATCGCCGTCCTGGTCGTCGTGGCTGTGCTCGGTCTCGGGATCGCCTGGGCCAGCGGCTGGCGCGTCGCGCCCGGAATCGCACTCGCATGGGGCCTGACGTGGCTCGCCGTCAACCGGCTGACCGGCGAACCGCAGAACACTGCGATCGGGATCACGGCGATCGTGGTCGCCGCACTCGTGCTGCTGGTTCCGCTTGCGGTGGCAGGCCTGCGGTTCCTCCAGCCCGAGCACGACTGACCGCGGTCAGCTCTCCAGGAACGCCAGCAGCACCTCGTTCACCTCATCGGCGTGCGTCCACAGCAGGCCGTGGGGTGCGCCGTCGATCTCGACGTAGGTCGCGTCGGGCAGCATCGTCGTGAAGCGGCGGGCGGTGGCATCGATCGGCAGAATGCGGTCGGCGGTGCCGTGCACGATCAGCGCGGGGACGTCGATCTTCGCGATGTCCTCGCGGAAGTCGGTCGGCCAGGTGAGCGGCGCGGCGGCGATGGCCGCGTTTCCCATCCGGTTCCCGGTTGCCACGCTCGCGTCGACGGCCTCCTGCGAGATGCGCGACCCGAGATTCTCATCGAGGTTGTAGAAGTCCTGGAAGAAGCCGGTCAGGAACGCGTACCGGTCCTCGCGGATCGCCGTGGCGAACCCGTCGAAGAACTCCTGCGGCCCCGCACCGTCGGGGTTGTCGTCGGTCTTGAGCAGATACGGCTCCAGCGAGCCGATGAAGACGGCGCGCGCCACCCGCTCGCTCCCGTACGTCGCCAGATAGCGGGCGACCTCGCCGGTCCCCATCGAGAAGCCCACGAGCGTCACCCGCTCCAGGTCGAGGGTGTGCAGGAGCGCCGCGAGGTCGGAGGCGAACGTGTCGTAGTCCGATCCGGACTCGGTCTTGGACGACGAGCCGAATCCGCGTCGGTCGTATGCGATCACCCGGTAGCCGGCATCCAGCAGAGCCGCCTGCTGCTTGCCCCACGATTCGCCGTCCAACGGGAAGCCGTGGATGAGCACGACGGTCTTCGCGGGGCCCTCGACGCTGAAGGGTCCGGCGCCCTGGTCGGTGTAGAACAGCTTGATGTCGGCCGAGTTCTCGACGCCGACGGTGATGTATGCCACGTTCTTCCTCCCGGCCGCGGCACGGTGCCGCGGCACGTCTGCGACGCTACGGGGCGCGCACCGAGCGCGACAGGGGTTGCGATCGCCGATCGCCCCGGATACGTCCGTCGTCAGTGCTCGCGTGCGGCGCCGGCCGATGCCTGGACCGTGAAGACGGTGGGGGAGCGGAATCCGGATGCCTCGAACGCGGCGATCGCCGCCTCCTGCACCGCCTCCACGCGGTCGTTGTCCACAAGGGCGATCGCCGCTCCGCCGAACCCGCCGCCGGTCATGCGCGCGCCGATCGCACCGGCGGACATCGCCGCCTCCACGGCGGTGTCCAGCTCCGGGACCGAGATCTCGAAGTCGTCGCGCATCGAGGCGTGCGAAGCCAGCAGCAGGTCGCCGATCGATCGTGGGCCGCTCTCGCGCAGGGTCCGCACGGTGTCCAGCACCCGCTGGTTCTCGGTGACGATGTGGCGGACGCGACGGAAGGTCACGTCATCCATCATCGACTCGGCCCGATCGAGGTCGGAGGTCGCGAGGTCGCGCAGCGCCGGGACGCCCATGATCCGGGCTCCTCTCTCGCAGGCAGCCCGGCGCTCGCCGTAGCCGCCCGTCGAGTGTGCGTGTGTGACGCCGGTGTCGATCACGACCAGAGACAGGCCCGCTCCGGCGAAGCCGAGATCGACGACCTCCGTCTGCAGGGACCGGCAGTCCAGGAAGATCGCCGCGTCGGCGCGGCCGAGCATCGAGGCCATCTGGTCCATGATCCCGGTGGGTGCGCCGACGGCCTCGTTCTCCGCGATCCGGCCGACCCCGGCGAGCTCGACCCGGTCGAGCCCGAGCGTCCACGTGTCGTTCAGGGCGAGGGCGACGGCGCTCTCGATCGCGGCCGACGAGGAGAGCCCCGCGCCGATCGGCACGTCGGAGGCGATCGTCAGATCGACGCCGGGGAGCGCTGCCGGGTCGAGACCCGCCGCGCGCAGCAGCGCCCAGGCGACCCCGAGCGGGTAGGTCGCCCACTCCGGCACGGCGTCGCGCCCGTCCGGGAAGAGGATCTCGAGGTCGGCGATCCCGACCTCGACCGGCACCGGGTCCACCGTCGAGACGACGCGGATTCGCTGATCGCCGCGCGTGCCGAGCGCGACGTGGGTGCGCTGCGCGATCGCGAACGGCAGTACGAAGCCGTCGTTGTAGTCGGTGTGCTCACCGATCAGGTTCGCCCGGCCGGGCGCCGACCACACGCCCGCCGGGTCGGCGCCGGTCAGCTCTGCGAAGAGCGCGCGGGCCGCGGCATCCGGAGTGTGCCCGTTCACGGACGAACCGGGCCGCTCTGGGCTCTCCCGTCGCGGCGTGTTTCGTCCGTGAACGGCATCGGTGGGGGTCATAGTGTCACCTCGGGGACGGTCGAGATCGCCTCGCGCAAGCGCTCGGCGGCGGTTTCGGGCGGGACATCGCCGATCCAGGCGCCCATGGCGGCCTCGGATCCGGCGAGGAATTTCAGCTTGTCGGCCGCACGGCGCGGCGAGGTCAGCTCCAGACGGAGGCGCACCGCGTCGCGGCCGACGTGCACAGGGGCCTGGTGCCACGCTGCGATGTAGGGCGTCGGGGAGTCGTACAGCGCGTCGATTCCGCGCAGCAGCCGCAGGTAGAGCGGCGCGAGTTCGTCGCGCTCGTCCGCGGTCGTTCCGGCGAGGTCGGCGACGTGGCGGTGCGGCATCAGGTGGACCTCGAGCGGCCAGCGTGCGGCGAACGGCACGAACGCCGTCCAGTGCTCGCCGCGCAGCAGCACACGCTCAGAGTCCTGCTCGAACGTCAGGATGCGCGCGAACAGCTCAGGCCCCTCGCGATCGATGGCGGCGAGCAGGCGCTGGGTACGCGGAGTGAGGTACGGGTACGAGTAGATCTGCCCGTGCGGGTGGGCGAGGGTCACGCCGATCGCCTCGCCGCGGTTCTCGAACGGGAACACCTGTTCGATGCCGGGCAGCGCCGACAGCGCTGCGGTGCGGTCGGCCCACGCCTCGATGACGGTGCGTGCGCGTGTCGGGGTCTGGGTGCCGAAGGATCCGGCGTGCTCGGGGCTGAAGCAGACCACCTCGCAGCGGCCGACCGACGTGCGCGTCCGGCCGAGTCCGGGAGCATCCAGGTCGGCGAGACCGCGAGGGGGATCATCGGCTGCCGGTGCATCGCCGTACGCCTCGCGCAGGGCCGGCCCGAACGACGGTGAGCGGTTCTCGAACACGGCGACGTCGTAGCGCGACGGGATCTCCGACGGGTTCGTGGGCGTCTGCGGGGCGAGAGGGTCGAGCTCCGCCGGCGGCAGGAAGGCGCGGTTCTGCCGGGCGGCGGCGACAGAGATCCAGTCCCCGGTGAGCACGTCGCGCCGCATCGTCGCCGTCGCAGGGCGCGGGTCGAGGGCGCGTGCGTCGACGCCGCGATCCTCGCCGAGTTCGCTGCCCGGGTCGTCGAAGTAGATCAGCTCGCGGCCATCGGCCAGATGGGTCGTGCGCTTGGTCACGCCGAAACCGAGGGTTTCGGGAGCCGGTGCAGGAATGTTCACGTCAACATGGTACGGCGCTGCTATGTTATCGTCAACATTCCTGACTTATGCGCAGGAGCTCGGGCGCAAGGAGGTCCAGATGGCACGGGTCTCGATGGCCGACGTCGCCGCCCGTGCCGGTGTGTCCGGGCAGACGGTGTCGCGGGTGGTCAACGACAGCCCGCGGGTGGATCCGCTCACGCGCGCCCGCGTCGAGGCGGCGATGGCGCAGCTGGGCTATCGGCCGCACCGAGCGGCCCGGGCGCTTCGCACCGGACGCACCCAGACCATCGGCCTGGTCGTGTCCACGCTCGCCACGATCGGGAACTCGCGGATGCTGCAGGCGGTGGCCGATGCCGCTGCCGTGCGCGGCTACGCCCTGACCGTCGTGACCGTGCCGGCGGCGCGCGAGCTCGCGGACGCGTTCGAGCGGCTGCGCGATCAGGGCGTGGACGGGGCGATCGTCCTGAACGAGGCCACCGCCCTTGCTCGCGACGCGGGAGTCCCAGCCGATGTCCGGGTGGTGGTCGTGGATTCCCCGCCGGATGACCGCTTCACGGTGGTGCAGTCCGATCACGAGTCCGGCGCCCGCGCGGCGACCGAGCACCTGCTGGCGGCGGGGCACGACACGGTGTGGCACATCGCCGGCCCGGAGGGCTCGTATGCCGCCGCTCAGCGCGAGCGCGGCTGGCGTGGGGCGCTGGAAGGTGCCGGCCGGGTCGCACCGCCGGTGCTGCGCGGGGATTGGAGCGCCGCCTCCGGCCACGTCGCGGGTGAAGCACTCGCTGAGCGCGGCGACGTCTCGGCGGTCTTCGTCGCGAACGATCAGATGGCGCTCGGCCTGCTGCGCGCGCTCGCCGACGCCGACCGCGCTGTGCCGGAGGACGTCGCAGTCGTGGGCTTCGACGACGTCGCCGATGCGGCGGACTACCGGCCGCCGCTGAGCACCGTCCGCCAGGACTTCGACGAGCTTGGCGAGCGCGCGGTGGACGCCCTGATCGCGGCCATCCACGGTGCCGCGCCGACCACCGCGCTGGTGCCGACGCGGTTGATCGTGCGAGCGAGCGCGGGCGAGTCCGGACGATAGCGTGGATGCGTGACCGTCGTCCTGGCTCCTGACTCGTTCAAAGGCACCCTCGGCGCCGCGGAGGTGGCGGCCGCCCTCGCCGACGGGTGGGCCGAGGTCCGCCCCGCCGACACCATCGTCCTCAAGCCGATGGCCGACGGTGGTGAGGGCACCCTCGACGCGTTCGCGCTCGCCGTTGCGGGCGCCCGCCGGATGCCGGTGACGGTGACCGGCCCCGACGGCGACCCCGTCGAAGCGTCCTGGGTGCTCCTGCCCGCCACGTCGGACAGTCCCGGCGAGACCGGCGTCGTGGAACTCGCATCGACCTCGGGCATCGAGCTGGTCGCCGACCGGCTGCTCCCCGACGACGCGCACACGCTCGGCTTCGGCGAGGCGGTCGCCGCCGCCCTCGACCATGGGGTGGCGCGGCTGCTGCTCGGCATCGGCAGCAGTTCGTCCACCGACGGCGGCACCGGAGTGCTCACCGCGCTCGGAGCGCGATTCACGGATGCCGCGGGCGCGCCGATCCCGCTGGGCGCGCGCGGCCTGGACGCCGTCGCGGCGGCTGACCTATCGGCGCTGCGCGCCCTGCCCGAGCACGGCGTGATCGTGCTCACCGATGTGACCAACCCGCTTCTCGGGCCTACCGGTGCCGCTGCAGTCTTCGGCCCGCAGAAGGGGCTCGACGCCGCCGGCGTGCTCCGGGCCGAGGCCGGGCTCGCGCGCCTCGCCGCCCTGCTGCCGGTCGATGCGCAGGCGCCGGGCGCGGGCGCCGCCGGTGGCACCGGTTTCGGACTGCTGGCCTGGGGCGCGGCGCTCGTGCCCGGCGCTGCCGCCGTGGCCGACATCATCGGTCTGTCCGACGCCGTGGCAGCGGCATCCGTCGTCCTGACCGGAGAGGGGTCGTATGACGGACAGTCGGCGGCAGGCAAGGCACCCGCCCATGTGGCCTCGATCGCGCGCGCGGCGGGCGTGCCGGTCGCCGTCGCTGCCGGACGGATCGCCGAGGATGCCGACACGTCGGCGCTCGCGGCATCCGTCTCCCTCACCGACCTCGCCGGTTCCTCGGCCGCGGCGATGACCGACACGGCTCGGTGGCTGCGCGAGGCCGGAAGACGCCTCGCGACATCGCTCAGCGGCTGAGGTCGCTCAGATCGCGCTGACGACGGCGTTGTGCAGCTCGTCGCCGTCGACGCCTGGCCGTTGCGCCCGGTTGGTGAGCAGGACGTGCACGACGCCCGCGGTCGGGTGGATCCAGAACTCCGCGCCCGCCCAGCCGCCGTGGCCGTACACGTCGCGATCGATCAGGCCCGGCGCCCGTCTGCGGAGGTTCCAGGTGAAGCCCCAGTCCGACCCGCGCTCCGGCGGGTAGGGATCCAGACTCGGGATACCTTCGGTCAGCGGGCGCAGCATCATCGCCAGCCCCGGCGCACGCAGCACCGGGTCGCCACGACGCAGGAGCGCGGCGCCGACGGCGAGCAGGTCGCAGGCCCGCCCGAGCAGACCCGCACCGGGACTCCGCAGCGCACGGAAGCGATCGGTCCGGAAGCCGACCGCCTCGGCGTCGATCACCGCGTGCGGGTCGACGGAGGGGTCGAGGGTGAAACCGTCCGCGCCGATCGGCGCAGCCCAGTCGTGCACGGCCTGGTCCCACTCCACGCCGGTGGCGTGCTGGGTGAGGGCGGCGATCCCCTCGAAGGCGAGGGTGGAGTAACGCGACACGGTGCCGGCGGCGAAGTCCCGTCCCGCCGTCAGGATCGACTGCCGGAGCGGCACGGCATCATCGAGCGGAGGCTCGGTGATGCCGGACGTGTGACTGGCGAGATGGCGCAGGCGCACGGTGTCGTCGCGACCCGCCCCGAAGTCCGGCAGCGCGGCGGCGAGCGGAGTCTCGGGAGTCAGCAGCCCACGCTCGATCGCACGCATCGCGGTGATGCCCATCAGGGGCTTCGTGACCGAGAAGAGCGGGTAGTGGTCCTCGACGCGCGCGACCCGGCCGTCCGTCGCGCCGAAGGCGTCGAGCGCGATCACGCCGTCGGCGTCGGCGATGCCGAGGACGGCCGTCGGGAGGCGACCGCCGTCGACCTGACGCCGAGCCCAGTCGAATGCCGCCGAGTACGCGCTGCTCACGATCGTCCTTCCGCCGACGGTGCGATGAAGCCGCGCGATCGCAGCCAGTTCTCGATGAGCGCCCGGGAGGCGATCCCCGCCGGTTCGTCGATGCCCACGCCGTGCCGCCCGGCACGCTCGAGCACGTGCAGCTCGTGCGGTGCACCGGCTGCCGCGAATGCCGCGGCCAGACGATAGCTGTTCGCGGCGACCGGCACGGCGTCATCGTCAGCGCCCGACCAGAGGAACAGGGGCGGGCTGTCGGCGGTGACGAGGTTCTCCAGCGACAGCTCGTTCCCGAGATCAGGATCGGGGTCGGGGCCGAGCAGGATGTCGCGGGAGCCGGCATGCGCATCGGCGCCCATCGTGACGACGGGGTAGCACAGCACGCCGAAGTCGGCCCGTTCGTCCGGTCCGCCGGTCAGGCACGCCATGCCGGCGAGGTGACCGCCGGCTGAGAACCCGAGCACGCCGACGACGGAGCTCGTGGCGCGCTCCCGCGCGATCTCGGTGCGAACCGCGTCGATCGGAGCGGGATGGGCGACGCGAACGGGGTAGTCGACGACGCGCGCACGCAGTCCGAGCCCACGCAGCCACGCAGCGACCGGCTCGCCCTCGTGGTCGGCCCGATACTCGTAGCCGCCGCCGGGGAGGACGAGGATGCTCACCTCGCTCATCGGCGGCTCAGGAGCGGGATGCCGAGGTCGGCGACCCGCACGGGCTGGCCCGTCTCGAGCGAGCGGTTCCCGGCGATGCCGACCGCGATCGACTGCACGCCGTCGGTCCAGTCCGCGGGGCGGCCGAGCGGATCGTCGGACGGCCCGACGAACACATCGGCCAGCAGGAGTGCGTCTCCGCCCCCGTGTCCTCCCGCCTCGGCGGGGATCTGCACCTCGACCGCTTCGCTCCAGTGACGCTGAACGAGCAGACGCTCGCCCTCCGGCCTGGTCGACGCGCCCGCGCCGGCGTGGACGGCGCTCGGATCCAGCGCCGGGTGCAGGCCTTCCCCCGCCAGGACGGCGCCCCGCTCGATGACCTCGAGTTCGGCGCGGCCTTCGGTGCCGTTCACCGCGACGCGGTAGCCCTCCCACGGCGCGTGGGCGTTCAGCGAATAGCTCAGAGTCGCACCGGAGGCGTAGTCCACGACCAGGGCGAGGTTGTCCTCGATGGTGATCCCGGAGGAGAAGACGTCCTGATCGCGGAGATACCCGTCGTGCTGTTCGGCGTCGAGGTAGAGCTGCGCGAGCTGAGGATCGTCGCGCAGGTCGAGTTCGAACGCGTCGTGGTCGCCGTCATGGGTGCCGCGGGCGGGCCGATCCGCGAGTCCGCGCTCTGCCGCGTTCTCATCGCCGTAGAAGCGCAGCCCGCCGGAGGCGAACACCCGCACCGGGGTCGAGCGGATCCACCAGTTGACGAGGTCGAAGTGGTGGCTGGATTTGTGCACCAGCAGTCCGCCGGAGTGGACCTTCTGGCGGTGCCAGCGGCGGAAGTAGTCGGCGCCGTGCTTGGTGTCCAGCATCCAGGAGAAGTCGATCGAGGTGACCTGCCCGATCAGTCCGTCCTGGATCACCTGGCGCAGTGCGCTGTTGCGCGGCGAGTACCGGTAGTTGAAGGTGAGCACCACCGAGCGCCCGGTGCGCTCGGCCGCTGCTTCGATCGCCGCCGCACTCTCCGCGTCGATCGTCAGCGGCTTCTCGACGACGACGTCGGCGCCTGCCTCGAGCGAGCGGACGATGAGTCCCGCGTGCTGGTCGTCCCTCGCGGTGACGATGACCCGGTCGATGCGCTCGGCGCGGATCATCTCCTCGAGGTCGTCGGGGCTCCACAGGCTCGGTGCGTCCTGACCGCGGGAGACGACCCGTTCGAGGTGATGCTGGGCGCGGACCGGGTTGGGCTCGCCGATGGCGACGAGGCTCGCCCGGTCGGCGTACTCGCCCGTGATCGCGTCGACGTACATGTGCGCGCGAGACCCCGCGCCGAGGAGGGCATAGCGTCGTCGCACTGCTCCGAACCTTTCATCGTTCGCTGAGAAACCGCTTTCCGACGATAGCACGCGGGCACGTCTGACACACTGGGCGGCAACCGTTTCCCGGCGAAGGCGAACGGGCGGGGAGAACGGGGACGGGCGTGGCGCGTGTCGGCATCCGTGATGTCGCCCTTCGGGCCGGCGTTTCGATCAGCACCGTCTCCAACGCGCTCAACAAGCCGGACACCGTCAGTGCTGCGCTCGTCTCGAAGGTGACAGCGGCCGCCGAGTCGCTCGGGTACGTGCCGCTGCAGGCAGCGCGCCAACTGCGCGCCCGCCGCAGCGGGCTGCTGGGCATGACGGTCATCAACATCGCCAACCCGTTCTTCGCCGCGCTGGTCAGCGGAGCCGAAGAGGCCGCAGCCGCCGCGGGGTATCGGATCCTCGTCGGCAACAGCGACGACGACGTCGTCAAGGAGCGCGGCCACATCGAGCTGTTCGAGCGGGTCGAGGTCGAGGGGATGCTGATCTCGCCCTACGGCGTTTCGGCCGCATCGCTGGAGCGGCTGAGGGTGCGGCGGATCCCGGTCGTCCTCGTCGATGCGGTGGACGATGCCGGGCAGCTGTCCTCCGTGTCATTCGACGATGTCGCCGGCGGCCGCCTCGCCGCCGACCACCTGCTCGCTCAGGGCCGGCGATCCCTCGCTTTCGTCGGCGCGCGCGAAGAGGTGCGACAGGTGCGCGAGCGGCTGCAGGGGACCCGCGATGCGGTCGCCGCGTGCCCCGATTCCCGGCTGGACGTCATCTGGTCGTCGCGGACGACGGCCTCGGTCGGTCAGACGCTCGGCGCGCGAATCGCGGCGATGCCCGCCGACTCACGACCGGAGGGCATCGTCACGACCAACGATCATCTGGCCTGCGGATTGGTGTACGGGTTGATCAGCTCCGGGGTGCGGGTGCCGGGAGAGATCGCGGTCGTCGGCTACGACGACATCGAGTTCGCCTCCGTCGCCGCCGTGCCGCTGACGTCCGTTCGGCAGCCCGCGCGCGAGATGGGCCGCCACGCCGGCGAGGTGCTCGTGCGCGCCATCGCCGCCGGCGCCGAGGCGGTGCGCGAGACGGTCGTCTTCCGTCCCGAGCTGTCGGTGCGGGAGTCGACGAGCGGATACTGAGGGCGCCGCGGCGTCCGGATTCTCCCGCGGGGTGTCGCCTCGGCGGAGAGCGCGGCTAGCATGTCGTCATGGCTGAGAAAGCGCTTACCCACTCCAGCATCCGTTCGTCGCTGCTGACGGATCCGGATTCGGGGTACGGCGTGTGGCCGGTCATGCTGACACCGTTCACCGATGCCGGTGACGTCGATCTGGCCGTCCTCGACAGATACACCGACGCGCTGATCGGGTGGGGATCGGCGGGCCTGTTCCCGGTCGCGCTCTCGGGCGAGATGTACGAGCTCGATGAGCCCGAACGGCTCGCGATCGCAGCGCGGGTCGTCGCCCGCGCGGACGGCCGGGTACCGGTGGTCGCCGCGGTCAGCGACAGCGGGACCGCGGAGCAGATCGCCGTCTCGGCGAGTCTGCTGGCGGCGACGGGAGTGGATGCCGTGGTCCTGATCGCCTCGCGACTCGTGCCGCAGGAGGCGGACGAACAGCAGCTGCTCGCGATCGTCGCGCACGTGCTCGCAGCCATTCCGCACGTGACGTTCGGCCTCTACGAGTGCCCGCTTCCCTACCACCGGCTGCTCAGCACCGAGACGGTGCAGGAGCTCGCGGCGACCGGACGCTTCGCGTTCTTCAAGGAGACCAGTCACGATCTGGCGCGCATGAGCGAACGCGTGCGGGTCACGGAAGGCACGCCGATGCGCATCCTCAACGCGGGGATCGAGAACCTCGCCGAATCGGTCGGCATCGGAGTCGCCGGGCTGTCGGGCTGGATCGCCAATGTCTACCCCGACCTCGCGCTGCGGGTGATCGAACTGGCACGCTCGGGACAGCTGGATGCCGCGATCGCGCTTCAGGACGAGCTCGTCCGCGTCGAGCACGGCATGGCCCCCACCTACCCGGCATCGGCGAAACATCTCGTCCAGATGCGCACGCCGATCGGATTCCGCACGGACAGCCGCTGGCGTCCCTCGGCGATCGACCCGGCCGAGCTGCGCGCGCTGACCGGCGCGCTCTCGTGATGGCGGCGCACATGTCTGCCGGCGGCCTCATCGACGGGTCCCGACCCACCCGCTCCGTGCTTCGACTGCTCGCGCGTCGGCCCGGCCGGCTGACGATCGCACTGGTCGCATTCGCGCTGAAGGAGATCCCCCTCTGGTTCCTTCCGGTCATCACCGCGGAGGTCATCGACATCGTCGCCGACGGCGGCTCGGTGACCGCCGTCCTTGGCTGGTTCGCCATCGCCGTGGTGCTCCTCGTGCAGAACTATCCGAACCACATCATCTACACGCGCAACTTCATGACGGTGGTGCGCGATACGGGCGCGGACCTGCGCAACGCCCTCGCCGCGCGACTGCAGAGCCTCTCGATCGGCTACCACACACGGGTGAGCGCCTCGATCGTGCAGACCAAAGTTGTGCGCGATGTCGAGAACGTGGAGCTGATGCTGCAGCAGGTGACCCACCCGCTGCTGTCCTCGGTCATGGTGCTGATCGGTGCCATCAGCATGACCGCGATCATGGTTCCCGAGTTCCTCCCCGTGTACGCGCTCGCCGTGCCGATCGCACTGATCCTGCGCTCGTCGCTGAGTCGCCGCTCGCGGACCCGCAACGAGGTGTTCCGGCGCGAGATGGAGGGCTTCTCGGCGCGCGTCGGCGAAATGGCGTCGCTCATCCCCGTGACGCGCGCGCATGGTCTGGAGGAGACCGCGGTCAGTCGCGTCGCCGACGGCGCCGAGGGCGTGCGCGACGCCGGCCTGCGACTGGACATGCTCAACGGCCATGTCGCATCCATCTCGTGGGTGATGATGCAGCTGCTGGGGGTGGGATGCCTCGTGCTCGCGGCGGTCTTCTCGCTCACCGGCATCCTTCCGATCACTCCCGGCGAGGTCGTGTTGCTGGCCAGCTACTTCGCGCTGCTCACGCAGGGCCTCACGCAGCTGCTGATGCTGATCCCGGTCGGCGCCCGCGGCATCGAGTCGGTCCGCTCGATCGCCGAGGTCCTCGAGGAGCCGGACCTCGAGCAGAACGAGGGCAAGCGCGCGGTTCCCGCGGTCCAGGGGCGTCTGCGGCTCGAACGGGTCAGCCACCGCTATCCGGGCGCCGACACGGACGCGGTGCACGCTGTCGAACTCGACATCGCTGAGGGCGAGACGGTCGCCTTCGTGGGCTCATCGGGGTCGGGCAAGTCGACACTGCTCAACCTCGTGCTGGGGTTCGTCCGGCCCACCGGTGGGCGCATCCTCCTCGACGGCGCCGACATGCAGACCCTCGATCTGCGGACCGCCAGGCGGCATATCTCGGTGGTGCCGCAGGAATCCGTGCTGTTCGAGGGCACGATCCGCGAGAACATCGCCTACGGTCTGCCGCACCTGGATGATGAGCGAGCACTCGCCGCGCTGCGTGACGCGAACGCGCTCGAGTTCGTCGCGGCCCAGCCGCAGGGTTGGGACACCGTCGTCGGTCAACGCGGCGCGCGCCTCTCCGGCGGGCAGCGCCAGAGGCTCGCGATCACCCGCGCACTGGTGCGCGACCCGCGCATCCTGCTGTTGGACGAGGCCACCAGCGCGTTGGATCCCGAGTCGGAGGAGCTCGTCAAAGAGGCGCTCAGCCGATTGATGCGGGGCCGCACGACCCTGGTGGTCGCGCATCGGCTCTCGACCATCCGGCAGGCGGATCGGATCGTCGTGCTCGAAGACGGCCGGATCGTCGAACAGGGCGCGCACGATGCCCTGCTGGCCGCCGCCGGGCGCTATGCGACCCTGCACGCGACGCAGGCCGGCTGAGACGATGAGAGTCCCGATCCCGCAGACGACAGAACCGGACACCGCTGGCATGGCTGAGAATCCGACCCTCGACATCCGACCCGACGACGTGGTCGTCACCGCGGGCGACATCGAGATCGGGCGCTACGTGTTCGCGCCCGACGCGCCCGCGGTCGAGTCGCCGAAGCCGTACTGGCATCCGCTGCGCGCACTCGACGGCGGGCTGGTCACCGGCTACCGACCGTGGGATCACCGCTGGCACAAGGGTCTGCAGATGACCTGGACCCACGTGTCGGGGGACAACTTCTGGGGTGGCCCGTCCTTCGTCCAGGGCGAGGGGTACGTCTGGCTGGACAACGTCGGGCGCATCCGCCACGACGGATTCTCGGAGGTCGTGGCATCCGGCCCGGATGTGGGGATGAGCGAGCAGCTGACCTGGATCGCGGCCAGCGGGCAGGAGTGGCTGTCCGAGACGCGCACGCATCGCTTCCCGATCCTGGACCGGGAGCGCGGATACTGGGTGCTCGACTTCGCCACCACCCTCCGGAACATCCGCGGCGCGGACCTGCACCTCGGGAGCCCCACGACGGCGGGTCGGCCCGCCGCAGGGTACACCGGTCTGTTCCTGCGCATGCCGCGTGCCTGGACCGGTGGCGAGGTGATCGCCGCGGGTGATCGGACCGCCGGTGATCTGATGGGACGCGCCGCCGACTGGGTCGGGTTCACCGGTCAGCACGACGACGTCGATGGGGGAGCGACGGTGCTCGCATTCGCCGGGACGTCGTCGGCGGCACCGGCGATCCGGTGGTTCGTCCGGAGCGAGCCGATCCCCGTGCTGGCGCCGTCGCCCTCGTTCGACCAGGAGATCGTGCTCCGAGACGGCGAAGAGCTGGCGCTCACCCACCGTCACGTGTTCCTGGACAGGGTGTGGAGAGCGGCCGAGCTCGCCGAGCTGGCCGAGGAGCTGCATCCGTGACGCAGAGCACACCGCGCTTTCCCGGCGCTGTCGCCGTGAGCGATCTCCAGGTCTACGACTGGGAGGCGGTCGACGGGCTCTGCGGCGGATCGCCCCACCTGCACACCGCCTCCAGCGAGGGATACGTCGTGACCGGCGGTTCCGGGGCGGTGCACACGATCGACCGCGACGGCGCGGCCATCCATCCGCTCGGCGAGGGGAGCGTGCTGTGGTTCTCGCCCGGCACCGTTCATCGCCTCGTCAACCACGGGAACCTGCGGCTGCTGGTCGTCATGCAGAACGGCGGACTCCCCGAGGCGGGCGATGCCGTCCTCACCTTCCCGGCGACGGTGCTGGCTGACCCGGACGAGTACGCTCGGGCGGCGGCGCTGCCGCCAGGCAGCGAGGAGCAGCGAGCGGATGCCGCGCGCCGCCGGCGCGACCTCGCCATGACCGGTTACCTGGAGCTGCGGGAGGCGATCCGCGCCCGAGGTCCGGTCGCATACGCCGAGCTGCTCGAACGCGCCGCCCGGCTGGTGCGGCCACGTGTCGCACAGTGGCGGGACACCTGGGAGGCGAGCGTCGCGGCCGAGACGGCACGCACGCGCGCGCAACTCGACGCCCTTGCGGCCGGGCAGGCCGGCGCGATGGCAGGCGCGTCGGTACGACGAGCGGAGCCGGATGCCGGGTCGCGCCGATTCGGGATGTGCGGACGCCTGCGCACCTGGGACTTCACGGAGGAGATCTGATGTCAGAGCACGACAACCGGGGCGCGACTCTTCGTTGCGCGATCGTCGGCACCGGCGCGATCGCGCAGGCGCATGCCCGTGCGGTCGCCGCCCACCCGCGCGCCGCCCTCGTCGCCGCGAGCGACCTCGATCGCTCCTCCGCAGAGCGGTTCGCGGCGCAGTGGGACGTTCCGGCGGTGTACGACACGCTGGAGGAGCTGTTGGCCACCGAGCATCCGGACGTCGTGCTGGTGTGCACTCCACCGGTGGCGCACGCCGCACAGGCGATCGCGGCCCTGGAATCCGGCGCGCACGTGGTGGTCGAGAAGCCGCCGGCTCCCTCACTGGCCGAGCTCGACGCGATGCTGGCCGCCGCCCGGTCCGCCGATCGCCGACTCGCGGTCGTCTTCCAGCAGCGCACCGGCACGGCTGCTGCGCATGTGCGCTCGCTCCTGAGCGCTGGTGCGCTCGGCAGGCCACTCGTGGCGACCTGCGAAACCCTCTGGTATCGGGGCGAGGACTACTTCGCGGTGCCCTGGCGCGGCAAGTGGGAGACCGAAGGCGGCGGGACGACGCTGGGCCACGGCATCCATCAGCTCGATCTGCTCGCCTTCCTGCTCGGCGAATGGACCGGGGTGCAGGGCCGGCTCTGGCGCCTGGATCGCGAGACGCAGACCGAAGACGTCTCGACCGCGACGATCACCTTCGCCGGCGGCACCGTCGCCCAAGTCGTCTCCAGCGCCGTGTCTCCGCGTGAGACCAGCTCGATCCGCATCGATACGCAGAAGGCGACGATCACCGTCGACCACCTCTACGGTCACGGACACGAGAACTGGCGCATCACCGCCGCCCCGCACGTCGACGAGGTCGAGGCGGCGACGTGGGCGCTTCCCGAGGTGGAGGAGCGCAGCGATCACGCCCCCCTGCTGCGGGACGTCTTCGACGCGCTGCTGTCCGGCGCCCCGCTTCCGCCGACGGCCGATGAGCCGGCGCGCTCGTTCGAGATCGTCGCCGCCATCTACGCCTCTGCCGCCGCCGGCGGAGCGGTGATCACGCCCGCCGCGCTGGCCGCGCATCCGACCCACCGTCGCGGGTTCGCCAGTCCCGTCACCGATCTGCGCCCGGGTCGATGAGGGTGCATCCATGAGCGAGCGGAGCGACACCGCTCGCGCTCCACGGCAGATCTACCGCGACCCGGTCTATGACGGTGCGACTGATCCCACCGTCGTCCTCGCCGAGGGGACGTGGTGGATGTTCTACACGCAGCGGCGGGCGACCCACCCCGATCCCGGCCCGGGCGTCGCGTGGGTGCACGGCAGCCGGATCGGGATAGCGCACAGCCCGGATGGCGTCGACTGGTCGTACGTGGGGACCCTCGAGCCGGATGCTTCGGGCCTGCACCTTCGCGCGGGCGCGCCGCCCGCCGACATCGATCGGACGCACTGGGCGCCGGATGTCGTCCACGACGGCACCCGGTGGCGCATGTACCTGACCGAGATCGACGGCGTCCCGGATCGCTGGGACGGACACGCACGGCGCATCGTCGACTACGAGTCCGACGACCTCGCGCAGTGGCGCCGACGCGGCGTCGTCCCGCTCTCCAGCGACCGTGTCATCGATGCCGCCGTCGCATCCTGCCCGGACGGCGTGTGGCGACTCTGGTACAAGGATGAGGCGGACGAGTCGACCACGTGGGCAGCGGTGTCGGCCGACCTGGACGACTGGCGGGTCGAGGGCCGGGTGATCGGCGGGCGGCCGCACGAGGGGCCGTTCGTCTTCCCGCTCGGCGGCTGGTGGTGGATGCTCACCGATGAGTGGCGCGGGATGGCGGTCCATCGCTCCGTCGATGCGACGACATGGGAGCGCCAGGGCGACGAGGACGCGGTCATCCTCGGCGAGCACGACCGCGCGCGCGACGGTTCTCAGGTCGGGCGGCACGGTTCGGTGGTGGTCGTCGGGGAGACCGCCCGGCTCTTTCACTTCACCCATCCGTGGTGGGACGGCAGCGAGATCGCGGACGTCGCTGAACTCGATCAGCGTCGCAGCGCCGTGCACGTGGTCCGCCTCCTGGTTCTCGACGGCCGCCTGCTCGCGACGATTCCGGCTTGATTTCGGTCAACCGGTTTGTCAGACTGTCTTCACATCGGCGAGAAACCGGTTTCTCGCACGGATCGAAAGGTGACAATGATGTTCACGAAGTCGCGTTCGCGCAGGATCGCCCTGGGCGCGGTTGCCGGCAGCGTTACGGCAGCCTTCTTGGCAGGCTGTGCGTCCAGTCCGGATGCCGCACCCCAGACGACGCTGGATCCCGCGGAGAACGTTTCGATCTCGTTCTCGTTCTGGGGCAACGACGTCCGCGCTGCGCTGTACGAGGAAGCCGTCGCCGTGTTCGAAGAGCAGAATCCCAACATCGACGTCAAGGTGCTGTTCCTCGCTCCGGAGGACTACTGGGAGAAGCGCCAGGTGGAGGCCGCGGGCGCCGGCCTGCCGGACGTGGTCACGATGGACCTCGCCTATCTCCGTCAGTACGCGCAGAACGGGACGCTGCTCGACTTGGCGCCGTACCTCGGGACGACGATCCAGACCGAGCCGCTCAGCGCCGCCGTGCTCGAGGCCGGCGTCGTCGACGGCGTGACCGCCGCCGTCCCGCTCGCCACGAACTCCTGGGGGATGTTCCTCAACTCGACGCTGCTGGATGAACTGGGCGTCGATGCCTTCACGGAGGGCACCTGGGACGAGTACTACGACTGGCTGGCCGAGGTCAGCGAGGCAGGCAAGAGCGCTGGTGTGGACGTGTGGGGTGGGGTCGATCCGACGAGCCGCTTCACGAACTTCCAGCTGTACCTGCGCGCCCAGGGCAGCGAATTGTTCTCCGACGAAGGCGAACCCGGATTCGACGAAGCGGACCTCACCGCCTATTGGGAAGCGATCCAGCCGCTGCGCGAGTCCGGAGCGCTCGTTCCGCAGCAGCGACTCTCCGAGATCGCTCCGCTCACGGGCTTCGATGCGGCCCTCTCCACGAGCGACCTCACCTGGGACAACACCGGATCCGGCTTCCTGGGCAACCTCGGGGAGGGATACGAGCTCGAGCTGATCGCCCCGCCGCTGGATGAGACCGGCGGGAAGGACCTGTACCTGAAGGCGTCGCAGATGTACTCGATCGCAGCGAGCACCGAGCAGCCGCTCGCCTCTGCGATGCTGATCGACTTCCTGATCAACTCACCGGAATCCGGCGAGATCTTCGGCACGAACCGCGGTCTTCCGGCGTCGCAGATCGCTCGTGACGCCGCGGACCTCGACGAGATGAGCCAGAAGATCGCCGACTACGAGGCATCCATCGCCGATCGTCTCGGCGACGCGCCGCCGGTGCCGATCGTCGGATACGGATCGCTTCACGAGAAATTCCGCGAACTGGTCGAGGAATTGGATTTCGGCACGCTCACCATCGACGAGGCGGTCGCGCAGTTCTTCGCCGAGATGGACGTCGCCCTGGCCCAGTGAACCCACCGGGTGCTCGATCCGTTCGAGCACCCGGTCCAGCGTCCTGCAGACAGGAACTCGCAGTGAACACACCGCAGGATCGTCCAGCCCTCGGCATCCAGGGACCGGTCGTCGCGATGCACGATCCTTGGGCGGGCGCCGGGTCGGACGCGATCATGCGCACCGGCACCGGCGTGACGATCGCCTCGCAGGACCCGCCCATGTCGCCGGGAGGATTCGTCGCCGCGCTGCGGCGACTCGGCGCCGACTTCTACGTGCACCACGTGATCCCGACCGAGCCGACCGGCGACCGGATGCTCCGCGACCTCGATGACGCGGGGATCGACGTCGTCCTGGGCAATGAGTTCGGCAACATCAACGGGCCCTACGTCGAGGGCACCAATCGATACGATCTTCCGACCGCGGAGATCGAGGCTGCCGTCGGATGCGGACGGCTCGCCGGCGTGCTCTACGACGAGCCCGAACATCTGCAGCTGCACGCCTCGCAGTATCGGAAGGACGCGTTCCTGCCGCACTTCGGCGACACGGCCGGCCTGAGCGCCGACGAATCGATCGGTCTGATCGACACGACGATCCGGGGGATCGTGGGCGACGTCGCGCACGCCGTCGATCACGGGTCGGCCGGGCGTGCGACCGCTGCGCGCGTGCCCGTCCTCGCCGAACAGGTGTTCCCCGTCCTGTTCCATACCTTCGCCCGCGCGGGGATGACGCCGACTCCGAAAGTGATGAAGGAGTCCTTCCAGCCCCTCCAACTGGCGACAGCCCTCGGGGCGTCGCTTCAGTACGGCCGCGATCTCTGGATCTGCGCTGATCTGTGGGGCCCCGACATCGGCCCGTGGATCACGCGCGCGCCGGGGTTCCCCGGCCATTCGCCCGCGGAGTTCGCCTCCGCTCTCCGGATGGCCTACCTGTTCGCGCCGTCTGCGATGTTCGTCGAGAACCTCGATGTGCTCCTTCGGCACGCCGGCGACGATGCGATCGTCCTCACCGAGTACGGCGAGGTCTGGCAGCAGTTCGTGCGGGACTACGTGCCGGCCACCCCGTTGCGCTGGAGCTTCGACGAAGCCACGGCGGACGTCGTGATCATCCATGCCGAGGACAGCGACTTCGGACGCGGCCGACACCCGTTCGGGAACCGGTCGGCGACTGCTCCCGAGACTTCGCGCAGCGTCTTCGAGGCATGGCACGTCATCTCGCACGGGACGATCCCCGCACACGGCAGCTCGCTGCACATCGCGGGGTACGAGTTCCCTCGTGCACTGCTGGATGACGTACCGCGTGCGCAGTTCCCCCTCCCGCGAGGCGCCGCAGAGCAGACGCGCGTCCACGGCCTCTTCCATGCGTCGAGGAACGTCCTGGTCTTCGACGAGCACGTCACCGACGCCCGGCTCGGCGCACCCGAGCTCCTCTTCGTCGTCGGGAGCCGACTCCCGAGACGGACCCTGGCTCTGGTCAGATCGCGCGCCGAGGCAGGGGCAACCGTGGTCATCGCCGAGTGGCTGACCGCCGAGCCGTGGTCCTCATCGCAGACGTTCGGTGCAGGGCGTTGGATCGTCGTGGACCGAGTGGACTCGGACGAGGTCATCGCGGCCGTCCAGCCTTTCCTCGGTCGCGCCGGCGAGTGGACCCAGCGTTTCGGCGACACGAAGATCACGATCACCCCGGCGGACGGATGGGGAGAAACGCTGGCGTTCGAAATATCCAGCCTTGCGAAACGTTTTTCTGCGTAGTACGGTTACCGGCAAGCGCTTTCCCATATCGTCTTCGACGGGAAGCCGGACGCAGTCGTTCACGAGAGGAACAAGGATGTTCAGCAAGAAGCGGGTCGGTTCGACCCTCGCCCTGGTCACCGGGGCGGCACTCGTTCTGGCCGGTTGCGCCGGAGGCGGAAGCGGTGCGGCTCCCGACGCCGTTCCGACGTTCGACCCCGATGAAGAGGTCACGCTCGACCTCGCCTTCTGGGGCAACGACGTGCGCGCCGACCTCTACAACAAGGTGATCGCGGCGTTCGAAGAGGAGTACCCGAACATCACCGTGAACTCCTCGTTCCTCGGATTCCCGGAGTACTGGGAGAAGCGTCAGACCGAGGCGGCGGGCAAGAACCTCCCCGACGTCATGGCGACCGACATGAACTATCTCCGGCAGTACTCCGAGAACGGTCTGCTGCTGGACCTCGACCCCTACCTCGGCAACATCATCGACACCGAGCCGCTGAGCGACAACATCCTCGGCATCGGTGTCGTGAACGACGTCACGACCGGCATTCCGACCTCCACGAACGCGTGGGGCATGTACACGAACCCGAAGCTGCTCGAACAGCTCGGCGTCGAGGACTTCGAGGGTGGCAGCTGGGACGATTACCAGGAGTGGATGGCCGAGGTGACGGATGCCGGCGGCGGCACGATCTGGGGTGGCACGGACTACACCGGCCGCATCCAGAGCTTCGAGATCCAGCAGCGCGCAAAGGGCGAGGACCTGTTCACGCAGGAGGGCGAGCCGAACTTCACCGAGGAGGACTTGACGGCGTACTGGGAGTCCGGAACCGACATCCGCGACGGTGTCGTCGTCCCCCAGCAGACCCTCGAAGAGGTCTACCCCAAGTCCGGCTTCGACACCGCGCTGGCCACATCCGAGCTGACATGGGACAACTTCGGCTCCGGGTATCTCGGCAACCTCGGCGCGGACTACACCGAACTGTCGCTGGTCGCACCGCCGGTGACGGAGGAGGGTGCGAAGGATCTGTACCTGAAGGCCTCTCAGCTGCACTCGATCTCGGCGAACACCGACCACCCCGAGGCGGCCGCGACACTGGTGAACTTCCTGATCAACTCGCCGCAGTCGGGCGAGATCTTCGGAACCAACCGCGGTATCCCCGCGTCCGCGACGGCGCTGGCCGCCGCTGACCTCGACCCGCTGAGCCAGCAGATCGCCGACTACGAGGAGTCCATCGCCGACCGCCTCGGCGACGCCCCGCCCGTGCCGATCACCGGATACGGCACGCTGGAGGAGAAGTTCCGTCAGCTGGGTGTCGAGCTCAACTTCGGGACGATCACCGTCGACGAGGCTGTGTCGCAGTTCTTCTCCGAGATGGACGTCGTCCTCAACCAGTGAGATCGACGGGGTTCGGATGCCGCGGCATCCGAACCCCGCCCCCCTCCACCATCCGCCCCATACAAGCCAGGAGAGTCGACGTGACCACCACTGCGACCAGAGTCATCGTGACCGGGAAGAAGTCGTCACGCCGAGCGCTCGTGCGCACCGAGAAGGCTGAGCAGCTGAATCGTCCGGGTCAGCGGAAGCGGCTGGTGAAGGAGTCGCTCGCAGGCTACGGGTTCCTGATCCCGTGGCTGGTGGGGTTCTTCGGGTTGACGATCATCCCGATGGTGTATTCGCTGTACCTGTCGTTCACGAGCTACAACATCTTCAGCCCGCCGAAGTGGATCGGGTTGGACAACTACATCCGGATGTTCACGTCGGATCCGTCGTTCATCCAGTCGGCGCAGATCACGCTGATCTATGTGCTGGTGGGTACCCCGATCACCCTTGCGGCCGCGCTCGGGGTGGCGATGCTGCTGAACTACCGCGACAAGGGGGCCGGGTTCTTCCGGTCGGCGTTCTACGCCCCGTCGCTGATCGGCGGGTCGGTGTCGGTGGCGATCGTGTGGCGGGCGATGTTCGCCAACGACGGCCCGGTCGACAACAGCTTGTCGTTCTTCGGCCTCGATCTGGGCGGGTGGATCGGGAACCCGGCGCTGGTGCTGCCGGCGATGATCCTGCTGGCGATCTGGCAGTTCGGTGCGACGATGGTGATCTTCCTGGCCGGGCTGAAGCAGATCCCGAAGGAACTGTACGAGGCGGCCGAGATGGACGGCGCCGGTCCCTGGCATCGGTTCCGGGCGGTGACGATCCCGCTGCTGTCGCCGGTGATCTTCTTCAACCTGCTGCTGGGTCTGATCGGCGCGTTCCAGGTGTTCGCCTCGGCGTACATCATCAGCAACGGGTCCGGCGGTCCCGCCGGGATGACGAACTTCATCACCCTGTACCTCTACAAGCGCGGATTCAGTGACGGGCAGATGGGGTACGCCTCGGCGATCGCCTGGGTGCTGCTGGTGGTCGTCGCGATCATCGCGTTCATCCTCTTCCGCACCCAACGGTCCTGGGTGCACTACGCAGGAGACAGCAAATGACCACCTCATCCTTCGCCGAGAACGCGCTCATCCTCACCGAGAACGAGGTCGACCCGGACTCCAAGACCACTAGCCCGCGCCGGAGGGTGAAGCGGTCCACCTGGCAGACGGTGATCTGGTTCATCGTGCTGATCGCGATCACCGCGGTCGTGCTCTACCCGCTGGTGTGGCTGTTCCTGTCGACGTTCAAACCGAACGCCGAGTTCGGGCAGAACATGGGCCTGCTGCCCAATAACCCGACTATCGACAACTACATCAAGGTGTCCGAAGGCATCGCCGGCGTCCCCATGCTCCGCTTCTTCGGCAACAGCCTGCTCATCGCCGTCGGCTCCGTGATCGGCACCGTGCTCTCGTCCGCGCTGGCGGCGTACGCGTTCGCCCGCATCCAGTTCAAAGGCCTCGGGATCCTGTTCGCCGCGATGATCGGCACCCTGCTGCTGCCGTTCCACGTCGTGATCATCCCGCAGTACATCCTGTTCAACAGCCTCGGCCTGGTCGACACGTTCATCCCGCTGCTGCTGCCGAAATTCCTCGCCACCGAAGCGTTCTTCGTGTTCCTGCTGGTCCAGTTCATCCGCCAGATGCCCCGCGACATGGACGAAGCAGCCCGCATCGACGGCGCCGGACACCTCCGCATCTTCTGGTCGATCATCCTGCCGCTGATCCGCCCCGCCCTGATCACCTGCGCGATCTTCGCGTTCATCTGGGCCTGGAACGACTTCCTCGGCCCGCTGCTGTACTTGACGTCCCCGGAGAACTACCCCCTCCCCATCGCCCTCCGCCTCTACAACGACCAGACCTCCTCCAGCGACTACGGCGCCACCGTCACCGCCTCCTTCATCGCCCTCCTCCCCGTCCTGCTCTTCTTCCTCGTCTTCCAGCGCTTCCTCGTCGACGGCGTCGCCACCCAAGGCCTGAAGGGCTGACATGCCCACCTTGACCAGACGGGAAGAGAAGGCCGCGCGCCGGGCTGCCGCATCCGGCGCCGGCCCCACCGGAGAAGACGCGATCGCGCGGTTCCCCGGGGCCAAAGCCGGCTTCGCCCTGTTCGGCGAGGTCCTCATGATCGGCACGCTGATCACCCTCCTGTCGATCCCCCTGATCACCCTTCCGGCGGCGCTGGCCGCCGGCATCCGGCACCTGCGTCGCTACCTGCACGGGGAGGACTCGCGTCTCGCGTTCTTCTGGGCGGACATGCGCACCGGCATCCTGCCGGGACTGGTGGTGGGCGTCGTCGGACTCGTGCTCACCGCGATCCTCCTGCTCGACATCGACCTCGCGAACTCGGGCGCCCTTCCCGGCGGTCCCGTGATCGCCGCCGTCGGGTGGGTCGGGCTCGCCGCGGTCGGTGTGACGCTGCTTGCCGCGGCAGCGGCCTGGACCCCGGAACGCGGCTGGCGGGCAGCGGTCACGGTCGTCCCCGCGGTTCTCATCGGAGATCTCCGTGGCGCGATGTACCTCGTCGCGACCGTCGTGTTCGTCGTGGTCGTCACCTGGGCGCTGCCCCCGCTCATCATCGCCGGCCTCGGCTGCGCTGCAATGGCCGCCGTCGCCATTCCGGAGCGTCCGGGGCGCCGCCGCGCCTCCTGACCGCATTCCCCGCTTCACCCCATCCCTCCAGGAGACGACTCGTGCTGTACGGCGCCGACTACAACCCCGACCAGTGGCCGGAAGAGGTGTGGGACCAGGACGTGCGCCTGATGCGGGAGGCGGGCGTCACCATCGTCAGCCTCGGCATCTTCGCCTGGTCGCGGATCCAGCCCGCGGAGGGCGTGTGGGACTTCGACTGGCTCGACACGGTGATCGACACGCTGCACGCCGGCGGCATCCAGGTCAATCTGGCGACCGCGACCGCGTCGCCTCCGCCGTGGGTGAGTGCGACCTACCCCGATACGCTGCCGGCCGACCAGAGCGGCGCCTCGTACTGGCCAGGCAGTCGCCAGCACTTCGCGCCGTCGTCGCCGACCTACCGCAGGCTCGCCGGAGACCTGGTCCGCCGTCTTGCGCACCGGTACGTCGCTCACCCCGCAGTGGTGATGTGGCACGTCGGCAACGAGTTCGGCTGCCACCTGTGGATGGACTTCTCGGATGCCGCGCGCGACGCGTACCGCGGATGGCTCGCCGCCCGGTACGGGGCGATCGATGCGCTCAACGATGCGTGGGGCACCAACTTCTGGTCGCAGCGTTACGGGGACTTCGACGAGATCTTCCCGCCGCGGCTCGCCCCCTACAGCCACAATCCGTCGTCGATGCTCGACTGGCGGCGCTTCACGTCGGACATGCTGCTGGAGTGCTACCTGATGGAGCGGGAGATCCTGCTCGAGGCTGGGGCGACCCAGCCCATCACGACCAACTTCATGGGACCGTTCAAACCCGCCGACTACCGCACGTGGGCGCCGTTCATGGACGTGATCGCCGACGACTGCTATCCGGATCCGACGAATCCGCACCGGGTGCGCGACGCGGCGTTCCAGCGCGACCTGGTCCGCTCCCTGAAGCCCGGAGTGCCCTGGCTGCTGATGGAGCAGGCGACGGATGCCGTGAACTGGCGCCCCACCAACCCCGGCAAGCGCCCCGGCGTGCTGGCCGCCGAAACGGCGCAGTCGATCGCGCGCGGCGCGGACGGGATCATGTTCTTCCAGTGGCGCCAGTCACGGGCGGGCAGTGAGAAGTTCCACTCCGCGATGCTGCCGCACGCCGGCACCGAGACGCGCACATGGCGAGAGGTCACCGACCTCGGGTCGCGACTCGGCGCGCTGCCGGAGCTTCCCGCGCCAGGGCGCGATGCGCGGGTCGCCCTCGTGTTCGATTGGGAGAACTGGTGGGCGGTCGAAGAGCGCGACCATCCGGTGCAGCTGGACTACCTCGCACTCAGCCTGGAGTGGTACGGCGCGCTGCACGCCCGCGGACTGATGGTCGACATCGTCGCGCCGGAGGGGGTCGACGACGGGTACGACCTCGTCCTCGCGCCGGCGCTCTACCTCCTGCGCGAGGAGGGCGCTGCAGCGCTGACCCGGTTCGTGAAGGGCGGCGGCACCCTCCTGACCGGGCCGTTCAGCGACATCGTCGACGGGAACGATCAGTTCCGTGCCGGCGGTTTCCTCACCCAGCTCGGCCCGGTCCTCGGGATCCGCTTCGAGGACTTCGGCGCGCTCGGAGGGCAGAGCACCGGGGGGTCCGGAGTCGGTGCCCAGACCGCCGCCGCCGGACCGGGTGAGGGCGAGACCGTCCGGTTCCGGCTCGGCGGCGCCACCGGAATCGGCCGCCAGGTCGCCGAGATCGTGCACGCGACCGAGGCCGAGGTCGTCTCGACCTTCGAGGACGGCGCGGCAGCGGGGGAGCCCGCACTCACGGCGCACCGCTACGGCGACGGGCAGGGCTGGTATGTCGCCACGCTCCCGGACGAGGCAGGGCTGGACGCCGTGATCGGCGCCGTGATCGCGGCCTCCGGAGTCCAGCCGGTCGTCGCCGACCTGCCTCCCGGTGTCGAGGCGGCACGCCGAGGAGACCTCGTGACCCTCATCAACCACGGCGAGCACACCGTGGAATTCACTCTGGCCGGGACGGACGCCGAGACCGGCGCCCCGTTCCAGCGGGCCGTCCTCGATCCGCAGGGCGTGCTGTTCGCCCTCGTCCCGGTCCTCCAGCCCGCACTTCTCGAAGGAGTCCGATGACTCGCGCACGCGTCCACCTCGACCCGCGGAACGAGATCGCGCAGATCGATCGCCGGCTCTTCGGCGGGTTCGTCGAGCACCTCGGGCGCCACATCTACGACGGCATCTTCGAGCCGGGGCATCCGTCCGCCGACGATGAAGGGTTCCGCACCGATGTCATCGACCTCGTCAAGGAGCTCGGCGTCTCCACGATCCGGTATCCGGGCGGCAATTTCGTCTCGGGCTACCGGTGGGAGGACGGCATCGGACCGATCGAGAGCCGGCCCCGCCGTCTCGATCTCGCGTGGCACGCCACCGAGACCAACCGCATCGGGCTCCACGAATTCGCCTCGTGGCTCGAGAAGGTCGGCAGCGACCTGATGCTCGCGGTGAACCTCGGCACCCGGGGAACGCAGGAGGCGATCGACCTGCTCGAGTACGCGAACACCTCGGTGCCGACCGCCCGTACTGACGAGCGCGCCGCCAACGGGCATCCTGAGCCGTTCGCCGTGAAGATGTGGTGCCTCGGGAACGAGATGGACGGCCCGTGGCAGCTCGGCCACCGGAACGCGGACGACTACGGCAAGCTCGCATCGCGCACCGCGAAGGGCATGCGTCAGCTCGACCCCTCGATCGAGCTGGTCGCCTGCGGATCGTCGGGTCGCTCGATGCCGACCTTCGGCACGTGGGAGCGACAGGTGCTGGAGCACACGTTCGACGACGTCGACTTCATCTCGTGCCACGCCTACTACCAGGAGCACGACGGTGACGCGCAGGAGTTCCTCGTCTCCGCGGTGGACATGCAGCGCTTCATCGAGAGCGTCGTGGCCACGGCGGATGCGGTCGCAGCCGCCCGCAAGAGCGACAAGCGGATCATGATCTCGTTCGACGAGTGGAACGTCTGGTACCTCACGCGCTGGGAGGAGCAGGCGCGCACCTACGGGCCGGACGAGTGGCCGGTTGCACCGCGTCAGCTCGAAGACCAGTACTCGGCGCTGGATGCCGTCGTCTTCGGCGACCTGCTCATCACGCTCCTGCAGCACGCGGACCGGGTGCGCTCGGCATCCCTCGCGCAACTGGTCAATGTCATCGCGCCGATCATGACCGAACCGGGCGGACCCGCGTGGCGTCAGACCACGTTCTTCCCGTTCTCGATCACCTCCCGCCTCGCGACCGGTCGTGCCGTGCGCGTGCAGATCGAGAGTGAGACGGTGCCGAGTGCGCGGTTCGGTGCCGTCCCCCAGCTCAATGCCGTCGCGACGGCCGACGATGAGGGCGTGAGCGTGTTCCTCGTGAACCGTTCGACGACGGATGCCGCGACCGCCACGATCGACCTCGGCCTGCTCACCTCCGTGCTCGGGCGGGACGTCGCGGTCACCGAATCCCATCTGCTCCACGACGACGACATCTCGGCCGCGAACACGCTGGAGCGCCCCGAACGCGTGGGGGTTCGCGCGCTCGACGACGTGCGCGTCGTCGATTCAGCGCTGCTCTTGACACTGCCGCCGGTGTCGTGGGCGGCCGTCCGACTGGCCTAGTTGCGCCGCTGAAAATGACGTGCCACACTGTGGGAAAGCGTTTACCGAAAGAGAGAAGGACCCCGTGACCGACACGACTCTGGCACCGGCGCCCGTCGTTGCAACACCGGATCGCCCGCAGGTGCGCGAGATCGGCATCATCATGAACGGGGTGTCGGGTCGCATGGGCTACCGGCAGCATCTGGTGCGCTCGATCCTCGCGATCCGCGACCAGGGCGGCATCGAGCTCAGTGACGGCACGCGGGTCACGGTCAAGCCGATCCTCGTGGGTCGCAGCGCTGCCAAGCTGGCCGAGCTGGCCGCCAAGCACGACATCGAGGACTACACCACGGACATCGACGCGGCGCTCGCCGATCCCCGCTGGGAGATCTACGCCGACTTCCTCGTGACCAAGGCGCGGGCATCCGCGCTTCGCAAGGCCATCGCCGCGGGCAAGACGATCTACACCGAGAAGCCGACCGCCGAGTCGGTCGAAGAGGCGCTGGAGCTGGCGAACCTCGCCGCCGCGGCCGGGGTGAAGACCGGTGTCGTCCACGACAAGCTGTACCTGCCGGGCCTCCAGAAGCTCAAGCGCCTCATCGAGTCCGGCTTCTTCGGGCGGATCCTCTCCGTGCGCGGCGAGTTCGGCTACTGGGTGTTCGAGGGCGACTGGCAGCCCGCGCAGCGTCCCAGCTGGAACTACCGCGCCGAGGACGGCGGCGGCATCATCGTCGACATGTTCCCGCACTGGAACTACGTCCTGGAGAACCTGTTCGGCAAGGTCGAGACGGTCTACGCCCAGGCATCCACCCACATTCCGACCCGCTGGGACGAGAACGGCGAGCCGTACCAGGCCACCGCCGAAGACGCCGCGTACGGCATCTTCGAGCTCGAGGGCGGCGCGATCGCGCAGATCAACTCCAGCTGGACCGTCCGCGTGAACCGCGACGAGCTGGTCGAGTTCCACGTCGACGGCACACACGGCTCGGCCGTGGTCGGACTGTTCGGCGCGAAGATCCAGCACCGCAACGCCACACCGAAGCCGGTGTGGAACCCCGACCTCGCCGACGGCCACGACTACGACGCCGACTGGGCCGATGTGCCCACGAACGACGTGTTCCAGAACGGCTTCCGCCAGCAGTGGGAGGAATTCTTGACGTCATACGTGCAGGAGACCCCCTACGAGTTCGACCTGCTCTCGGGCGCGCGTGGCGTGCTGCTGGCCGAGGCAGGCCTCCGCTCCAGCCGTGAGGGTCGCAAGATCGAGCTCTCCGCACTCGCGCTGGGCTGATCTGTGGCCGATCTCACACTCCTCTCGCCGGACGGCGCGACCTCCTCCGTCGAGCTCGTCGAGGCGGCCGGCTACGCCAAACCCACCGCTGCGCTGCGCAGTCGTGTGGCGTACGCCGCGGCGCACGTCGTGCCGCAGACCTGGGCCGACAACACGCCGGGCAGGCCCGCCGAGGTCGACTGGGATGCCACGCTGGATTTCCGCCGTGCCGTGTACTCGTGGGGACTCGGTGTCGCCGACGCCATGGACACCGCACAGCGAAACATGGGACTGGATGCCGCGGCGACTCGCGAGCTCATCTCGCGTTCGGCCCAGGTCGCCCGCGAGGAGGGCGGTTCGGTGGTGGTCGGCGTGAACACCGATCACCTCGAGGACGACTTCGTCTCGATCGACGCCGTCATCGACGCGTATAAGGAGCAGCTGCACTTCACCGAGGAGCAGGGTGCCGGTCCGGTCCTGATGGCCTCGCGCCATCTCGCCCGTGCAGCCGACAGCGCCGAGGACTACCGCAGGGTCTACCGTGAGGTGCTCGCCAGCGCCACCACCCCTGTCGTGCTGCACTGGCTCGGAACGGCGTTCGACCCGATGCTCGCCGGCTACTTCGGCAACACGGACTGGCGGGCTGCCGCGGATGTGCTGCTGGAGATCATCGCGGAAGATCCCTCGAAGGTCTCGGGCGTGAAGATGAGCCTGCTGGATGCGGCGTCCGAAGTGTCCGTGCGGGAACGCCTGCCGGAGGGCGTCCGGATGTTCACCGGCGACGACTTCAACTACGTCGGGCTGATCGGCGGCGACACGGTCGACGCGTCCACCGGCTCGGCAACCGGGAAGGGCCACTCCGACGCGCTGCTGGGCGCGTTCGCGGCGATCACCCCCGTTGCATCCGCCGCCATCCAGGCCCTCGATGCCGGCGACCCCGCGCGGTATCTGGAGATCCTCGGCCCGACCGAGGAGCTCAGCCGGCAGGTCTTCGCCGCTCCGACGTTCTACTACAAGACCGGCGTCGCCTTCCTGTCGTGGCTCAACGGCCACCAGAGCGCGTTCCAGATGGTCGGGGGCCTGCACTCCGCGCGGAGCCTGCCGCACCTGTCGCGCATCGTCGAGCTGGCCAATGCGTCGCGCGCACTGGAGCAGCCGGAACTCGCCGCGGAGCGCTGGCACGGCATGCTGCGGCTGAACGGCGTCGACGCGTGACGGTCGACCCGCGCCTGTCGATCAACCAGGCGACCATCAAGTACGCCGACCTGGCCGCGGCGCTGCGCGTGACGGCCGAAGCAGGCGTGCAGGCGATCGGCCTCTGGCGCGAACCGGTGGCCGAGGTGGGGCTCGCGACGGCCGCCTCGATGCTGACCGACTCGGGGCTCAGGTTCACCACGCACTGCCGCGGCGGGTTCTTCACCATGCCGGAGGGCCCGGCGCGGCGCGCCTCGATCGACGACAACCGCGTCGCGATCGAAGAGGCCGCGACGCTCGCCGCAGCCGGAGCGCCCGGCTCGACGGCGATCCTCGTGCTGGTCGCCGGCGGTCTGCCGGAGGGCTCGCGAGATCTCGTCGGTGCGCGCGAACGCGTGCGCGACGCGATCGGCGAGCTGGTTCCGGATGCCGCGGCCGCCGGCGTCACGCTGGCGATCGAGCCCCTGCATCCGATGTACGTCTCCGATCGCGCCGTGGTATCCACCCTCGGGCAGGCGCTGGACATCGCCGCCGACTTCGACGCGAGCGTCGTCGGGGCGACCGTCGACACGTTCCACGTCTTCTGGGATCCCGACGTGCTGCCGCAGATCGCCCGCGCGGGACGCGAGGGTCGCATCGCGACCTACCAGGTGTGCGACTGGCGAACCCCGCTGCCCGCGGATGTGCTGCTGTCCCGCCACTACCCGGGCGACGGCGTCATCGACTTCGCGTCACTCACCGAGGCGGTCGAGGCCACCGGGTACTCCGGCGACATCGAGGTGGAGATCTTCAACCAGGACATCTGGGACACCGACCCGCTGACCGTGGTGGAGCGCACGGCGGCCGCGTTCGGCACGTCCGTCAGCATGCACCTGCGTCGGCCGTAGACTCTGCCCCGTGAGCGAGACGACGGCGCCGGCGCGGACGACGGCCACCCTGCACGATGTGGCGCGCGAAGCGGGCGTCTCCCTGGCCACCGCGTCCAGGGTGCTCAACGGTTCGGCCCGCAAGGTCGCTGAAAGCTATCGCGAGCGCGTCGAGGCGGCCGCCGCCCAGTTGGGCTACACCGCAAACCTCTCCGCGCAGGCCACCGCGCGCGGCACCTCGGCGATCGTCGCCCTCCTGGTCGCCGACATCGCCGACCCGTACTTCGGTCAGCTGGCCTCCGGAGTGGCGCGCGGCGCCGATGATGCGGGGCTCGTCGTGACCATCGCGATCACCGAGCGTGATCCGGAGCGCGAAACACGGCTCGTGCGGGCGCTGCGCGGTCAGCGGCCGCGCGCGCTGATCCTCGCCGCGTCGCGCAGCGACGACTCGTCCGCGCCTGCGCTCCAGCAGGAGCTCACCGCGCTCGCCGGAGCAGGGGGACGCATCGTCGCGCTCGGGCCCGGCGCCGGTGATGTGCGCAGCGTGCTGATCGACAACCACGGCGGGGCGCGTGCCCTGGGTGCGGCGCTGGCGGCTCGGGGATACTCCGAGGCGATCATCCTCGGCGCGCCCGACGGCGTGCGCACGTCCGACGATCGCATCGCCGGGTTCATCGAGGGATTCGGTCCCGTCTCGCGCATCTACCGCAACGGGTTCAGCCGCGAGGGCGGTCAGCGGCTCATGCGGGATGCGCTGGCCGACGGCATCCCGACCGGCTCGCTCGTCTTCGCCATCAGCGACGTCGTCGCGGTCGGCGCGATGTCGGTCGTGCGCGACGCGGGACGATCGGTCGGTGCCGACATCGCCCTTGCGGGCTTCGACGACATCCCGGCCAGCCGTGACATGACCCCATCGCTGACCACTGTGCGCGTGCCGCTCGAAGAGGTCGGCTACCAGGCGCTGCAGGCGGCGATCGACGACGAGTGGCGACAGGATGATGCGGCGATGGCCCTCGAGGTCCAGCTGCGCGACAGCACTCCCGGGCGCGTGTGAGCTGACTTCCTCCGCCCGGATCCGCGTGACGCGGCCGTCTCCCGCCGCGCCGTTCCCGGGCGTCGGCGACGGAGTGGTCGCGTCCACCACGCGCGCGCTCACCCGCGACGGCGCCCCGATCTTCCCGGTGTCGGGTGAGATCCACTACAGCCGGGTGCCGAGCCGGCACTGGGACGACGTGCTCGGGCGCGCCTGCGCGGGTGGTCTGACGCACGTGTCCAGCTACGTCATCTGGACGCACCACGAGCCGGTCCAGGGTGCGCCGTCGTTCGACGCGGACCTCGACCTCAGACGGTTCGTCGACCGTGCCCGCTCGCTCGGACTGGAGATCATCCTGCGCATCGGGCCCTACGCCCACGCGGAGGTGCGTCACGGCGGGCTTCCCGACTGGCTCGTGCACTCCGGCATCCCGGTGCGCACCAACGATCCCCGCTACCTCGCCGAGGTCGAACGCTGGTACACCGCGCTCGCGACGCAGCTCACCGGAGTGCCGCTCTTCGCGATCCAGGTCGACAACGAGCTCTACGACAGACCTGAGCACCTGTCGGCGCTGCGGGCGATCGCGGAGCGCGTGGGGCTCACGGCGCCGCTGTGGACGGCGACCGCATGGGGAGGTGCTCGCCTGCCGGCGGGCGTGCTGCCTTCGTACGGCGGCTACTCGGACTCCTTCTGGATCGAGGCATCCGACGGGCGGGACGAACGCAGTCTCGGCAACTTCCAGATCTCGCCTCGGCGCGACGACGACGGCATCGGCGCCGACCACCGCGAGGGTGCAGCGCCCGGTGCGGAGCCGTCGCCGGCGCACCCGTTCGCCACCTGCGAGTTGGGCGTCGGCATGGTGGCGGCCTACCACCGCCGACCGGCGGTGGCGGCATCCGATGTGGAGACCCTCGCACTGGCCAAGCTCGCCTCCGGAAGCGTGTGGCAGGGGTACTACATGTACGCCGACGGCCGGAATCCCCGGCGCTTCGTGCAGGAGGCGCAGGCCGTAGGCGCGCCGAACGACTTCGCCGAGCTCGGCTACGACTTCGGGGCACCGCTGAGTGTGGACGGCGCACCGCGCGAGAGCTGGTTCCGGTTGCGTCGGCAGCATCTGTTCCTGCAGCGCTGGGGACCAGCGTTGGCCGACATGCCCGCGACGTTCCCCGACGACGCCGCGGATCATCCCGACACGACCAGGCTGCGCTGGTCGACACGCTCGGACGGGTCGTCCGGTTTCGTATTCGTCGTGAACCACCAGCCGCACACCGAGATGCCGGATCATACGGGTGTCACGTTCACGATCGAGCGTCCGGATGGGATCCTGCGCTTCCCCGCCGTCGACATCCCCTCCGGGGCGGCGTTCGTCTGGCCGTTCGGTCTTCCGATCGGCGCGCAGCCGGGAGCGGTGGTCCTCGCCTGGGCGACGGCGCAGCCGACGACCGAAGTCCTCTGGGGCGGGCTGCCGCTCCTGGTGCTGACCGAGACCAATGGGATCCCCTTCGCGTTCGAGACCGACGCCGAGGCATCGGCGGTCGAGGGTGAGGGGCCGGGGCGATGGTGGGAACTGCGCCGCGCGGGAGCGACCCTGGCGCGGATGCTGGTGCTCAGCGACGCCGAGGGGCTGTCGCTCGACGTCGTCGACGGCCGGCTCGTCTTCGACGGGCAGCCGACCGTTGCGGAGACGTCGATCTCGTCGTGGCGCCTCGCTCGTCAGGCCGGTCCGCCGCCGCCGGGCCCGGTGAGCGCGGGCGGCCGGGCGGCTGTCCCGCTGGACTGGAGCGAGGCCGCCATCATCGACCTCGAGCTGACCGAGACGACGGGCACCGTCGTGATCGACTGGATCGGCGACGTCGCCCGCGCCTGGGACGGCGACCGCCTTGTCTCGGACGCGCTGTGGAACGGGCGGGAGTGGCGTATCACCGCGCCCGAGCGGGCGGGCGCGACGTCGTTGCGTGTCGAGGTCCTTCCGGCGCCGCCTGCGGCGCCCGTCTCCTTCGGCGTCGCGCCGTCGCCGGGTGCTGCCGTGGTCGCGGTGCGCCTGGCTCGAGCCGATGGGGCTCCCCGGGTCTGAGGCCGACGGCCTCGTTGCGCCGCCGAGCGCACCGTCGAATCGTCCAGGCTTGTCACGGCATCCGCCATGTCCGCATGGCTCTGCCTCGACGTAGCCTCGGGGCGCACCATCCGAAACCCCGGTCTCCGCACCGCATTGCAAGGGAGCAAGAATGTCCACAACCGCACGGAGGAGTCACGGCAGAGCCGCGCTTCTGGTCGCCGCAGGTCTGACCTCGGCGCTCGTCCTTGCCGGCTGCAGCAACGCCGGCGGTGACGCCGCGCCCGCCGACGACGAGCCCGTCGAGATCACCTTCCAGTCCTGGGTCCCGAACATCGACCGCGCCGTCGACGCGTTCAACGAATCGCACGAAGACGTCCAGGTGACGCTCGAGACGATCACCGCAGGACCCGACGGCGGGTACGCCAAGATGCTCTCGGCCGTGCAGGCCGGCAACCCGGCCGATGTCGTTCAGCTCGGCTATGACGCGATTCCCGACTTCCTCATCAACGACGCGCTCGAGGACATCTCCGCCTACACGACCGACTCGGCCGACCTGTTCGTGCCGTGGCAGTGGGAGACGGGCGTCTTCGGCGACGGTGTCTACGCCGTCCCGCAGGCATCCGGTCCCCTCGGGCAGTTCTATCGGAAGGACATCTTCGATTCCCTCGGCATCGCGTACCCCGAGACCTGGGCGGACTTCTACGAGGCCGCGAAGGTCATCCGCGCCTCCGACCCGAATCGCTACATCGCCGCGTTCGCCTTCAACCAGGCGCCGTGGATGATCGGGCTCGCCCAGCAGGGCGGAGCGAACTGGTTCGCCGCCGAGGGTGACGCGTGGAGCGTCGACATCGACGGAGAGGCGACGATGAACGTGGCCGACTTCTGGCAGAAGCTCATCGACGAGGACCTGGTCAAGATCGAGGCCGACTTCTCCAGTGAATGGAACGCCGACATCCAGAGCGGCAACGTCGTCACCTGGATCTCGGGATCGTGGGCGGATGCCATCCTGCGCGGAACGGCCCCGGATACCGCGGGCAACTGGGCCGTCGGCGCCATGCCGCAGTGGGCAGCCGGTGAGGACGTCTCGGCGACCTGGGCAGGCGGCTCGGCCAGCGCCGTGCTGAAGGGTTCGGCCAATCCGGAGGCCGCCGCGGAGTTCGCGCTCTGGCTGAACTCGGATCCGGAGAGCGTCAGCATCCTCACCAACATCGGCGCCGGATGGCCGGCGATCGCCGACACGTCCGAGATCGCGGTGCTGCAAGAGGACCCCGAAGTGTTCGCGTTCTACGGCGGCCAGGACATCTGGGATGTCTTCGCCGAGTCGGATGCTGCGGTCGACACGACGTGGAAGTGGCCGCCGCTCTCCTCGACCCTGTTCGCCGCGCTGACCGACAACGTCAAGGCCGCCGTCGATACGGGCACGCCGCTCGCAGACGCCTACGCGAAGACGCAGACCGACATGGTCGCCGCCCTCGAGGAGCGGGGAATCGCGGTCAACTGACCCGATCTTCCTCCCGACCATGGGGAGGGGCGCACGCCGGTGCGTCCCTCCCCGGATCCGACCGAAAGACCCTCCGTGACCCTGGCTGTGAAACCTCGCACCCGTCGCCGCACCCCCGCGGCGCTGTGGGTGCTCGTGCTCCCCTTCGTCGTGATGTTCGTGCTCTTCTTCGTGGCACCCATCGTGTACGCGATCGTCCAGAGTCTGTTCTCCACCCGCAGCAGCGGGCTGGGCTTCGGTCCCCCCGAGACGACGTTCGTCTTCTTCGACAACTACGCTCGGGCGCTGACCGACCCGGATTTCGTCACGAGCCTCGGGCGTCTGGTGCTGTTCTCGGTGATCCTGGTGCCGCTCATGGTGGTCACCGCCCTGGGCCTGGCGCTTCTGCTGGATTCCGGCAAGGCCCGCTGGCCGAAGTTCTTCCGGGTCCTGTACTTCGCGCCGTACGGCGTGCCCGGTGTGGTCGCCACGCTCCTGTGGGGCTTCCTGTACATCCCCGCCACCAGCCCCATCCTCCAAGTCCTCTCTGCGGTCGGCATCCAATTCGATCCGCTCTCCAGCGGCAACGTGCTGTTCGCGATCGCGAACATCGCCCTGTGGGGGTTCGCCGGCTACAACATGGTGATCCTCGTCGCTGCGCTCAACGCCATCCCCTCCGAGCTGTACGAGGCGGCGCGGATGGACGGGGCTTCTGCGTGGTCGACGGTGTGGCACATCAAGCTCCCGCTCGTTCGCCCGTCGGTGATCCTCGTGACGGTCTTCACGATCATCGGCACCCTCCAGCTGTTCGTCGAGCCGCTCGTGCTCCGGCCGCTCACGACCGCGATCAGCTCGACCTTCACCCCCAATCTCGCCGCCTACAACCAGGCCTTCGCGCAGGGCAACCCGAACCTCGCGGCCGCGATGGCGGTGATCGTCGCAATCCTCGGATTCGTGTTCTCCTTCGGATTCCTGCGCATCGTGAACCGGAAGGGGAACCGGGCATGGTGAATCGACGGCCATCCGCCGACCCGATCGGCACCACCGCAGTCACGGCTGTCCTGGCGGTCGCAGGCGTGTACTTCCTCCTGCCCCTGGTGTGGGTCATCATCGCCGCGACCAAGTCGCCGGGCGACCTGTTCTCCACCTTCGGGCTGTGGTTCTCCGACTCGCCGCAGGCGTGGCAGAACCTGGTGGCCCTGTTCACCCAGGACGGCGGGGCCTTCCTCACGTGGGTCGGCAACAGCATCATCTACTCCGGTGTCGGCGCACTCGTGGCGACAGTGATCTCGGCCGCCTGCGGGTACGCCATCGCCAAGTTCCCGTTCCGCGGACGCGAGGTCCTCTTCTCCACGATCCTCGGCGGGGTCCTGGTGCCGGCGACCGTGATCGCCCTGCCGCTGTACTTCCTGCTCAACACGGTGGGTCTGACAGGTTCGTACTGGGCGGTGCTGCTTCCCAGCATGGTCAGCCCGTTCGGCGTGTACCTCGCGCGGATCCACGCCAACGCCAGCGTGCCCGACGAGATCATCGAGGCCGCCCGCCTCGACGGAGCCGGCGACATCCGGATCTTCGGCACGATCGCCACACGGATGATGACACCGGCCCTGGTGACGATCTTCCTGTTCCAGTTCGTCACCATCTGGAACAACTACCTGCTGCCGCTGGTCATGCTCAACGACACCAAGACCTTCCCGGTGACGCTGGGCCTGACGCTGTGGAACTCCCAGACCCAGCGCGATCCGATGTTCTATTCGCTCGTCGTGACGGGTTCGGCGGTCTCGGCGATCCTCCTGGTCGCACTCATGATCGCCCTCCAGCGCTTCTGGCGGGCCGACCTCACCGCGGGTGCCACGAAGGGCTGAGCCGATCAGCCCTTGCGTGTGTCGCGGTAGGCGGTCGGGCTCATCCCGTGCAGCTTGCGGAACTGGCGCGAGAAGTAGAACGGATCGTCCATGCCGACCTGCCGCGCGATCTCGGCGACCGTCTGGTCGGTGGTATCGAGCAGCCGGCGGGCTCGCGCCATCTTGAGCGACAGATGGTGTGCCAGCACGCCCCCTCCCGTCGCACCGCGGAAGAGCGCCGCCAGGTGGGAGGGCGACAGACCCACCAGTCCCGCCAGCTCGGCGACCTGCACGCGTCCGTCCACGCGATCCTCCAGATAGCGCATCGCGCGCTCGAGCGGTGTGCCGTCCTCGGGCAGGATGCGGTCGACCGCGAGGAGCGTGAACAGCCGCCAAGCCATTCCGGCGGTCGCGACGAGCCGAGCCGGTGTCGTGTCGCGCTCCAGCGCACTGACGATCTCGTCGAATTGCGCGGTGATGCGATCGATCGAGCGGAGCGAGAGGGTGAGCTCTCCTCGCCGGATGCCGGCGGACTCGACCAGTTCGGGGACGTCGGTGCCGCGCACGTGAGCCCACCAGATGGTCCAGGGGTCGTGCTCGCTCGCCCCGTACGCGTGGGCGACTCCGCCGGGGATGATGATCGCGCCGCCCGACCCGACGCGGGTGCGGGACCCGTCGTGGTCCACCCAGCCCGATCCCGAGACGCACACGATCACGATGGTCTCCGGCGCTCCGGCGGGGCGGGCGCGCCCATGACTGTCGGCGCGCGGGAAGTATCCGGCATCCGTCACGATCATCCGCCGGGTGACGGGTCGCGCGAGCGCCGCCTCGACCAGTGGTCTCGGCACCACGTTGAGTCGTTCGTGCACGAATCCGTCGGCGCGATGCATCCCTCGATTCTCCCACGAGCGCCGGCATCGGATCGTCCAGGTGGCTCGCGCGATCCGACATGGTCGTGCGGGCGTGCTCGGACCTAGAGTTGCCGCGTGCCCCGAGACGACGACGCCCCGAGCCGCATCCAGCTGCCTTCCGCGCCACCTGACCAGCAGTCGATCATCGATGCCGGTGGGGTTGCCTGCTGGTGCGAGCCGGTGACGATCGACACCTACGAGCCCGGCGACCCCGACCGCTACCCGCTGTTCCTCGATCGGCGGGTGTATCAGGGCTCGAGCGGCCGCGTGTACCCGATGCCGATGATCGACGCGGTCTCGCACGAGAAGCGCCCGCACGAGTGGCAGGCGATCCACCTCGAGAACGAGTACGTGCGCCTTCTGCTCCTGCCCGAGATCGGCGGTCGGATCCACATCGGATACGACAAGGTGGCCGGGTACGACTTCTTCTACCGCAACAACGTCATCAAGCCCGCCCTGGTCGGCCTCGCCGGGCCGTGGATCTCCGGGGGCGTGGAGTTCAACTGGCCGCAGCACCACCGCCCCGCAACGTTCCTGCCCGTCGACGCCCGGATCGAACGCGAAGCCGACGGGGGAGTCGTCGTCTGGCACAGCGACTTCGATCCCCTGCAGCGGATGCGCGGCGTGCACGGCGTGCGGCTGCGCCCGGGTTCATCTCTCATCGAGGCGGACGTGCGACTGCACAATCGCACCGATGTGCCGCAGACCTTCCTGTGGTGGGCCAACGTCGCGGCACGTTCGCACGAGCGGTACCAGTCGTTCTTCCCCGACGACGTGGCATACGTTGCCGACCACGCTCGACGCGCGATCACCGCCTTCCCGCGGGCCGACAGGCCGTACTACGGCGTGGACTATCCGGCGCTCGCGGGCGAGCGGCCGGGCGCCGACCGCATCGACATCTCCGCGAGCATCCCGGTGCCGACCTCGTACATGATCACCGATACCGACGACTCGTTCTTCGGCGGCTACGACCACGCGGCGGACGCCGGGTTCGTGCACTGGGCGGATCGCGCACTGTCGCCGGGCAAGAAGCAGTGGACGTGGGGCACCGGTGCGATCGGCACAGCCTGGGATGCGCAGCTGACCGACGACGACGGTCCGTACGTCGAGCTGATGGCGGGTGTCTACACCGACAATCAGCCGGACTTCGCGTGGCTGGCGCCGGGGGAGACGAAGCGATTCAGCCAGTTCTGGTTCCCGATCCATGCGATCGGTGCAGCCCGGCAGGCGACGACGCACGCCGCGATCGCCGTCTCGCCCGATGGCTCGAGCGTGGGTGTCATCGCGACGACGCCGGTCGAGGCGACCGTGAAGCTGCGCACCGCCGACGACGAGATCATCGAATGGTCCGGGACCCTCGCACCCGACCGGCCGTTCCGCCATGAGGTGAGCGCCGCACGGGTCATCGCCGTGGACGTACGCTCGGGCGAGGTCGCACTCGTCTCATGGCGCGAGCGCACGCATGCCGCTGCCGAGCCCTGGGTGGCCACCGCGCCCCCCGCGCCGGCCGAGATCGCGGGCACCGACGAGCTGTTCCTCACCGCGACGCACCTCGACCAGTACCGGCACCCGACGCGGTCCGCTGTCCCGTACCTCCGCGAGGCGCTCGGCCGCGACCCGGGCGACATCCGCGCGGCGACAGCGCTTGCGGCGTGGCTCCTCCGCCGCGGCGAGTACGACGAGGCGGGCGCGCAGCTCGAACCGGCGATCGAGCGGCTGACGCGCCGCAACCTCAATCCCCGCGACGGCGAGCCGCTCTACCTGTTGGGGCTCGTTCGCGAACGACAGGGAAGGGTCGCCGAGGCGGATGCGCACTTCGCGCGGGCCGCCTGGAACATCGCCTGGTCGGCGCCGGCGAACCTCGCCCGGGCCCGCCTCGCCATGCGCGCGGAGCGTTTCGCCGACGCACTGCGGCTCGCCGACATCGCGGGAGGGATCCCGGAGGCGCACCGGGTCGCGGTGCTCGCGCTGGGCGCGCTCGGCAAGACGACCGAAGCCCGCGCGATGGTGGTGGGTCTGCACCGGGCGGATCCACTGGACCCGGCGACGTCGGCGCTGGCTCGGACACACGGCGTCGCCGCCGCCAGGCCCCTGGATCCACGGACGATCCTCGACGTCGCCGCTGAGTTCGCCCGTGCCGGCGCGTTCGCCGAGGCGCTCGCCGCGACGGCCGAGCCGGAGTCGGCATCGGCTGCGGCGTTCGGCAATGCCGAACCGCTTCGCCGGGTGCTGCGGTCGGCCTGGGCCGGCGCCATCGGTGATCTGGATGCCGCTGCGCTCGAGCTCGCGGAGCTGGAGGTGCTGCCACTCGACCTCGCGTTCCCGGCCGGCCTCGACCAGTTCGACGCGCTGACGGCGGCGAGTGCCGGGGGGAGCCCGCAGGTCGCGGCTCTGCGAGGCATGTGGCTGCTGGATGCGGGGCGAGAGGAGGACGCGCTCGCCGAGCTGACCGCGGCGACGGCGGCCGGCATCGATGACCCCGTCGCGTGGCGGAACCTCGCGATCGCCGTCATGCGCACGAACCGTGACGCCGATGCCGCGGACGCCGCGTACGCGCACGCACTCGCGCTTCGCGTCGACGCGCGACTGGTCTTCGAGCGGGACCTGCTCGCCCGCATGATCGGCACGCCGGCGGCGCAGCGTCTGAGCCTTCTGGAACAGCACGCACCCGTGCTCGCCGCGCGTGACGACCTCGCACTCGTATACGCGGAGCTGCTGCGGGAGGTCGATCGCGTCGACGAGGCGTGGTCGATCCTGTCCGAGCGCGTCTTCCGGCCGTTCGAGGGCGGCGAGGGGATGGTCATCGCAGCCTACGACAGCGTGGCGTGCACGCTCGCCCGCCGGCACCTGGCCGCCGGCCGGCCAGACCGTGCCATCGCACTGCTGCAGGAGGGTCTCGAGGCCCCTGCGAATCTCGGTGAGGGCAGGCATCCGGCTGTTCCGCAGGCGGAACGCCTCGTCCTGCTCGGCGATGCTCTTGCGGCGACGGGGGACGAGACTGCAGCGCGCGACGTGTGGGCGGCGGCCCGAGCCGGCACACCGCTCGCGGTGGCCGCGCGGCCCGCTGAGCTCGCCGACCGCTGGATCGGCGTCGCCCACGTGCGCCTCGGCGAGCAGTCGGAGGCGGAAGCCGTCTGGTGCCGCCTCGAGGCGCGCGCAGCCGAACTCGAACACGCGAAGGACGAGGTCGACTACTTCGCGACGTCGCTTCCCGAGCTGCTCGTCTTCGACACCGACACCGCCGCCGCACGCGCCGCCCTCGCCGCCGCCCTGCGGGTCGCCGCCGCCGACGAGCGAGCGACCCAGCGCGCAGCCGAGAGGATGGATGCATGACCGACCGCTACCTCGGGTCGGGGACGATCCCGGACACCTCCGACGGACTGACGGGGCCCGTCCCCGCACACCTGCCGCAGCGACTCGCGATCACCCTGTGGGACTTCTCCTGGTACACCCGGGCAGGCTCGGCTGAGCCATACGAAGATCTCGACGCCGCCGTGGCGGATGCGGCCTCGCTCGGCTACAACGCGATCCGCATCTGCGCGGCACCCCTTCTGCTCTTCGGCGGACTCGGACTCGACGCGCTCGCCGAGGACCTCGAGATCGAAGGACTCGGCGCTGCCCCCGACGGCGGCTTCTACGGGCAGCGCACCCGTTGGTACGACGCCCCCGGCGGCTACCGGATCGACCTGCGCGAGCGGCTGCTGCGGTTGTTCGACGCGACGCGGCGGCATGGGCTCGTGGTGGTCCTCGCCAGCTGGGAGTACCAGCAGTCACCCGCCTTCGCCGCCTCGCCGGGGTGGTTCGACGCGATCGACGCGGTTCCGCTCGGCGAGCGGTACCGTGTGCTCGCTGGGGCATGGGACCGGATGATCGAGTTCCTGAGCCGGCATGGTCACCGGGAGCGCATCGCGCTGGTCGAGCTGCACAACGAGGTCGACTTCTCGATCCTCCCGGCGCTCGCCGACGGCGGGGCCGCACAGGTGGAGTGGCTGAGCGCGCAGCATCCGGATCTCCTCGTCACGGCCAGCTACGGCAAGCCGCCCCATCTCGCGATGCACCGCGTGCCGGACGGGCTCGGCGCCGCGCAGTTCCACGTCTACAGCTACGGAGTCCTGGACGCCCTGCAGAAGCGCATCGACATCCGCTCGGAGGGCAGCGCGGATTTCCCGAACCCAGAGCTGCGGGCGCTGCTGCGCACCGACGCCCCCGGCGTGGCAGAGTACGGTCGCGCCGCTGAATGGAAGTACCGGGCGACGGTCGTCACCGACCAGATGATCTACGGCTACGACTGGGTGGATGCGGACGCCTGGGACACCTGGCTCCTGGAGGAGTACGGGACCTACCGCGAAGTCATGCGGCGCGAGATCGAGTCACGCGTCATCGCGATCGCGGAGTGGGCGCGGGCGCAAGGCGTCCCGGCACTGGTCGGCGAAGGGTGGGTCGGCTACACGCCGCTGCGCGGCACCTTCGAAGAGGGCCCCGTCGGCAGGGCACTCGCAGAACACGGCATCGACACCGCCCTCGCGCGCGGCGTGTGGGGGGTCGTGCTGTGCTCCAACGCCGCTCCGCATCATCCGATGTGGGCGTTGCGCGCGTGGCAGCGCGCCCAGAACGCCCGTATCCTCGCCGCGGACTGACCTCGAGTCAATTCGTCGCAGCGATCTGCTCAGCCGCCGAGCGCCTCGCCGACCACGGCCCGCGCTTCCTCCTGCACCTCGCGGAGATGCTCGGGGCCCCGCAGCGACTCGGCATAGAGCTTGTAGACGTCTTCGGTGCCGGACGGGCGCGCGGCGAACCAGGCGTGCTCGGTCTGCACCTTCAGTCCGCCGATCGCCGCGCCGTTGCCCGGTGCGTGCGAGAGCTTGGCGGTGATCGGCTCGCCCGCGAGCTCGGTCGCGGTCACCGCATCCGGAGACAGCTTCGCCAGCTGCGCCTTCTGGGCGGGCGTCGCGGGGGCATCGACGCGCTGATAGACGGATGCCCCGAACTGCGCCTCCAGCTCGGCGTACCGCTGCGACGGGGTCTTGCCGGTGACGGCGAGGATCTCGGCGGCCAGGAGGCACAGCAGGATGCCGTCCTTGTCGGTGGTCCAGACCGTGCCGTCCTTACGCAGGAACGAGGCGCCGGCGGACTCCTCGCCACCGAAGGCCACCGATCCGTCGAGCAGCCCCGGAACGAACCATTTGAAGCCGACCGGGACCTCGAGGAGGGTCCGCCCGAGCGACTCCGCGACGCGGTCGATGATCATCGACGAGACGAGGGTCTTGCCGATCGCCGCATCCGCCGGCCATCCCTCGCGATGCGCATACAGGTAGTCGATCGCCACCGCCAGGTAGTGGTTCGGGTTCATCAGCCCGGCATCGGGGGTGACGATGCCGTGCCGGTCGGCGTCGGCGTCGTTCCCGGTCAGGATGTCGTAATCGTGCCGCTTCGCCACGAGCGAGGCCATCGCGTTCGGCGAGGACGGATCCATGCGGATCTTCTCGTCCCAGTCCAGCGTCATGAACTTCCAGGTCGGGTCGACGTCGGGGTTCACGACGGTCAGATCGAGCCCGTAGTGCTCGCCGATCAGCGCCCAGTACTCGACGGACGCCCCGCCGAGTGGGTCGGCGCCGATGCGCACCCCGGCGTTCTTGATCGCGTCGATGTCGATGATGTTCTCGAGGTCGCGCACATACGCCTCGCGGAAGTCGTACTCGCCCAGCGCGTCGAAGTCGATGTCGGAGAACCGGGTGCGCTTCACGTCGACCAGTCCCGCGGCGATCAGCTCGTTGGCCCGGTTCGCGATCCAGCCGGTGGCGTCGGTGTCGGCGGGCCCGCCGTTCGGCGGGTTGTACTTGAAGCCGCCGTCGCGCGGCGGGTTGTGGCTCGGGGTCACCACGATCCCGTCGGAGCGGGCAGGGTCATCCAGTGGGCGATCGCGGTTGTAGGCGAGGATCGCGTGGCTCAGTGCCGGCGTCGGCACCCACGAATCGCGGGCGTCGATGCGCACGTCCACGCCGTTGGCGACAAGAACCTCGATCGCGCTGCGCTCGGCAGGACGTGACAGGCCGTGCGTGTCGCGACCGAGGAACAGGGGTCCGCCGATGCCCTGCCCGTTGCGATAGTCGACGATCGCCTGAGTGGTGGCGAGGATGTGGTCTTCGTTGAAGCTCGTCGACAGCGACGACCCGCGGTGACCGCTGGTGCCGAACGCCACCCGCTGCTCGGCGATCGTCGGATCGGGCTTGCGGTCGTAGTACGCGGCGATCAGTTCGTCGATGTCGATGAGGTCGGATTCTTCGGCTGGCTGTCCTGCGCGGCTCATGGCTCCCAGTCTGGCACCGGGCGGGGTGTTGTGTGCCGGGTATTGACACGCATGACGATGGCTAGGCTGATCCGGTGACCACGGAGCCCTCCACGCAGACCAAGCGCACCTACAGCTACCTCGGCCCCGCGGGAACCTTCACGGAGGCCGCGCTCGCGCAGGTGCCGGAGGCGCGCGGTCACACCTGGCACTCGGTGCGCAATGTGGGCGAGGCACTGGCCGATGTGGTCGAGGGTCGCTCGGATGCCGCGATGATCGCGATCGAGAATTCGGTTGACGGCGGCGTCTCGACCGCGCAGGACGCCCTTGCCACCATGCCGGGGCTGCGCATCGTGGGGGAGTACCTCGTGCCCGTGCAGTTCGTGCTCGTCGGCCGGCCCGGCACGACGCTCGACGAGGTCGCGCTGATCGCCGCGCATCCGGTCGCCTATGCGCAGTGCCTGCGGTGGCTCACCGAGTCCCTGCCCGCGCACGCGCACATCCCCGCAGCGAGCAACGTCGCCAGCGCGGTCGGACTGCTGGATGGCACGAGCGATGCGGATGCCGCAATCTCGCCGCCCGGAATCCTCGAGCACCACGACCTGACGCTGCTGGCCGAGAACATCGGCGACAACGCGAACGCGGTGACGCGGTTCGTCCTGGTCGCCCGGACCGTCGCGCCGCCGCCGCCGACCGGGGCTGACAAGACCTCGCTGATCGTCGAACTGCCGGACGACAAGCCGGGGGCGCTGCTGGACATGCTGGAGCAGTTCGCGACGCGCGGCATCAACCTGTCGCTGCTGGCGTCGCGCCCGATCGGCGACGCCCTTGGTCGGTATCGCTTCGTCATCGACGCCGATGGCCACGTCGAGGACGAGCGGATGGCCGATGCCCTGCTCGGGCTTCGCCGCTTCAGCCCGAAGGTGATCTTCCTCGGCTCGTACCCGCGCGCCGACCGCGCGATCGTGCGGTATCCCGAGCGGTACTCGGACGACGTGTTCGTCGAGGCGCGTGACTGGCTGCGCGGTCTCGTCAGCGGCGAGCCGGAGGCCTGAGATGCCGATCTCCGAGGAGCCGTTCGTGTTCCAGGCATCCGACGCGCTGCACGCGCGCACGCTCGCCCGGCTGGAGGACGAGCAGATCGGATGGCTCGGCACGACCGGTCGCGACGGCTTTCCGCATGCAGTTCCCGTCTGGTTCCTCTGGCGCGACGGGCGGGTGATCGTCTTCAGCGAGCCGGCCACGGCCAAGGTGCGCAACATCCGCGCCGACGATCGTGTCGTCTTCCACCTCGAGGGCGGAGAGGACGGCGAGCAGATCGCCGTGCTGCGCGGCCGGGCTGCGATCTCGCCGGAGGAGACGGCGGCCTGGCTGGATGCGATCGGCGAGGAGTACGGGCGGAAGTACGCCGGCGGCCTCGAGGGTCTGCACATGTCGCTGGCCGACATGGCGGCGCGCTACACCGTCGTGCTCGAGATCACGCCGTACCAGCTGATCGCCTGGTAGCGGCCTTCCCGGCCGCCGCCGACCCACCGCCCCAGCCCCCGCCCCCGCCCCCGCCCAGCCCCCGCCCCCGCCCAGCGGTTTACGGACGGAACGCGCCGTCACCGCCGCCGGCGAGACGGCGTGTTCCGTCCGCAAACGGCACGGAGGCAGAGATCAGAGCGCGGCGGCGATCAGCTCGAGCGTCTGGAGCCGGCCGGTCGCGGCATCCATCGGCTCGTCCTCGTACGCGCCTGCGATCGGCGAGACCATCACCTCGTCCACGTCCCACCGGGTCGCGAAGTCGCGCAGCTGCCCCGCCACGGAGGAGCCCGTGCCGACGAACCACTTCGAGCGCGCCGAGGCCATGATCGACTGCGCGAGGCCGTCGAAGTCCGCCGCTCCCTCAAGCGCGGCCTCGACGGTCTCGTTCGCGGCGAGCGGCATGTTCGTGCGCATGCGCGCCATCATCCGCTGATATGGCAGCGACCTGGCCTCGGCCTCTTCGGCGGTCGGGGAGGCGAGGACGTTGACGGTCAGGAACGTCCGGGGCGCGGGATTGGCCTCGGTCGGACGGAACTGCGTGCGGTACAACTCGAGCGCGCGCTCGAGACCTTCTCCGGAGAAGTGGTTCGCGAAGACGTAGGGCAGACCGAAGGATGCCGCGAGCTGGGCGGAATAGTCGCTCGAGCCCAGCAGCCACACCTCGGGCACGGTGGTGGCCGACGGCGTCGCGTGGACGTCGTAGGTTCCACCGCTGGTGAAGCGCACGGTCGCGCCCTCGGCCGCGACCAGCCCCATGATGTCGCTGATGTGGTCGGGGAACCGGTCGACGTCGCTGGTCGTCCCGCTCTGGCGCAGCAGCTGCGTGATCACCGGGTCACTGCCCGGGGCCCGTCCGATCCCGAGGTCGATGCGGCCGGGGGCGAGTGCCTCCAGTGCGGCGAACTGCTCTGCGACCACGAGCGGCGAGTGGTTGGGCAGCATGACGCCGCCCGAGCCCACGCGGATCCGCGAGGTTCGCGCCGCCGCGGCGGCGATCAGCACCGGCGGAGTCGTCGAGGCGACCGCCGGCATGTTGTGGTGCTCGGCGAACCAGTAGCGACGGAAGCCGAGCTCATCGGCGCGAGCTGCAAGCCCGAGCGATGCCGTGACCGCCTGCGCACTGGTCTGACCCGTGCGCACGGGCACGAGGTCGAGGACGGAGAGGGCGGGCGCGGATCCGGGTGCGGTGCTCATCACGGAGTGCAACCCGCTCCGGCATCCGCTCTATTCCTCCGGTGTTCAGTACTGCCGCGGCGCAGACGGTTCGCCCTGGTACTTCAGCAGGCGGCCGTCCTGATCCTTCATCGCGCCGGCGATGATCAGGATGACGTCGATGAGCCACCAGATGCCGAAGCCGCCGAAGGTGATCAACTTCAGGATGCCGGTCCCGATCTTGCCGAGGTAGAACCGGTCGATGCCGAACTCGCCGAGGAAGATCGACAGCAGCAGGGCGGCGAGCCACGACTTCGGGCTGAGCTCGCCGGGCGCGACCGCGCGGGGGGCGTAGGCGGCGCCCGGTGCGGACCCGGGCGCGTATGCCGGGCCGGCACCGTACTGCGGCGGCTCCTGGCCGTACTGCGGCGGTACGACCGGCTGCGGCGTCGGGGCGGGTTGGGCGATCGGGGTGGGCTGGAGAGGCTGAGTCATGGCGTTTCCTGTCGTTCGGGTCCTCTTCGAGCGTAGGAAAGGGCAACCGCGGGAACACGGGGGAGAACCCCCGGAATCGGCACCCGGCTGACCGGGGCGGCCGGCGCGCGGAATCGCGTCAGCTTCGCGACGCTCGCTTGACGGCTTCGTATCCGTCCAGCGCCGCCTTCCGGCTCTCGCCGAGGTCCACGATCGGCTCGGGTGGCTCCTCCGCGGTGTCGGCGCGGTACTCGGGCGCCCAGCGTGCGATGTACTCGCCCCTCGGGTCGAACTTCTTCGCCTGGAGCTCGGGGTTGAAGATGCGGAAGTACGGGGCCGCATCGGCGCCCGATCCGGCGACCCACTGCCAGTTGAACGGATTCGATGCTCCGTCGGCGTCGACCAGCGTGTCCCAGAACCACTGTTCGCCGAGCCGCCAGTCGATCAGGAGGTTCTTGATCAGGAAGGATGCCGTCACCATCCGCACCCGGTTGTGCATCACGCCCGTGCGCCAGAGCTCGCGCATGCCGGCATCCACCAGCGGGATGCCGGTGCGCCCTTGCTGCCAGGCTTCGAGGTGCGACGGTTTCAGTCGTGGCCACGGGAAGGCATCGAATTCGCGGTGCAGGTTCTTCGTGGCGAGGTCGGGGTGGTAGAAGAGCGTGTGGGCGGCGAACTCCCGCCATCCGATCTCGGACAGGAACCTTCCTGCGGCGCCGTCGGCCTCGATCGTGTCGTGCCATACCGTGTGCGGGCTGAGCTCGCCCCAGCGCAGCCGCGGCGAGAGCTGGGAGGTGACCCCGGCCGCCGGCTCGTTGCGGGTGCGGGCGTAGTCGTCGAGATCTTCGCGGAGGAACTCCCGAAGCCGCGCCCGCGCCGCGGGCTCTCCGGGCTCCCACGCCTCGCGCAGCCCCGCAGCCCAATCGGGCTCGGTCGGCAGCAGCTGCCAGTCGTCGAGGTCGTCGGACGCGACCTTCGCGGAACCGCCGTCCACCTCACGCGGTTCCGGCAGCGGCGCGCGCGGAGCCGGCAGCGCGCGGCACGCCCGCCAGAATGGCGTGAACACCGAGTAAGGGGTGCCGGATCCGGTCTGCACCGTCCAGGGTTCGAAGAGGAGGGATGCCGCGAACGAGGCGACCTCGATCCCGTCTTCGCGCAGCGCGGTCTTCAGCTGCGCGTCGATCTCGCGCTCAGCGCCCCCGTAGCGGCGATTCCAGAAGACCGCTGACGCCCCGGCATCCTTCACCACCTCCGTCACCACGCGTGCCGACGGGCCGCGCCGCAGCACCAGCTGCCCGCCCTTCTCGCGGAGCCGCTCGCCGAGGGATCGCAGGGATCCGTGCAGCCACCACCGCGCCGCTCCGCCGAGCGGCCGGATGCCCTCGGACTCCTCGTCGAGCACGTAGAGCCCGATCACGGGCTCGTCGCGTTCGATCGCGGCGCGCAGCGCCGGGTTGTCGGCGAGGCGCAGGTCGTCGCGGAACCAGACGATCGACGGATGCGGCATCCTCATATCCTCGTCGGCCGCATCGTCGCGGGCACGGGCTTGACAGCCGCTTCTCGGTCCTGGCCCCGCGACCGTTCGCCCCAGCCGTTTACGGACGGAACACGCCGCCTCGGTCAGACTCTTCGCGGCGCGTCTCGTCCGTAACCGGCTCGCCGGACGGCCAGCCGCGCGCGTGAAGCGCCTCGCGTATGCGATCGGTGACGCGTTCCGGCCGGCGCAGGTGCTGGTTGCGGACGCGGATGACCGACCAGCCTGCTGCCGCTGCGCGCTCCATGTCGGTGATGTCCTTTTCGTACTGCTTCGAGTCGGTGCGATGCTGATCGCCGTCGAACTCCACGAGCACGCGATAGGTCTCGTAGACCATGTCGCCCAGCTTGATATGCCAACCAGATCCATCCCGTACCGAGACGTTCACTTCGGGCTCCGGCAGCCCAGCGCGGATGACGAGCAGGCGCACCTCGGTCTCCTTGGGGGAGTCCGTGCGCTCGCGAACGAGATCCAGCGCGCAGCGCAGCCGCTTCGCGCCGTGCCGGCCGGCATATCGTCTCACCGCACTCCGGAGCTGGTCGATCGTGGCAGTGGGGTTCTGGCGGCACACCAGGTGGTCGCCGATGGCGACGAGCTCATCGACGCTCAGCAGCGCAGACAGCGCGCACCACGTATCGATGGGATGCGTCACGACAAGACCGGCCTGGAAGACTCGCCGAACATCACGCGGCATCGGGTGCACGTGGATCCCACGGCGGCGCCGGCGCGTGGCATCCGACGCAGATGACACGTGGACCACCTGCTCGCTCAGTCTGGCCATGGACAGCGGAAAGCCGTGCGCGACTGCTGCGGAGATGTGACTGATCGCGGCGTCCGGCGCGAGCCGGAGAGATTCGATGCCGGCGCGCTCGAGGAGTTCCCGACCCGCGCGCTCCCACGGGGTCTCGACGGGCGGGGCGTCGCGGCGCGCGGGAATGCGGACTCCCGAGACCGGTGCGGCGAGGTCGCTGCGCCGCAACCGAGACCTGCTCACGGCGAGGTCATCGGCCTCACGAACGGTGAACGCCCGGCCGATGAGTGCTCCGGGAAGAGGTGTGGGTTGGCGCATGCAGGAACCATCCCGCGGCGCGCACCTCGCGGGCGCGGCCCCCGGTCGATCGTGGACAACTCGCCCGCTCTCGCCCTTGGGGAGAGCGCGAGCGCGACGCTTACGGACGAGAAGTGCCGGAATGCGGCGGCGCGACACGGCGTGTCTCGTCCGTAAACGGAATCGGGGCGAGAAGCCCCGGGATCAGAGCCGCGAGGTGTCGTGGTTCTTCGGGATCATCGTGACCAGCCCGCCCGGGACGATCCGGCAGCGCATGCGCACCGCCTGGCCGAACTCGTCACCGTCCAGCTGCACCGGCTGCGGGTCCTGCGTCGCGATGTCGATGCCGTCGCCACGGGAGTACAGCACCGAGTTGTCCTTCGTGCGCAGCGAGAGCACCCGACGACCGGCGCGGAAGCGGCGCAGGAAGCTGTTGTCCCAGGCGACGCGGCGCCAGACCAGCACCCAGCCCAGCGCATTCTTGGGCTGGAAGATGACGACGTCCAGCTCGCCATCGGCGACGGATGCCTCGGGGATGAGCTCGAGCCCGGCCGGCAACGACCCGCAGTTGGCGATGAGGATGCTCTGCACCCGCGCCGAGTGCAGGCGCCGCTCGGGGATCTGGTACGCGATGCGGAACGGCTTGGCGGTGGCCAGCGACCGGGCGGCGCCGTCGACGTAGGCGATCCAGCCGACCCGCTTCTTCAAGTCGCCGTTCGTGTTGGCGATCATCGCGGCATCCAGCCCCATGCCGCCCATCACCACGAACGCACGCTCTTCGCTGGTGCCGTCCTGCCGGCGGATCGCGGCGAACCCGACGTCCACGGCCAGCCGGTCGCCGTCGAAGGTCGCGCGGATCATCGCCTCGGAGTCGGTCAGGGGCAGCAGGAGGTTCCGAGCGAGCAGGTTGCCGGTGCCGCTGGGGACGATCGTGAGCGGGATGCCGGTGCCGCTCATGGCCTCGGTGACCGCGCGGACCGTGCCGTCGCCGCCGGCGACGAGCACCGCATCGGCTCCGGCCTGCAGCGCCTGGCGCGTCACCTCGGCGCCGAGATCGTCGATCGTCGTCTCGTAGAAGAGCGGCTCCTGCCAGCCCGCCTGCTGCGACAGTCGCTGCACCGTGGAGCGGAGGGAGGCGGCATCCACCTTGATCGGGTTGTACACCAGAGCCGCCTTGGGGCTCGGCTTCTCGCCGCCGCCTGCCATCGGCTCGGTCTGCCCATCGGCGTCGACGCGACGGACCTCGCCGTCGCCGCTGCTCACCATGGCCACACTCTACGGCGGCGTGGGATCGGATGCCGCTGGCTAGACTGGCCGGGTGATCGATCCACTACTGCTCCGCGAGGATCCCGAGCTGGTCAAGCGCTCGCAGGAGGCGCGCGGAGAGTCGGCGAGCACCGTCGATGATGCCCTGACCGCCGACCGCGATCGCCGCGCAGCGATCACGTCGTTCGAGGAGCTCCGCGCGGCGCAGAATGCCCACGGCAAGCGGGTCGCCCAGGCACCGAAGGACGAGAAGGCCGCGCTCGTGGCTGAGGCCAAGGAGCTGAGCGAGCGGGTCAAGCTCGCCCAGCACGCGGTCACCGCCGCCGAAGAGGCCGCGACCGCAGCGATGGCGCGCATCGAGAACATCGTGATCGACGGCGTTCCCGCAGGCGGCGAGGAGAACTTTGTCACGCTGCGCACGCACGGGCAGACCCCGACGTTCGAGTTCGAGCCGCGCGACCACCTCGAGCTCGGCGAGCTGCTCGGCGCGATCGACATGGAGCGCGGCACGAAGGTTTCGGGGAGCCGCTTCTACTTCCTCACCGGCGTCGGCGCGCGGCTCGAGTTCGCGCTGATGAACCTCGCCCTGCAGCGGGCTTTGGATGCCGGCTTCATCCCGCTGATCCCGCCGACGCTGGTGCGTCCCGAGGTCATGCGTGGGACCGGATTCCTCGGGCAGCACGCTGATGAGGTCTACCACCTCGAGGAGGACGACCTCTACCTGGTCGGCACCAGCGAGGTCCCGCTCGCCGGGTACCACATGGACGAGATCCTCGACCTGACGCCCGGACCCAAGCGATACGCCGGCTGGTCGACCTGCTATCGGCGCGAGGCCGGCTCGTACGGCAAGGACACGCGCGGCATCATCCGCGTGCACCAGTTCAACAAACTCGAGATGTTCGTATACACGACGCCGGAGGATGCCGAAGCCGAGCACCTCCGACTGGTCGCCCTGCAGGAGGGCATGCTGCAGGACCTCGGGCTCAGCTACCGCGTCATCGACGTCGCCGCCGGCGATCTGGGCTCCAGCGCCGCGCGCAAGTACGACGTCGAGGCCTGGGTGCCCACGCAGAACGCGTACCGGGAGCTGACCTCGACATCGAACTGCACGACCTATCAGGCGCGGCGGCTCGACATCCGCCACCGTCCCGCCGTCGAGGGGGTCGCTGCCGGCACGGGCAAGACCCAGCACGTCGCCACGCTCAACGGCACGCTCGCGACCACCCGCTGGATCGTCGCGATCCTCGAGACCCACCAGCGCGCCGACGGCTCGGTCGTCGTCCCCGAGGTGCTGCGTCCCTACCTGGGCGGCCTCGAGGTCCTGGAGCCCATCGCGTGAGCGAAGCAGGGCTTCCCGAGACCGGTGAGGTGGAGGTCACGGATGCCGCGGAAGCGGCCGACCTCGTCGAGGGGATCGTCCGCGAGACCGAGGACCCGACCGTCCAGAGCCCTCGCCTGCTGATCGTGCTCGACATCGACGGCACCGTCATCCTCGAGGACGAGTCCCTGAGCCCCGGCGTCGTCGACGCCATCGAAGATGCGCACGCGGTGGGGCATCGGGTCATGATCGCCACGGGCCGCAGCTGGGAGGGGACCGTCGGGATCCTCCGTGCGCTCGGCATCGCGCCCGAGTTCGTCGTCTGCTCGAACGGTGCGGTGGTGCTCAGGCGCGTGGGCGAGCTCGCCGACCCCGAGGGCGACCTGCGCTACGAGCGCTTCCACGTCGAGACGTTCGATCCCGCGGAGGTGCTCACGATGCTCCGCGAGCACCTGCCCGACGCCCACTACCTCGTCGAACTCCCGGACGGCCGGCGCCTGTACACCGAGTACCTCGACGACTGGAACCTCAGCCAGGCGCAGCGGGTGCCGTTCGCGGAACTGTCGGCGCATCCCGTCTGCCGCGTCGTGGTCGTCGCCCCGGAGCAGGGCGAGCAGGACTTCGTCGACCTCGTCGCCCGCATCGGGCTGAACCAGGTCTCATACGCGGTCGGGTGGACCGCGTGGCTGGACATCGCCCCGCAGGGCGTGGACAAGAGCACCGGGCTGCAGATCGTCCGCGACGAGCTCGGCGTGGCGCCGGCCGACGTCCTGGTGATCGGCGACGGCCGCAACGACCTCGGCATGTTCGCGTGGGCGCGGCGGAACGGCGGACGCGCCGTCGCGATGCAGCAGGGCCCGCAGGAAGTTCGGGATGCGGCATCCGAAGTCACCCTCTCCGTGCAGGAGGGCGGCGTGGCCGCCGTACTGCGCTCGCTCTGACACGCAGCAGCACTCAGAGGTTCTTCAGGGCACTCCTGGAACAATAGGTCGGCAGTGCCGTCGGTTAGACTCGACGACTGTTCGACAGGTGCCGTTTTCATCCGGCATCGGTCGGGAGGGTTGTCCGAGCGGCCGATGGACCTGGTCTTGAAAACCAGTGGGCAGCAATGTCCCGTGGGTTCGAATCCCACACCCTCCGCAGCAGTGTGAAGGGAACCCCGCCCCGAGAGGAACCCCGTGAGCCAGACGACCAAGCCCGCTCCGCGCGGCCGTCGTACCGTCGCCCGCCACGGTGAGCTCCACTCGCCGCATCCGATGGCGCTGCTGATGAAGGTCCTCGGGATCATCGTCGCCGTCGTCCTCGTGTCCGGCGCAGGCGTCGCCGCGTACGCGACCTACGACACGGTCGCGAGTTTCAGCGACGATGCGGTCGACCTGGAGGGCCAGGAGGCGGTTCCGCCGGACATCGGCGCGATCGAGGGCGGCGTCAACCTCTTCATCGCCGGTACCGACGAGTGCGAGCCCGAATACGCGGCGTACTTCGGCGACCGCTGCACGGGCGAGGACTCCGAGGGACAGCTCAACGACGTCAACATGCTCGTCCACATCTCCGACTCGCCGCGACGCGTGACGGTCATCTCCTTCCCGCGCGACCTGATGATCCCGATCCCGTCCTGCACCGACGATCAGGGCAACGAGTCGGGCGCGATGAGCAAGCAGCCGATCAACACCGCATGGTCGTACGGCGGACTCGGATGCGTCGTCAAGACCGTCTCCGACCTCAGCGGGATGAGCATCCCGTTCGCGGCGAAGGTCAGCTTCGGCAACGTCATCAACATCACCGACGCGGTCGGCGGGGTCGACGTGTGCCTGGCCAGCGGCATCCAGGATTACTACACCGGCATCGACTGGCCGGCCGGCATGCGCAACGTGCAGGGCATCGAGGCCCTGCAGTTCCTGCGCACCCGTCACGGTGTCGGCGACGGAAGCGACCTCGGTCGCATCAGCAACCAGCAGCAGTACATGTCGCGCATGGCCCGCAAGCTCGTCAGCGACCAGGTGCTCTCCGACGTGCCCACGCTGCTGAAGCTCGCCACGACCGCGGTGGACAATGTCACACCGAGCAAGAGCCTGACCAACCCGCTGACGCTCGTCCAGATCGCGCTCGCGGTCAAGAACGTGCCGTTCGATGAGATCGTGTTCGTGCAGTACCCGGTGCTCACCGACCCGGACGACCCCAACAAGGTCGTGCCGAACGATGAGTCCGCCGATGCGCTGTGGGCCGCGCTCGCCGCGAACCAGCCGCTGCAGCTGACCGGCGACATCTCGGCCAACGAGGGCGTCGTCGCCGACCCCAACGCCGTCCCGACCGACCCCACAACGCCGGCTCCCACCGACCCCGCCGCGCCTGCCGAGCAGGCCATCGCGCTGCCGTCCGACATCACCGGTTCGACGGCTGCCACCCCGACCTGCTCGAACGGCAACCAGCGGGACTATTAGGCCCATGAGTTCGAAGGCCTCCGGCACGCCGGGGCGCAGCCCGATGGCGCGCCACGGCGAGCTGCGGTCGCAGCATCCGCTCCTTCGGCTCTTCGCGCTGGTCGGCGTGACGCTTGCCGTCCTGGCAGTCTCGGTCACGGGGACCGCTGCGTTCGCCGTGTGGGATGCCGCGAACTCGGTCGCCGATCACGCGGTCGATCTCGGCGACGACCCGGATTCGCTGCCGCCGACGATCGGCGAGATCGAGGGCGGCGTCAACCTGCTCATGGTGGGCACCGACTCGTGCGAAGGGCAGGACGTCTCGCTCTTCCCGCGGTGCGCTGAGGACGAGGGGGGCGAGCGCAACGACGTCACGATGCTCGTGCACATCAGCGACAACCCGCGACGCGCGACGGTCGTCTCGTTCCCGCGCGACATGTACGTGGACATCCCGGAGTGCACCGCGCCCGACGGCACGGTTTACGACGAACTGTGGTCGACGAAGATCAACGAATCGTACGGGCGCGGCGGACTCGCGTGCACCGTGAACACCGTCGAGGCGCTGACCGGCGAGAACATCGACTTCGCCGCCGCAGTGCGCTGGACCGGCGTGATCAACATGTCCGACGCGATCGGCGGGGTCGATGTGTGCGTCGAGGGCCAGATCGACGACGAGCACACCGGACTGCACCTGACCGAGGGCACGCACACCCTCGTCGGCGCCGAGGCGCTGCAGTTCCTGCGCATCAGGCACGGCATCGGCGACGGGTCCGACCTCGGACGCATCTCGAACCAGCAGCAGTTCATGTCATCGATGGTCCGCAAGATGCAGAGCGACGCGGTGCTGACCAACCCCACGACGCTGTTCAGCTTCGCGACCACGGCGATGCAGCAGGTCAACGGCCAGCAGCTGCTGCTCAGTCAGTCGCTGGCCAACCCCACTCGCATGGTGCAGATCGCGATGGCGCTGAAGGACATCCCCTTCCAGGACTTCGTGTTCGTGCAGTACCCGACCGCCTACGGCGACGGCGGCGTGTATCCGGTGAGGGACGCCGCCGACGAGCTGTTCGCCGCGCTGCGCGCCAACCAGGCGCTGACCCTCACCGGCGAGGCGAGCCAGGGCATGGGTGTGGACGTGGTGGGCGAAGCGGCGCCGGTGCCGGTCGCGACCGACGCCGCAGCGACCGACGGTGCTGCGGTGGATCCGTCGGCGTCGGTGGATCCGACGGTGTCCGATGCGGCCGCGCCGCTGCCGTCGGTGATCGCGGGGCAGACCGCTGCGCAGGTGACCTGCACGCGGCCGCAGGAGTAGCGCGGGTTCGTCGCCGCCGCCGGCAGCGGTTATGATTGCTGGGCGCAACCGTGTGTCTCGATGCCCGGATGCCTGGAGACGTCGCATAGTTCGGCCTAGTGCACCACCCTGCTAAGGTGGAGACCCCCTAAGGGGTCCGTGGGTTCAAATCCCACCGTCTCCGCCACAAAAAGTCCTGGTCATTACCGGTATTTCTGGCGCAGACGATTGCCTTTCCATGTCTCGAGCGGAGGCGACTTTGGCGTCCAAGGGTCCCCCGTGGGGACCCTCAGGGGACCCCTGTGGTGCGCCACCCTCACCACACCCCTGCAGGGTGCCGCCCCCGCGGAAGCGCCGAGCCGCATGATTCCGCGGCGGCGGAGGGTCCGAGGCCCCCTGAGTGCACCACCCCGCAGAGGTGGCGACCCCTGGCTCCTCAATCCGACCTGACCACGTATTTCTTCCGTCCTTGGCGGGAACGAGCGACTCCCAAGTGACCCCACGCGTCGGAGTGCGAGTCCTGCCCGTCGATCAGCAGTCTCATGTAGAGGCCGCTCGCGCGAAGACCGAGCGGAAGTTCGCGGGGCCAGTTCCCTCAGCTTTATCAAGGGCAGCGCGTGTTCGATCAGGTCGAGCAACGAAGTCTCGTCGTTGCTGACTTTCGTGGACAGCAGGACCGCTCCTTGATGGTCGATCAACACGCAATGATGGGTCCGCTTGCCGGCGTCGATTCCGGCCCAGAGTGTCGACACGGGGTTCCTCTCGATCAGGTGTGACTGGTGTTTTTCCCTGTCGATGACCACGCCGGCACGTCCTTACCCAACGATCCATGTCGCAATTCTCAATCAGCGGTCGAGTCATCAGCGGGCAGCGGGCGGCCATTCCCAGTGAGCCGTCAACGCGGCAGGGCGACAACTGAGCCATACCCGCTGCCCGAGGGTGACCGAAACGCTACGACAACTACCCTCCGGCCTCACCAACAACGTAAGGAAGGCGACCTCATCGTGGGCCCACACAACCGATCTGCGATCGGCACCCTCGTCGAACGGCAGACCCGTTACGTGAAGCTCCTGCACCTGCCGGCGCACAACTCGCTCGAGCTGCATGCCGCGCTGGTGCGCGCCTTCGGTCAGCTCCCGCCGCCACTGCGGCGCACGCTGACGCGGGATCAAGGCACTGAGATGGCCAGACACCTCGACATCACTGCCGACACCGGCGCTCGGATCTACTTCTGCGACGCCGCCAGCCCCTGGCAACGCGGCAGCAACGAGAACGCCAACGGGCTGCTGAGGCAGTATTTCCCGAAGTCGACCGATCTCTCCATCCACACCGCCCGTGACCTTGCCCGCGTCGAATCCGAGCTCAACGGCCGGCCCCGCATCGTGCTCGGCGACCGCACACCCCACGAGCTCCTCCAGGCTTTGCTAACCTCCGAGAAATAGTGGGTCTGTCGGGAAGTTTGTGTGTGAGGGGTTCGGCGTGATCGGCGCGGCGTGAGCCGCGCGGGAAGATGAATCACGCGATGAACACCGATATGACACTCATAAATGAAGAAGGCGAGCTGGTCGATCCGCGAACCGGGGAGGTGCTGCCGGCAGCACCCGATGTGTCGGCGGTCGCCGACCAGCTGGTCACGGCCGCGCGCGAGCAGGGCATCGATCTGACCGGCCCGAACGGGTTGCTGACGGGGCTGACCCGGCAGGTGCTGCAGTCGGCTTTGGACGCGGAGCTGACCGCGCACCTTGGTTACGACAGCGGTGACCGTGCGCGCAAGCAGACGCCGAACAGCCGGAACGGGTCGACGCCGAAGACGGTGCGCACCGAGATCGGCGAAGTCACGATCCAGGTGCCCAGAGATCGAGCGGGCACCTTCACGCCCGTGGTGGTTCCCAAGCATCAGCGCCGGATCGCGGGTTTCGATGACGCAGTAATCTCCCTGTACGCGAAGGGCATGACTACCGGTGATATCGCCAAGCACCTCTCCGACCTGTACGGCAGCGAGGTGTCCCGGGATCTGGTGTCGACGGTGACTGACAAGGTCATCGGCGACATGCAGGAATGGCAAGCCCGCCCGCTGGATGCCGTCTACCCGGTGGTCCTCATCGATGCTCTGGTGGTGAAGGTCCGTGATGGGCAGGTCGCGAACCGGCCCGTGTACGTCGCCGTCGGGATCGACCTGGATGGCCGCCGCGACGTGCTCGGGCTGTGGATGGGCCCCACGGGAGGGGAGGGCGCGAAGCAGTGGATGAACATGCTCACCGAGCTGCGCAACCGCGGCGTCGCCGACGTGTGCATCGTCTGCTGCGACGGGCTCAAGGGTCTCCCCGACGCGATCGGCGCGATCTCGCCCCTCGCGACGGTTCAAACATGTGTGGTGCATCTGGTGCGCAACTCGCTGCGGTACGCGTCGAAGAAGTACTGGTCGAAGATCACCGGCCAACTTCGCGAGGTCTACACCGCCCCCACCGTCGCGGCCGCCGAAGCTCGGTTCGCCGAGTTCGCGTCACAGTGGCGGAGCCTGTATCCGGCGATGATCCAGATGTGGGAGAACGCCTGGGCAGAGTGCATCCCATTCCTCTCCTTCCCGCCGGAGATCAGGCGATTGATCTATACGACGAATGGGATTGAGTCGCTCAATGCGCGCTTCCGGCAAGCGACCAGGCGTCGTGGGCACTTTGAAACGCCCCAGGTTTGATGCCGCATCCTTTTGAGTTGGAAGGATTATGTCATGCCGAAGAAGATCGATCCTGCCCTGCGTGATCGGGCGGTGCGGCTGGTGCGGGAGCACCGGTCGGAGTATCCGTCGTTGACGGCCGCGTCAGCGGCCGTGGCCCGCCAGGTCGGTGTCGGCCACGAGTCCGTGCGCCGGTGGGTGTTGTAGGCCGATATCGACGATGGCACCCGCGATGGCGTCACCTCGGTCGAGCACGCCGAGATCAAACGGCTCAAGGCGGAGAACAAGCGCCTCCGTGAAGACGTGGCGATCTTGAAGGCGGCGACGAGTTTCTTCGTGGGGGAACTCGACCCCCGCAACCATTGATGCTGGGTTTCATCGACACGATGAGAGCCGAAGGGCACGCGGTCGAGTCGATCTGCCGAGTCCTGCGAGAGCAGGGCTGCCAGATCGCCGCGCGCACCTACCGAGCCCAACGGCAAGGCGTCGTCGCTGCGCGCACGGTCTCTGACGCGCAGGTTTATGGCGCGGTTCGTGCTGCTGCGTGGACCGCCGGTGAGATCGCGGGGCGTCAGGTCCGGAAGCTGACGCCGGAAGGCCTCTACGGGCGTCGGAAGATGACCGCGCTGATCCGCCGCACCACGATCCCCGGCGCCTCCAGAGGGGCCGTCGACCGGGCTATGCGCGCGCTCGGGCTATCGGGTATCCGCCGCGACAAGGGCGTGCGCACCACGATCCCCGCCAAAGACGGGATCCGTGCCGGGGACCTGCTCAACCGCGACTTCACCGCCCCGAGGCCCGATCACACCTGGGTGATGGACTTCACGTATTGCCGCACCTGGGCCGGGTGGGTCTACGTCGCGTTCATCGTCGACGTCTACTCGCAACGCATCGTCGCCCGGCACGCGCAGACCACCAAGCACGTCGACCTCGTGATGATCCCGCTACGGATGGGCCTATGGGAACGCGGCCGACAAGGGCACCCGGTCCTGCCGGATCAGCTGCGTGCACATTCGGACGCCGGGTCTCAATACGTCTCGCTGGCCTACACGGACAAACTCGCGCTCGATGGCATCGCGCCCTCGATCGGGTCCGTCGGCGATGCGCTCGATAACGCGCTGATGGAGACGATTAATGGGCTCTACAAGGCCGAGTGCATCCGCACAACGGTGTTCCACGACGGCCCGTACCGGACGATCGCGGATGTCGAGTTCGCGACCGCCGGATGGGTCGACTGGTACAACACTCGTAGGCTTCACTCGAGCCTCGGCTACGTCCCACCCGCCGAGTTCGAGCAAGCCCACTACGCGACCCTCACCCGAGAGCTGCAACCCGCATAGGAGCGGCAGAGAACCCGGGGCGCTTCACTTCCCGAACGAGCAGGCCGCGATGAAGGTGCTCTACCTGACCGTGCTTGAGCGGCGCCCGAACCGGACCAACCCGACCGGCCAGGTCGCTGGATGGAAAGCTATTCTGAACGCCCTGTCCATGACCTACGGCGACCGCCTAGGAATCAACTGAGCCGAAGCCCCCGCACACAAAGAAGCGGACAGACCCAAATAGTCCCGTTGCGACAACCGCTGGAATACAAGGCGTCGTCTTGGCCGGGATCTGGGGCGTCGTCGACACAAGCCGGTCGTGCGGCGTTAGCCGTCGCGGTGATCTCGAGTCACCTTCGGACGAGTGAACCTACACACGGGCGGGTTGTAGATCCATGCTGTTTGGGTCACGATTCCCGGTGATGGTCCAGTCGATACCGCCGGTTACCAGGAGTGTCTCGGCGGCCCATATCGCGGGCCCTGCCTCTTGCGGGGCGTCGGTGGGCTTTCCACGACAGTCCAGGTCATACGCTTGTCGTCATAGAGATAGCCTCCGCTGAGAGCAAAGCGGTCGGGTGCTACCGCGCCATTCACCCATGCGTTCTGCAACGGCTCGGGTTGATCCGGGAGGGGCAACACGTCCCTCCCGGCAAGGTAGCGTTCCCCGTATGGCTAGGTGTGGCCCCAGTTGCCGACTTGGCCGCAATCTGCCCCACCGATTTGGGGTGCGACGAGGCGGCTGCCTGCCGCGACCGACACAGTTACGGATCCGCAGGACGCAGCCTCACTCCGTGCAGTCGCCTCGATCGCGCTCCCGGAGAAACCCTGCGAAGAACTCGGAGAGGTTCTCGTGCGCGGAAAGCGGCAGTACGTGCGCGACGTACTGATCGGGCCGCACGACCACCACGGCACCGGTGGGGGCGATGCCGCGAGCGGCAAAGATATCGTCGACGGGGTCGGTCGCCCAGATCTTCTCCCAATCCTGGAGACCAAGCGCTCCGGAGTGCGGGAGGAGAATCTCCGGCAGCCGTGTGGGCTCGATGTCGTGAAAGTCGCGGCGAAAGACAGCGTGTACGTCGATCACACTGTCGATGGGGGAACGCGTCGGCGTGAAGCGGCGCACGGGTGAAGCCGCGGAACTCTCGAGCCAGCGGGCGAATTCGACCGCTTCCGTGCCCGACGCATCGTCGAACACGTAGATCCTCCAGCGGCCATCGGCGCGATGGGCGTGCCCGAGCTGCATGTGCTTGGCATCGGCGACGCGGACGACCCTGGACGAGTGGAAGCGGGTGCCGATCTCGAACCCGGCTGCGAGGTCCTGGTAGGTGTCGGCGCCGGTCAGCGAAGACGGCGTGTACTGGGTGGCGAGACCCGCCGTGTATCGTCCCTGCCGCGCGAACTGCGTGCGCATCTGCCCCGCGGTGACGCCCCCTCCTTCAGGGTGTGCGGGATCCAGGACGGGCTGCGCGATGAACGCCGACCAGAACCGGTCGAAGTCGATGAGGTCCTGCGCGACCGTCTGCCGCTCGGCGGAGTACGTCCGCAGCAGGGTCGCGTCCGAGCGCCCCTCGAGCACCGCGGCGAGTTTCCAGCCGAGATTGAAGGCGTCCTGCATCGACACGTTCATCCCCTGCCCCGCCTTCGCCGAATGCGTGTGGCACGCGTCCCCCGCGATGAAGACGCGGGGCGGATGATCGGACAGATCATCGGGCGTGTCGTCGAATCGATCGGCGAGGCGCTGACCCACCTCGTACACCGACGACCACGCGATCGCTCGCACGTCAATTGAGTACGGATGCAGGATGTCGTTCGTCACGCCGGTGAGCTGCTCGACGGTCGTGGAGCGGATGTCGGTATCCCCCGCCGAGGTCTGGCCGAGGTCCACGTAGACGCGCACGAGGTTGCCGCCTTCGCGGGGGATCGTGAGAAGACTGCCTCTCCCGGCCGATTGGATGACGCTCTTGGATCGCCAATCGGGGAAGTCCGTCGTGGCGAGCACATCCATGACACCCCATGCATGATTCGCGGCGTCCCCGTGGAGTTGACGTCCGATCGCCCGGCGCACGGCGCTGCGAGCTCCGTCGCACCCGATCACGTATTTCGCGCGGACGGTGAACTCCTCGCCGTCCGCGCGTCGGAGGGTGACCTCGACGGGATGCTCTCCCTCGCCGATGGTCAGCGTCACGAACTCGATGCCGTAGTCGACCGAGAGGCGACTCGTCGAGCGCGCGGCATGGTCGAGGAGGAACTGTTGCATGCGTGCTTGGTTCACGATGACGTGCGGGAACTCGCTCAATCCGGCAGGCGTGTCCTCCACCCACCCTGTCCGCGAGATCTGCGAGCGGTCGCTGTCGGAGGGCCCCCAGAACCGGACCTCGTTGACCCAGTAGGCCTCCCGGAGGAGGGCTTCTGCGAGCCCGAAGGCCTGAAACATCTCCACTGTGCGACAGGCCACGCCATCTGCTTGGCCGACCTCGAGCGGACCGCTCTGGCGTTCGATGATGCGGGTGTCGATGCCGGAAAAGGCCGCCAGCTGAGCGGCCAGAACGGCGCCTGCCGGGCCGCTGCCCACGATCAGCACGTCCAGCGTCGGCGGAAGGGCGGAGGGGCGGCGCAACGCCTCCGCGGACGCGGGATGGACGTCGGGATCACCCGGTCGATAGCCGTCGCGGTAGAACTGCATTCTCGATCTCCTTCGATCGGCGTCGCGATCGTCGCCGTGGAGGGCGACGCACTCACAGAAGCACGCACCGGGCGCAGCGGACAAGTGAGAACGTGCCGCAGGCCCGTTCTCTTCTGGCATGCAGAACTCGGGGTCCGGGCAGACCCCCGGGACTCCATCCTGTGAGCACGCTCGGCAGCGTCGCGGGCCGTATTCGGCCGCGCACCCGCCGCCCGCATCCCGGTGGGCATGCGCTTCATCTGCCCCCTCGCTAGGAACGGATTCACATGGGTACTCGTGTTCAGGACAAGGTCGTCGTCGTCACCGGTGCGGCACAGGGGATCGGGCGTGCCTTCGCGCACCGGCTGGCTGGAGAGGGCGCGCGCGTCGTGGTTGCCGACCTCAACGGCGAGAAGGCCGCGGCGGTGGCGGCCGAGATCGGTCCCTCCGCGCTGGCGGTCGTGGTCGATGTCTCGAAGGATGAGTCCGTCGACGCGCTGGGATCCGTCGTCGGTGACACGTACGGCCGTGTGGACGGCATCATCAACAACGCGGCAATCTTCTCGACGATCCAGATGAAGCCGTTCTGGGAGCTGACGACGGCGGAGTGGGACGTGGTGCAGACGGTCAACCTGCGCGGTCCGTTCCTCATCGTCAAGGCCCTGCTGCCGCTGCTGAAGGCGTCGTCTGCGGCAAGCATCGTGAACATCGGATCGGATGCCGTCTGGGAAGGCAGAGGCGGCTACCTGCACTACACCGCCTCCAAAGCGGGGGTGCAGGGGATGACCTTCGGCATGTCGCATGAGCTCGGCGAGTTCGACATTCGCGTGAACACGATCTCCCCGGCGGCGACCCAGACCGAGGTGCCCCGAGCGACGGTCTCGCCCGCTCAGCTCGAGGCGATGATCGCCGCACGCGCCCTTCACCGCGTCGCGACGCCGGAGGATCTCACCAGCCTCGCCGTCTTCCTCCTGTCGGAGGAGAGCGTCTTCATCACGGGTCAGACGATCAGCGTGAACGGCGGAAAGCTGCACCGTTGACCCCGGGCGACTTCTGCATGGCGCAAGACTGTCGCGACGCGGACCGCCGTGGGAAACGATCGAGTCCAGATCGCCGACGAAGGAGTCCTCGCTATGACGCTGCTGCCGCTGACGATGGGCGCTGTGAACTACGACCGCTTCCAGGCCATCCGCGATGGGTCCGTGCGCGTCGAGGGGATCGACCTCGAGATCGTCCCGCTCGAAGTGGAGGAGATCTTCTACCGACAGATGAAGTATCACGAGTTCGACGTGAGCGAGATGAGCATGTCGAGCTATCTGGCGGGCATCGATGCTGGCGATTTCCCGTACATCGCGCTCCCGGTGTTCCCCTCTCGGTACTTCCGCCACCAGTCGGTGTTCGTCCGTACCGACAGCGGCATCGAGCGCCCTGAGGATCTCATCGGCAAGCGTGTCGGCGTGCCCGAGTACCAGATCACGGCGTGCGTGTGGCTGCGCGGGATGATGGCCGACGACCACGGCGTGACCCCTGATCGCGTGACGTGGTTCAGCGGCGGGGTCGATTCCCCCGGGCGCGTCGAGAAGCGGCCCATCGAGCTGCCCGACGGTGTGACGGTGACGCCCATCGGCAAGGACGAGACGCTGTCCCAGCTCATCCTCGACGGCTCGCTGGACGCGCTCTTCACCGCCCACCTTCCTGCCGCGTTCCTGGATCGGCCCCATCGGGTGACGCGTCTGTTCCCCGACTACAAGGCGGTGGAGAAGGCGTACTTCGCCCGGACGGGGATCTTCCCGATCATGCATGTGGTGGTCGTGCGCCGCAGCGTTCTCGACGCGCATCCGTGGATCGCGCGGTCTCTTCTCAAAGCATTCACCGCCGCGCTGGAGAAGGCGAAGGCGGATCTGCTGTACCGCAGCTCGCTGAAGGTCATGCTGCCCTGGCTCGCCGACCATGTCGAGGAGACCGTCGCGGCGATGGGGACCGACTATTGGCCCTACGGCGTCGAGGAGAACCGGACGGTGCTGGACACCTTCTTGCGGTATCACCACTCCCAGGGACTCTCGCGGCGGCGCCGCGAGCCCGAGGAGATCTTCGCCCCCAGCACCATCGACGAGTTCGTGATCTGAGGAGCCCCTTGCTCCTCGGATTCCGCCATGCAGAAGTCAACGCAGCGGAGGCGGAAACGAGTCATAACGTGTGCCGGATCGGCACCGAACAGCCCGGGTTCTGTATCGCAGAATCCGAACCGAGCGGGATTCGATATCCCCTAGCGTCGTGTCCACACCCCGGTGCACGACGGCCGTAACCAGGGATCGAACGAGGGAGTTCGCCGCAATGACGATCACGCAGCAGCCGCCGGCCGCACGCGCCGAAGCGTCCGCCTCCACGACGCCCCGTTGGCTGCGTAGCCTCGGGTACCGTTATGGCGTCGTCGGCGTCTGGATCGTGGCGTTCGTCTTCTTCTCGATCATGGCGCCCACGACGTTCCTCACCGCCACCAACCTCACGGCCATGCTGAGTTCGCAGGCGGCGCTCATCCTGCTCGCGCTCGCGGTCGTGCCAGCGCTCGCCGCAGGAGAGATCGACCTGTCGGTCGCGGGTGTCATGACCATCTCGGCCACCGTCGTCGGGCAGCTCAACGGCGTCTGGAAGGTCGACATCGTCCTCTCGATCGTCCTCGCGCTCCTCGTCGCGCTCCTCGTCGGGTTCATCAACGCCTTCCTCGCCGTGTACGTCGGGGTTCAGTCGATCGTGGTGACGCTCGGGATGAGCACGCTCCTCGTGGGGATCTCGCAGTGGATCGCCAACAAGCTAACGATCACCGGCGTCTCCCCGGACCTGGGCCGACTCGTCAACGGACGGGTGTTGGGTGTGAGCGCCGGCTTCTGGTTCGCGATCGCCGTGGGTCTCGTCCTCTGGTACGTGTATCGGCACACGGCCGTCGGCCGACACGTCGTCTTCATCGGCAAGAACGCCGAAGTCGCCCGGCTGTCGGGGCTGCCGGTCCAGAAACTCAAGGTAGGCGCCTTCATGGTGACGAGCCTTCTCGCAGGCCTTGCGGGCGTCGTTGTCGTGGCCAGCGCGGGAGGTCTTCAGCCGACCTCGCTGCAGACCCTGCTCCTTCCGGCATTCGCCAGCGCCTTCCTCGGGCAGGCCATCATCGACCCCGGCAGCAACAACCCGCTCGGCACCATCATCGCCGTGCTGTTCCTCGCCACCGGCATCAACGGACTCGTGCTGCTGGGCGCCGACACCTGGGTGAGCGACGTGTTCTACGGGGCGGCCGTCATCATCGCCGTCACGGTCTCCCGTATCGCTACCGTCCGCGCTCGCCGAAAGAGCGTCCTCTGACTTCCCCCGGCCCGGATCGTCGATCCCGGGACGATCGCTCCACAGTAAAGAAGAGAGGCACGAACATGACCAGATCTCACGCAGTGTCGCGTCGCACCGGTTCATCCGTAGTCGCCCTGGGAGTCGCCGCGGCACTCCTGCTCAGCGGCTGCTCGACCGACGCACCTGCCGATCCCGGCACTGACGCTCCGGCAGCGGATGCCGTGAGCCAGGAAGTGCTCGACAAGCTGGCTTCCTACGAAGCCGCCAGTGCGCTGGACAATGTCGGCGAGGCGTTCGATGTCTCGTCGGTGGAAGGCAAGACCGTCTGGTGGGTGATTCAGGAGGGCGCAAACCCATTCCTCGCCACCGTGATGGCCCACGCCGAGGAGGCGCTCGCTGAGGTGGGCGTCAAGCTCGTCACGTGTGATGGGAAGTCGAACCCGGTCGATGCTAACAACTGCATCACGCAGGGCATCGCGCAGGGCGCCGCGGCCATCCAGGTCGACGGTCCCGACCCCGAGACGGTCGCCAATGCGGCGCAGGCCGCGGTGGATGCCGGTATCCCCGTCCTCACCGGATCCGGCATCGACGCGTCGCAGCCGATGCCGGACTTCATCGCGGGGGTCACGAGCCAGCCGTACGTCTTGACCGGCGAGCTGGCCGCAGACTGGATCATTGCCGACTCGGACGGCGCGGCGAACGTGCTCTTCATCACCACTCCGGATGTCAGCGGCTCCGGGTTCCAGGCCCAGGGGTTCAAGGACGAGATGGCGAAGTACTGCCCGGACTGCACGGTCACCGAGCAGGGCGTGACCCTGGGCAACTGGGCGAGCGATCTTGGGTCGACGGTGAGTGCGGCGCTGGCGAAGGACCCGACGATCAACTACATCGCTCCCGTGTTTGATCCGATGACCCAGTTCATCAACCCGGCCATCCAGCAGGCGGGTCGCGGGGAGGACGTGCAGGTCGTCACGGTGAACGGCAACCTGCCCTTCATGCAGGAACTCGCCACCGGAACGGGCCCGACGAAGGCCCTGGTGGGCCTGGATCTGAACCTGCTGGGCTGGATCGAGGCCGATCAGATCCTGCGGGTGCTCACCGACACGCCGCCCGTGTCGGACTACTACACGGTCGCGCGCGTTTTCGACGAGGACAACATCGGCGAACTCGACCTGACCGCTGAGGCGTTCGGCGACAGCTCGTGGTACGGCGGCGCGGGCAGCACGGCGGAGCTGTTCACTTCGCTATGGCTCAAGTAACGAACCCGCAGGAAGCTCCGGATGGTGGGCTCACGCCCGCCATCCGGCTCCGCGACCTGCGGAAGACCTACGTCGAAGGCGTGCCGGTGCTCGAGGGCGTCGACCTGGACGTGCCGCACGGCCAGGTGACCGCGCTGGTCGGCGCGAACGGATCCGGCAAGTCCACGCTCGTGAAGATCCTGTCGGGATATCACGCACCCGACCGGGGCTCCCGCATCTGGATCGATGGCGCGGAAATCGAGGGGCAGATTGCGCCGGCCGCCGCACGCGACGCGGGGCTGAGGTTCGTCCATCAGGATGCTCGGCTCGTATCCGGTGTCAGCGTGCTCGACAACATGCTCGTGGGGGCATACCACACGGGCATCTCGGGCCGCGTGCACTGGCGGTCCGAGCGCCGCAGCGTGCAGGCGCTCCTCGACCGGTGGCGGATCGAGGTTGCCCTCGATGCGGATCCGAGCAACCTGCCCCTCGCGACGGTGTCGAAGCTCGCCGTGCTGCGCGCCCTGCGCACCGAGGGTGACGAGAAGATCAGCGCACTCATTCTCGACGAGCCCACCGCAGCCCTCGGCAACGACGACTCGCACAACCTCCTCACCTGGGTGCGCGAACTTGCCGCCCGGGAGCGTGTCGGCGTTCTCTTCATCGGCCACCGCCTGCCGGAGATCCTCTCGCTGGCCGATCGTGTCGCCGTGCTGCGGGCCGGACGCATCGTCGCGGAAGAGGCGGCCGGCGAGCTCGATGAGGCGCGGTTGGTGCACCACGTCGTCGGGACGGAGATCGCGCAGTTCTATCCGGACCGCGAGGAGCGCCGTTCGGTCGAACCAGTGCTCACCGTCACCGGTCTCGGCGGAGCGAAGGTGCACGATGTCGATCTCCACGTCGGGAAGGGTGAGGTCGTCGGCATCACCGGCCTCGCCGGTAGCGGTTTCGAAGACATCCCCTACCTCGTCGTCGACCCGTCCGCGAGGGCTCGCGGAGAGGTGACGATCGATGGACACAAGATCAATCTGCGCCGCACGACGATCGCCCGACGGGGTGAGCTGGGGCTGGTGCTCGTGCCCGCCGACCGCAAGAACAAGGCGCTCGCCGTCGACCTCACGCTGCGCGAGAATCTGGTGCTGCCCCGGCTCAGGTCGTTCCTTCGCCGCGGCGGCCTCAGCCGCGCTGCCGAGCACACCGACTCCATTCAGGTGCTGAAACGGTTCGGGGTGCGTCCGCCCGACTCACGACTCGCCGCGAGCAGCCTCAGCGGCGGCAATCAGCAGAAGGTCGTGCTCGCCAAGTGGATGAGCACTCGCCCGCAGGTGTTGATCATCCACGAGCCGACGCAGGGGGTCGACGTCGGAGCGAAGTCGGAGATCTTCGCGCTCCTCGCGGAGTCGGCGTCGCAGGGCCTATCGACCGTGCTTGTCTCCGTCGAGTACGAGGATCTCGCGCACCTGTGCGACCGCGTGTACGTCGTCGGCGAAGGACGCATCGTCGCGGAGCTCTCGGGTGCGCAGCTGACGACGGAGGCGATCACGGCGACCGCCCTGATGGGCACGGAGCGCAGGAAGGCGTGAGCGCGTACAGACGGCGCTCAGTCGGTGGGCGGGCCGTGCAGATCGAGCTCGATCGCGGCTCGCGCCTCGCGCAGGGTGTGCATCATCTCCTGGCTGAACAGGTCGCTGTAGCGCACGGAGGGGACGGCGATCGACACGGCGGCGAAGGCCCGACCTGCCTCGTCGTGGATCGGAATGGCCACGGCGGTGACACCGATCTCGGTCTCCTGATTCGCCGTGGCGTAGCCGTTGCGGTGATGCAGGCGAAGCTCGCGCAGGAACCGTTCGATCTCGCTGTCGGAGAGCGCGTCCCCCTGAGCCTGAGCGATCGTCCCCTGATAGAGGCGACGGATGGCCGCTTCCGGCAGGTCGGCGAGGAGCACCCGTCCGCCGGCGGCCTTGATCGCCGGCATCACGACGCCCGTGCGGTTGACGATGCGCAGCACCTTCGTGCCCTCGCAGCTCCACAGGAACCGCAGCTTCGTTCCGGCCCGGATGGACAGGTTCGTCGTCTCACCGGTCCGCAGCGCGAGCGCTTCGATGTGCGGCGCGGCGATGTCGCGCAGAGACTTCGTCCAGCTGGAGCGCACGGGAGCCGCGCCGAGCGCATAGCCGGGCACGTACGCGCGGCTATCGTCCTGTCGCGCGAACCCATGGAAGACGAGCATCGCCATCAGCCGGTGCACCGTCGATTCCGCCGTGCCGAGCTCCGTGGCGGCGGTGCGCAGTCGCACCTCGCCGTGGTCGCGCAGCATGTGCAGCAGGCGCAGCGCTTTCTCGACCGATCCGATCGGGTATTGCGGTCGCGTGGGGTTCGGCAGTTTCTGCATAGCGTAAGTATTGACCATCCGGCTTCTGTTTCGTACCAAGATGAGTGCTGACGGCATGACAAGGAAGTCGAGGAACCGATGATGGTCGTATCGCGAGCCGCACTGCGCGAAGAGGTCGCGGCCCATCCGTGGCGGCTGCTGATCGGCGGGGAACTGCGGGAGGCGGAGGGCGGCGCCAGGTTCACCGACGTCGACCCTTTCGCGGAGGCGCCCCTCGCACAGGTGCCCGACGCGTCTGCGGCCGACGTCGACGACGCGGCCGAGGCGGCAGCCGCCGCGCTCCCGGGCTGGCGCCAGTTTACTGCGCTCGAGCGCGCGAAGCTCGTCCACGATTTCGCCGATATCGTGCAGGCCCACGGCGAACAGCTCGCAGGACTGGATGCGATCGACACGGGCTCGCCGATCGCCAACGCACGCTTCGACGTGAAGATCGCCGTCGATCAGATCCGGATGTACGCGAACTTCGCGCTTGAGATGAAGGGGCAGACCATCCCCTCCAGCAGCGCTCTGCACTACACCGTGCGGCAGCCGGTGGGAGTGGTCGCGAAGATCTTCCCGTACAACCATCCGCTCATGTTCGGATGTCGTGTGGCCGCGCCGCTCGTGGCAGGCAACACCTGCGTCATCAAGCCGCCCGAGGCCGCGCCGCTGTCGGTTCTGCGTCTCGGCGAGCTGCTGCGCGATGTCTTTCCGGCGGGCGTGCTCAACATCGTCGTCGGCGACGGCCCCGCCGTCCCCGACCGCCTCGTGCGGCACCGACACGTGCGTCGCATCGGATTCATCGGGTCCGAGCCCACCGGGCGGGCGATCCAGAAGGCGGCGGCCGAGTCGGGGGTCAAGCACGTCACGCTGGAGCTGGGCGGCAAGAACGCGATGGTCGTCTTCGACGACGCCGATCTCGACCGAGCGGCTGCCGGCGCCGTGAACGGCATGAACTTTACCTGGTCGGGTCAGTCGTGCGGATCGAACTCGCGCGTGCTCGTGCAGCGCTCGATCTATCCGGCCATGACCGAGAAGATCGCCGCGCTCGTGAAGGCCCGGACGATCGGAGACCCTCTGAGTGAGGATTCCGAACAGGGAACCATGATCAACCGGGCCCAGTTCGACAAGTCGATGCGCTACATCGACCTGGCGAGGCAAGAGGGCGCACGCGTCGTCGCCGGCGGTGGCAAGCCCGCGGGCGACGGCTACGACACCGGGTACTTCGTCGCCGCCACCGTGCTCGCCGATGTCGCCCCGGATTCGACCGTGGGGCAGGAGGAGATCTTCGGTCCGGTCATGTCGATGATTCCCTTCGACACGGAAGAGGAAGCCGTGGGCATCGCCAACGGCGTCGAGTATGGCCTGACAGCGAGCGTGTGGACGAAGGATCTCGGCCGCGCGCACCGCGTCGCCCACGAGTTCGAGGCCGGGTACATCTGGGTGAACGCGTCGTCCATCCACTATCCGGGCACGCCGTACGGCGGGGTCAAGCGGTCCGGCGTCGGCGGCAAGGAGGAGTGTCTGGAAGAGCTCCTCTCGTACACCGAAGAGAAGGTCGTCAATGTCGTTTACTGACGCGAGATCGTCAGCCCCTCAGGAGGATGAGCAATGAGTAAAACGGAAGCCCGATCCGGAGAGCTGTACATCGGTGTCGACACCGGCGGCACCTTCACCGACATCGTGGTCATGGACGGGGAGGGCAGGGTGTATGCCGACAAGGCCCCGACCACCCCGCACTCGCTGGACGAGGGCGTCTTCGCCGCGCTCAAGATCGTGGCCGACGTGCGCGGGGAGAGCATCGAGGGGATGCTGAGCAAAGTCGCCGTCTTCGGCCACGGCACCACCCAGGCGACCAACGCGCTCATCGAGCGCCGGGGCACGAAGACCGGCCTGCTGACCACGCGTGGATTCGGCGACACCATCATCCTGCAGCGTCTGATGGGATTCACCGCGGGCCTGCCGATCGAGCGCCTGGGTGACTTCTCCGCCCGCGCCTACCCCGACCCGATCGTGCCGCGCACGCTGATCGCCGAGATCCCTGAGCGCGTCGATCAGGCGGGCGCCGTGCTCCTCGAACTCGACGAGACGACCGCCCGCGCCGAGATCCAGCGTCTTGTGGACGAAGGTGTCGGAGCGTTCGCGATCAGTCTGCTCTGGTCTTTCCGCAACGACGCCCACGAGAAGCGGCTGCGCGAACTGATCCGCGAGATCGCTGGGGACACCGTGTACGTCTCGATCTCCAGCGAGATCAACCCCGTCCTCGGCGAGTACGAGCGCACAGCGACGACCGTGCTCAACGCCTACCTCGGCCCGACCGTCGAGCGCTACCTCGAACTGCTCGAGCGCAAGCTCCGTGAAGCGGGCCTGTCCGGGCGGTTCTCGGTGCTCAACAGCGTCGGCGGTGTCATGGGAGCCAAGGAGGCAGCGGCCAAGGCCGTGCTGCTGCTGGGCTCTGGCCCGACCGGCGGCGTGCTCGGCTCGTTCCACCTCGCGAAGGAGCTCGGTCACGACAACATCATCACCTCCGACATGGGCGGCACGTCCTTCGACGTCGGCCTCGTGGTCGGCGGTCAGCCGGTGGTCAAGGCGGTGACGGAGGTCGCGCAATACCACGTCGCCACGCCGATGGTCGACATCACGGCCATCGGCGCCGGCGGCGGATCGATCGCGCAGGTCGTCCACGGCAAACTCCTCGTCGGGCCGGAGAGCGCCGGGGCCTACCCGGGACCGGTCTGCTACGGGCGCGGCGGCGAACAGGTCACGGTCACCGACGCGGACGTCGTGCTGGGCGTCATCGACCCCGACAACTTCCTCGGCGGCCGGATGAAGATCGACAAGGCCGCCGCCGAGCGAGCGATCCAGACTCTTATCGCCGAGCCGTTGGGCATCAGCGTCGTTGAGGCAGCGGCCGGCATTCGGCACATCGTCGACAACCGGATGGCGGGCACACTGCGTGAGCTGACCGTTGGACGCGGACACGACCCGCGCGACTTCGTCCTCTACGCCTACGGCGGGGCGGGTCCCATGCACTGCGCGGGCTTCGGCGCCGAGCTGGGTGTCAGCGCGATCCTCGTGCCGGCGACCTCGATGGCGCACTCCGCCTACGGAGCCCTCGCCGCCGACATCCACCACACCGTCGAGCGTTCCCAGGTGTTCCGCTCCTTCCCGGGCAATCCCGAACCGTGGAAGGAGTTCGACATCGACGAGATCTGGAAGATCTTCGCGGAACTCGAACACGAGGCCCTCGAGCAGCTGGAGCGTGATGACGTTCCGCGCGACGTAGCGATCATCACCCGTGCGGTCGATATGCGATACCGCAGCCAGACCCACGAGCTCATCGTGCCCGTGACCACCGCGCTCGCGGATCCGTCGGAGCTGAAGACACTCGTCGACGATTTCGAGCGCGCCTACGAGGACACCTACGGCAAGGGCGCCGGCTTCCGTGACGCCGGCGTCGAGATCGCGACCTTCCGCGTGGCGGGCATCGGTCGCACGCAGAAGCCGACCTTCAGCGAGATCACGCCGCCCGTCCCGGCGGAGCGCCCGGGCCGGCGGGTCTTCGACGTGCGGGCGATGCAGTGGTGTGAGGCGCCGGTACACGACTGGAACTCGATGCAACCCGGCGCCGTCATCCCGGGCCCGACGATCGTCGAGCACCCCACCACCACCGTCTACGTGGCAAGCCAGCAGGAAGTGCAGATGGACCACATCGGCAATCTCGTCATCACCGCTTTAGATCTCTGAGAGGAATCGACACCATGAGCACCATTATCGAGAGCACCCCGAGCCTGATCGGTGACGACCACCTCGAGGACATCGACCCGATCAGCTTCGAGGTCATCCGCAACAAGCTGTCCGCCATCACCGAAGAGCAGTCGATCACGTTGAAGGCGGTGTCGGGATCCCCCGTGGTCACCGACGCCACCGACTTCAACGTCGGCACCTACCTCTCCGACGGTCAAATCGTCACGATGGGGCCGCAGATCCTCTTCCACTCTGGCTCCATGGCGTCGGTGGTGCGGAACCTCATCATCGACTGCGAGGACGACCCGGGCATCGAGGAGGGTGACATGTTCATCCTCAATGACCCGTACAAGGGCGCCCTGCATCAACCCGACGTCACCGTCATCGCCCCCGTCTTCTACAACGGCGAGCGCATCGCATTCGTCGGATGCTGCGCGCATCAGATCGACATCGGGGGCATGAACTTCGGCTCCTGGTCCTTCCGCGCCCGCGGTATCCAGGAGGAGGCGATGCTGCTGCCGGGGATCAAGCTCGTCGAGGGCGGGAAGCTGCGCAGCGACCTGTGGTCGATGATCATGCGGATGACCCGCATGCCCACGACCGTCGGGCTCGACCTGAAGGCGATGATCGCCGCCAACAACGTCGCGGTGAAGCGTCTCACCGAACTGTGCGACCGCTACGGCGTGCAGACTGTGCTGTCGGTGATGCATCACGAGATCCGCAACTCCGAGGCGGCGGTGCGTCAGGCGCTGCGCGAGCTGCCCGACGGCGTCTTCCGCGCGGTCGACTTCCTCGATCACGACGGACACGACAACAAGATCTACGCCTTCCTGCTCACACTGACCAAGAAGGGCGAGACACTCGAGTTCGATTTCACCGGAACGTCTCCACAGGCGCCCGGGTTCATCAACTGCACCTATTCCGGGCTCATCGCCGGCGTCTACACCGCGATGCTCCCGACACTCGCGCCCAACGTGCGATGGAACGAAGGCATCCTGCGCGCCGTGACCATCAAGGCGCCCGAGGGCATCGTCGCGAACGCGAAGTGGCCCGCTCCGGTGTCGGGAGCTTCGGTGTCGGGGACGTGGCTGGTCTGCAACGTCGCGTTCCAGGCGCTTTCCCGCCTGGTCTCGACCTCTCCCTCGACGACTAAGTTCGGTGCGGGCGTCACCAAGGGGCATATGAGCATCATGGTGCTCTCCGGCACCGATCGGGACGGCCTGCCGTACGGCAACTTCCTGCTCGACTCGATGGCGGGGGGCGGCGGTGCGTACAACGACCACGACGGCCTGACCGGCTCCGGGGACTTCTGCGCGCCGCGACCCACGATCACCAACGTGGAGACGCACGAGGCCAACGGACCCATCCTGTTCCTCTATCGCAGCATCCTCCCCGACACCGGCGGCGCCGGCCGGCAGCGCGGCGGCAACGGGGTGGGGCTGGCGATCACCCCGCACGACACCGATTCCCTCACGGCGATGCTGGTCGGGCACGGCATTCAGGTACCCAACAGCGCCGGGATCTTTGGCGGCTTCGAGGGTGCCTGCGGCATCAACGAATTGCTGAAGGCGCCGGAGGGAGTCTCGCCGGTGGGGCTGGTCAGCTCGCACGCCGACCACGCACAGTGGCCGGGGGAACGGGTCGATGTCGGCGCGAAGCCGGGGTTCGTCCCGCTCGGCCCGGGGGATGTCATCTCGTACACCTTCCAGGGAGGCGGGGGCTACGGCGACCCCATCGAGCGGTCCCTCGACGCGGTCTCAGAAGACGTGCGGCTCGGATACGTCACTCCCGGAGAGGCCCAGGGCGTCTACGGCGTCGTCGTCTCGGAAGCGGGCGAGGTCGATCTCGGCGCGACCGATGAGCGCCGGTCCACCATCCGTGCGGAGCGCCTCAGCGGTACACCCGGCCGCACGAGCGGAGCGGCCGAGATCAGCGGTCGGCAGCTCACGCCGCGCCTGACGCTCACGAGCGACGGAGCCATCGTCGATGCCTGCGGGCACTCGTTCGGGACGACGCCAGACTGGAAGTCGAACGCTGTCATCCGCGTCGTCGAGTCGTCGAGCCACGGCAAGCACGTCGTGACCCACGAGGACCTCGAGATCCGCGAATACGTCTGCCCCTCGTGCGGCACCCTGCTCGAGTCGAACGTCACTCGGATCGGCGCGGAGGACCTGATCACCTCGGAGCTGCTATGAGCACCGGCTCCTTCTCGGTGCCCACGGAGGTCTTCGCCGGCGTCGGCAGCCTGAGCGAGCTGCCCGCCGTACTGCGTCGGCATGGGGTGACTCGGTTGGCGGTCGTCACGGACGCCGCGCTCGTCGCTACCGGTCTGCTCGACTTCGTGCTCGAGCACATCCCCGACGCGGCTCCCGTGACGATCCTCACCCTCCCGCCGAATCCCGACGTGCAGCCCGTGGAGGATGCGGCCGAGGCCGCACGCGCGGCCGGTGCCGACGCCGTTCTCGCCATCGGCGGTGGCAGCGCGCTCGGGGAGGAAAGGCGGTGGCGATTCGGCTGACCAACGATGCGCCCATCGGCGCGTACGAGGGAGTCGATCGCGTACCGAACCGGCCTGCCCCCACCATCGCCGTCCCCACGACAGCGGGCAGCGGCAGCGAGGTGTCGAATGCGCTCGTGCTGCACGAGCCCGGACGCTCCACCGAACTGGTGGTGCGGGGTCGCGGCTGCGAGCCGAGGGCGGCCATCCTCGACGCACGGTTGCTTCGCGGTCTTCCGGAGAACCCGCTCCTCTTCGCCGCTCTCGACGCTCTCGCGCACTGTCTCGAGTCGCTCTGGGCGGTGGGGCGGACCTCCTTCACCACGGCGCTCGCGCTCGAGGCGGCGGACCGGATCATCGATCTGCTGCCCTCCGCCGTGGCGGGGGTCGCGAGCGGGGCGAACCGTTCGGGTGAGAACGATGAGGTGCTGCAGCAGCTGCTCGAAGCGAGTTCGATGGCGAACATGGCCTGCGGCAACTCCGGACTGGGCCTCGTGCACGCTCTCGCGAGCGCCGTCGATGTCACGCTCGCGCACGGGCTCCAGACCGGACTCCTCCTTCCGCATGTCGCGAACTTCAACGCGCAGACCCTCGCGCCGCCCGCGCGGGCGCTCCTTCCGCGCGTCGACGCGCTCTATACGCAGCTCGGATTCGAGGCGTCCTACGCCGTCGCGTCCTCGGATCCCGTCCCCGCGGGAGTTCTCGTCCGAGCAACGCAGGGACATCCTTTCCGTGCCAACAACGCCAGACCCTCCAGCGACGAGGAAGTGGCCGAAGTCGCCCTCGCCGCCGGAGCGACCCGATGAGGACGACGACGACCGCTTCGCAGCTGATCGACGACCTGGTCGACGCCAACCACGTGCTCGTCGACCGCGGGGTGCTCGACGCCTACGGTCACGTCAGCGGCCGACACCCCGACGACCCGGAGAAGTTCCTGATCGCCCGGAACCTCGCACCCGGCCTCGTCACCGCCGCGGACATCCAGGTCCTCGACCTCGACGGCGGCACGGACGATGAGCGACCGAGCTACCTGGAGCGCTTCATCCACGGCGAGATCTATCGGGCGCGCCCCGATGTGCACTCCGTCGTGCACAGCCACTCGGCGTCGGTGATCCCGTTCACCATCTCGAATCGCCCCCTGCAGGCGGTCTGGCACATGGCGGGATTCTTGGGTGAGGGCGTGCCCGTCTATGAGATCCGCGAGGACGCCGGGATGGGCAGTGACCTGCTCGTGCGCACCCCGGAGCTCGGGGCAGGGCTCGCGGCCAGCCTCGGGGAGGGTGCTGTCGCTCTCATGCGGGGACACGGATCGGTGACGGTCGGCGACTCGATACCCCACGCCGTGTGGCGCGCGGTCTTCGCAGAACTCAACGCGCGCGCGCTCGCCGTGGCCGTCGGGTTGGGCGAGGTCACCCCCCTCACCGCGGAGGAGGGCATCGCCGCGGCGAAGTCGAACTACGGGCAGATCCGTCGTCCTTGGGAGCTGTGGCGCGCCGAGGCACGAGCCGGGCGCCGCGGGTAGCCGCCGGTCTCGCCGAGGCCGGAGGGCCTCCGCCGATCCTCTCTCTCGACAGGCGTGCCACCGCTGCTCTATTTGGTGCAACGGCCACTGCGGCGCGCGACATCCTCTGTGTCCGACAGCGGGGTCTTCCCTCGCGCTGGAATCCAGGTCGAGGTCGGCGAACCTCGCGGGATCGAAGACGGGTCTGTCGGGAACTTTGTGTGTGAGGGTTCGGCGTGATCGGTTCAGCTTCGGCTGGCCGGGAAGATGAATCACGTCATGAACACCGAATTGAAGACAACTCAGCAATCCGAGACCGTTGACCTGCGAACCGGGGAGATCTTCCCCGCGCCCCCCGATGTCGCCGCCGTCGCCGAGCAGCTCGTCGCTGCGGCGCGTGGTCAGGGGATCGAGCTGACCGGCCCGAACGGGCTGCTGACGGGCTTGACGCGGCAGGTTCTGCAGTCCGCGTTGGAAGCGGAACTGACCGAGCACCTCGGCTTGGAACCGGGCGACCGTGCCGGCAAGCAGTCGGTCAACTCCAGGAACGGATCGACGCCGAAGACGGTGCGAACTGAGATCGGCGATCTCACGATCCAGGTGCCGAGGGGTCGAGCAGGAACGTTCGCGCCGGTGGTGGTGCCGAAGCATCAACGCAGGATCGCCGGTTTCGATGAGGCGATGATCTCGCTCTACGCGAGGGGCATGACCACCGGCGATATCGCCAAGCACCTCTCCGACCTCTACGGCTCCGACGTGTCCCGTGACCTCGTCTCGACGGTGACCGACAAGGTGCTTGGCGACATGCAGGAATGGCAGCTCGTCCGCTGGACGTCGTCTATCCGGTGGTGCTGATCGATGCGCTCGTGATCAAGGTCCGGGACGGGCAGGTCGCGAACCGGCCCGTCTACGTCGCCGTCGGCATCGATCTGGACGGTCATCGTGACGTTCTCGGGTTGTGGATGGGACCGACCGGGGGTGAGGGTGCGAAGCAGTGGATGAACATGCTCACCGAGCTGCGCAACCGCGGCGTCGCCGATGTCTGCATCGTCTGCTGCGACGGTCTGAAAGGACTCCCCGACGCGACGGCGCGATCTGGCCGCTCGCAACCGTGCAGCAGTGTGTTGTCCATCTCGTGCGCAACTCTCTTCGCTACGCGTCAAAGAAGTACTGGTCCAAGATCACCGGGCAGCTCCGCGTGGTCTATACCGCCCCCACCGTCGCGGCGGCGGAGGCGAGGTTCGCGGAGTTCGCTGAGCAGTGGCGGGGCCTGTATCCGGCGATGGTCCAAATGTGGGAGAACGCGTGGGGCGAGTTCGTTCCCTTCCTGAAGTTCCCGCCCGAGATCAGACGGCTGATTCACACCACGAATGGGATGGAGTCGCTGAACGCGAGGTTCCGGCAAGCCACGAGACGTCGCGGGCATTTCCCCAACGAGCAGGCGGCGATGAAGGTGCTGTATCTGACGGTGCTCGAGCGGCGCCCGAATCGCACGAATCCGACAGGGCAGATCGCCGGCTGGAAAGCTATCCTGAACACCCTGTCCATCACCTACGGCGACCGCCTAGATCTAAAACTGATGGAGGTTGTTGACAGTTGAGACGTCCGATCTAGCGAACATCGTGGCGAGCCTCCATTTCGCAGTTGGGCACCGTTCGCCCGAGGGTCTCTCACGACATCGGCGATGGACGCGTCGTGGCGCGTCGCGGATCGCGCTGCCGCCATAGAATTGTGCCGCCCCCGTTCATTTGGCCGGCGGAGTCAAGCTGCAGGCGTCACCGAGGTTTTCCCGCTAAGTGAAGAGGCTTCTTCGGAAACGGTCGACTACCACGTCGCGGCCGCCGCTGCAATCACGGTCCAGCGACCCGGCATGTACGCACCGACCTGTGAAGTGTTGATGCGAGCCGCTCGAACGGTAGCGGCCAAGGGTGTGCCAACGCGGCGGGAGGAGTCTTTTTCCATCCTGGGGTGCCGTTGACAATCTGGACCCCTCCGGATTGTGGCTGCCGTGCCGGCTGAAGGGGCTAGTAGCGAGCGGATGTCGGCCCGACTCGGTGTCGTCGAGAAGACCGTTCGGAACTACCTCTCAGGCATGTACCCGAAGCTGGACGCAGTCGAGCGAGTCACCGCGGCGACTGCCGCTCGCGACTACCTCGCCCGCCACAAGTGTTCTTCCAACTCGTCTCGTCCCGCTACGAACACGCCTCGCTGATCCTCACCAGCAACCTGCCGTTCTCCGGCTGGGGCGGGGTCTTCGGAGACCAAGCCGTCGCTGCCGCGATGATCGACCGGATCGTCCACCACGCCGACGTGCTCACCCTCAAAGGAGCGAGTTACCGGCTCCGCGGACGCGGCATCGACAGCCTCCCCAGCATCAAGACGCAAGATCCGGCAGACTAACGAAACGACGAATCGGTGGCCTAGTTTTCGCCCGTCGTTTTGGCCTGGTTCTCAACCGTCGCCGACGTTTGTCGACGACGTTTGAAAACTGGTCAGTTTCGGCGGTGAAAAGTGAACACTCGACGATTGGAGAGTGATCACTTTGGAGGACTGGGCGTTGATCCGGCGGTTGGCTGCGGAGGGCGTGCCGAAGGCGCGTATCGCGGAGCGGTTGGGGATCTCTAGGACGACGGTGTTGAAGGCGGTCCGGTCGGATTCGCCGCCGCAGTATGAGCGGACGCCGACGGAGTCCTCGTTCGTCGCGTTCGAGCCGCGGGTGCGGGCGTTGCTCGCGGAGACGCCGGATATGCCGGCGACGGTGCTCGCGGAGCGGGTCGGCTGGACGGGGTCGATCACCTGGTTCCGGGCGGGGGTGAAGCAGTTGCGGCCGGAGTTCCGGCCGATCGATCCGGCGGACCGGTTGAGCTGGGAGCCGGGTGACGCGGCGCAGTGTGATCTCTGGTTCCCGCCGAAGAAGATCTCGCTCGAGGATGGCACGGCCAAGCTGTTGCCGGTGCTGGTGATCACGGCGGCGCATTCGAGGTTTGTGGTCGGTCGGATGATCCCGACCCGGACGACCGAGGATCTGCTGCTGGGATCGTGGGAGTTGATCCAGCAGCTCGGGCGGGTCCCGCGCAGGTTGATCTGGGACAACGAGGGCGGTATCGGGAGAGCGCATCGCCCTGCCGCCGGTGTTGCCGCGTTCATGGGGACTCTCGCGACGAAGCTGGTGTTGCTGCCGCCGCGGGACCCGGAATCGAAAGGTGTCGTCGAGCGGCGCAACGGGTGGTTTGAGACCTCGTTCATGCCCGGCCGGTCCTTCACGTCCCCGGCGGACTTCAACACGCAGTTCACCGACTGGCTGGCCAAAGCGAATACTCGGGTGGTGCGTACGATCCGGGCTGCGCCGACGTCTCGGTTGGACGCGGACCGGGCCGCGATGCTGCCGTTGCCGCCGATCCCGATCCATCTGGGCTGGCGCAATAGCATCCGGTTGGGCCGGGACTACTACGTCCGCCTCGACACCAACGACTACTCCGTGGACCCGACAGTGATCGGCCGGATGGTCGATGTCACGGCCGACCTGGAGCGGGTGAAGGTCCGCGCGGACGGCCGAGTCGTCGCCGACCATGCCCGGGTTTGGGCGCGTGGGACCACGGTCACCGACCCGGCCCACGTGGAGATCGCCGCGCGGCTCCGTAAACAGTTCCAGCAACCCCGCGCGGTCGCGGTCGGCGACGATCTGATCCGGGATCTGGCCGACTACGACCGGGCGTTCGGGCTGGTCACCGGCGACGGGAACAGCTGATGGCGTCGGGCAAGACCACGGACGCGGTCAAGCAGATCACGTATCTCGCCGGCGCGCTGAAAGCACCTCGGATCACTGAAGCCGCCGGCCGGATGGCCGACCAGGCCCGGGATGCCGGCTGGTCGTTCGAGGACTATCTCGCCGCGGTCCTGGAGCGTGAGGTTTCAGCACGGAACGCGTCCGGCGCGGAGCTGCGGATCAAAGCAGGAGGGTTCCCCGCGAGGAAGACCCTCGACGACTTCGATTGGGATGCCCAGCCGACCGCACGGCAGCAGATCGCCGCCCTGGCATCCGGAGGGTTCCTGCTCGAAGCGCAGAACGTCGTGCTGCTCGGACCGCCCGGAACCGGGAAGACCCACCTCGCCACCGCGCTGGGGATTGTCGCCGCCAAGCACGGGCACCGGGTGTTGTTCGCGACCGCGACGGACTGGGTCACCCGCCTCACCGACGCCCACCGGCAAGGCCGGCTCCCGCAAGAGCTCGCCCGGCTCCGACGTTACGGGCTGATCATCGTCGATGAAGTCGGTTACCTGCCGTTCGAGCAAGACGCCGCGAACCTGTTCTTCCAACTCGTCTCGTCCCGCTACGAACACGCCTCGCTGATCCTCACCAGCAACCTGCCGTTCTCCGGCTGGGGCGGCGTGTTCGGGGACCAAGCCGTCGCCGCCGCGATGATCGACCGCATCGTCCACCACGCAGACGTCCTCACCCTGAAGGGCGCCAGCTACCGACTCCGCGGACGAGGCATCGACAGCCTCCCAAGCATCCGCACCACCACCGACGAAACCCCTGGCTAGACTGCCCGCAACTGTTCACTTTTCAAACGTCGAAACTGACCAGTTCTCCAGCGCCGCCGACAGCCGTCTCCCCGCAGGCAGACTCAACAACTGACAGCTTCGTGAAGCAAAGTCGCCTCCGCCCGCCCTCGCTGTCCTCACCGACACTGGCAACGACGCGTGAATGCTGCTCGTACGGGCTCGCCGTGCGATCTGCCAACGCGCGTGTCTCGTTCGCGTCTGAGAAGCCGCATCGTCTACGTCATGCTCAAGTTGAGGTCGTCGTCGCCTATGCACACGAGTGACGTCGGCCAGGGTACTGGTCGCAGAGACTGGCGGGCTGAACGGCTCGTGGCGCTGATTGGGCCGGGGGTCCCCCAAGGGTCCCCGAGTATCGTGAGGGCCTCGATTCTGGGCGATGGTGGGGTGCAGGGAGTGTGTCGAGTGCGAGCCAACGGGGTGCGGAATCACCTGGTGATGCCCGAAATCCGCATGATTCTGCGGCACAACGGCCTCCTCCCCGCTCGCGCTGCGGGTCGTCGATTTCACCCTGCTAAGGTGGAGACCCCCTAAGGGGTCCGTGGGTTCAAATCCCACCGTCTCCGCAAGAAAATCCCTGGTCGGAGGCTCAATCTCGTGCTGTGCAACCGGCGCGAAGAGGGGCTCGGCATCGCCGATTTCGATCCAGATGTCCCCCGCATCTGCCACTCCGCCATCGCCGATCATTCGGCGTGCGCGCACCGGCCCAGGTGCGTCAGCCACGGCGTGGGCGGGCGCATCACTGGGACCACCAGAAGCTGTGGTCCACGACCCTCGTCTCGTCGCGTTCTGAGGGCCGTTCGGCCGTTGCATCCGGATTGCACGTGCTGCAGTCGACGCGGAGCACCCCCGCCGGTTTCTTAGCGTGGGGTGATCACCCCGACCAAAGGAGCACCGAATGGCTGTCGCCCTGCCCTCATCCGGAACGACCTCGTCAGCGCAGCAGGCGCGCTGCGACACCGACGACATGAAGCTCGTCCATGGTCTGTTGCGCCTGCTCTTTCGTGAGGCCCCCGATCTCGTGCGCTCCGTCGGTCGCACGCACCCTCTCCGCCGAGACGCGGTGTCGGCGCACGTGTCGATGATCTCCGGGATGCTCCACGGCCATCACCGCACAGAGGACTCGATGCTGTGGGACGCACTCGAGCAGCGCGCGCCCTCCTGCGCCGTCCACGTCAGCGCGATGCGTCGGCAACACGACGACATGGCGGCACTGCTCGCGGCGCTCGATGAAGAAGTCGCCGCGTGGAACACTCGCCGCGGACCGGACGACGGGTCCGTGGTCGCGACGCTCGAGCGCATCCGGACGGTGTTGGAGACTCACCTGGGAGCGGAGGAGGTACTCATCCTGCCAGTCGCGCAGCTGGCTCTGTCGCAGAAGGAGTGGGATCTACTCGGCAAAACGAGCCAGAAGCACACGCCGAAGGACGTCATGTTCGTCCAGCTCGGCTACCTCATCCAGTCGTTACCGGAGCGCACCCGGCGCGACTGGGTCCGTGCCAACCTGCCGTTCCTGGTCCGGGCGCTGTGGGCGACCATCGGACGACGTCGGTATTCGCGCTATCGTGCCGCCATGGCGGTGGAAGCGTGACGGTGCACTTGGTCGGAGGCGGACGTGATGCAGTGCGGGGTGCGGCGCTGTTCCGACCGTTCGTCGACGAGACGCTCGCCCGTGTCGGCGACCGACGCCCGACGATCGTCCTGCTCCTCGTGCTGGAGGCGGACGACGACTCCAGCGTGGAGCGCTTCCGGGGGCTGTTGACGGATGCCGGTGCCCCGCCGCAGGGCATCTGCGTGCGCGCGATCCTCGAAGGCGAGACGTTCGGAGCCGATGCGATCGACGCGGTGGATGCGATCGTCGTGGGCGGAGGTTTGACACCCGCATACCTCGACGCCGTCGAGCCGATCGCCGTCGAAATCCGGGAGCGCGTGGCCTCCGGCATCCCGTATCTCGGCTTCTCTGCAGGGGCCGCGATCGCGCCCGAACGGGCGCTTGTCGGTGGTTACCTGCGCGACGGCGTGATGGTGTCGCCGGAGGATGCCGCAGAAGAACTCGGCGAGCTCGCCGTGCGTCCCGGGCTCGGCATCGTAGGCGTCACCGTCGACGTTCATGCAGCGCAATGGGGAACGCTCTCGCGGCTCGTCGCAGCGGTCGACGCCGGACTCATCGACGCGGGCGCGGCGATCGACGAGCACACCGCGCTCACGGGCGACGATGTGCGCGGCGCAGGCCACGTCTGGGACGTCGCCCGATCGGCGGGCTCGATCCAGGTCTCGCTTCGGAAGGGCTGACTACCGCTCATTCCCGCACGCCCGCACGCCCGATCGCCTCCGAGTGGTCGGGCGTGCGGCCGTTCCGCGCCCGAGCGCGTGATGCGCATTGCACGCCGCTCGCACGTGCATTGCACGGCGATTGCGAAGGCCATCGGTGCCCCGCGGACAGAGAGGACAGTCCCTAGCTTCGGTGACATGAACGCACATCAGACCTCGCGCCGAGCCTTCACGGGCAGCGCCGCAATTCTCGTCCTCACGACCGCTGCCCTCACCGGATGCACCACTCTCGGCTTCGGCGCGAACCCCGGATCCGGACCGGCCGCCGATGGAGGCGGCGTCGCCTTCGACGCCGTCCAGTCCGCGACGATCCAGATCGAGGCGGTCGGCACCTTCGTCTCGCCCGAGGAGGGCGGCTACGAGGCCGCCGGCCGCGGCTCCGGCTTCATCATCTCGGAGGACGGGCTGGCCGTCACCAACAACCACGTCGTCGTCGGTGCGGGCACCCTCGACGTGTGGCGCGGCGGCGACACGAGTGACACGGTCAACGCCAAGGTGCTCGGATCGTCCGAGTGCCTCGATCTCGCCGTGATCCAGCTCCAGAAGGACGACTATCCGTACTTCGACTGGCACGAAGGGGACATCGCCACCGCGACCGACGTGTACGCCGCGGGCTTCCCGCTCGGCGATCCCGAATTCACGATGACCCGCGGGATCGTCTCCAAGGCCGACACCGCGATGGACACCCCGTGGGCATCGCTGGACCACGTGATCGAGCACGATGCGCGCATCCGTCCGGGCAACTCGGGCGGTCCGCTCATCGACACCGAGGGCGCGCTCATCGGAGTGAACTACGCCGGCAACGATCAGTACGACCAGAACCTCGCGATCCACCGCGATGAGGTGCAGGACGTCATCGAGACGCTGGCCTCCGGCGAGAGCGTTCTCAGTCTCGGAGTGAACGGCACCGCGCTCGTCTCGGAGGGTCAGGGCCTGGGGATCTGGGTGAACTCCGTCGCCTCGGGATCGGCCGCGGACGAGGCGGGTGTCGCGCCCGGCGACCTCATCACGAAGATGGAGGGCGTCAGCGTCGGCACCGACGGCACGATGGCGGACTACTGCGACGTGCTGCGCACGCACGGTCAGGATGCCACCCTGTCGGTCGAGGTGTACCGCCCGGCGGACGGCCGGTACTACACCGGGCAGTTCAACGGGAAGGCGGTCACCGCGGTGTCGGTCGTCGACGATGCCACCGGCAGCACCGGAGGTTCGGCCGGCGGAGCGTCCGGATCCGGCGGGGCGAGCAGCCCCGCCGACTTCACCACGGTCACCGACGACACCGAGAGCCTGGCGGTCGACGTGCCGGCTGCCTGGAACGTGGACGGCAGCGTGTTCATCGACCCGCAGGGCGGCGAATGGGCACGGATCGAGGCGAGCCCCGATCTGAGCGCCTACGCATCCTCGTGGTCGGTCCCCGGGCTTTCGGTGCTGGCGGCGCCGGCAGCCACGGCAACGCTGAGCCCGGATGAGTGGCTCCAGCTGGTGACCCCGACGATGCAGGCGGCCGGCTGCCAGCTCTCCACCCACGACACCTACTCCGACGGCTACTACGACGGGGTGTTCGACTACTGGATCGGATGCGGCGACACCGGTGCCGACTACCTCATGCTGAGCGCTCTGTCCTCGGACGGGTCCCACGTGGTGGCGCTGTCCGTCCAGGCCCTCACGGAAGACGACCTCGCCGTGATCGACCATGCGCTGGGCAGCTTCATCGCCCAGTTCTGACACCCCCACTTCCCCCGGCCCGGGGTCGTCCGCCCGACGACCCCGGGCCTTTCCCTGTGCAGACGACCGCATTGCGCGCAGCTTGTGCAGCGTCCCCTCGCCTGCGAGCGGCGTCCACCGTCCGGAGGATGGAACCATGATCATCCCCACCGATTCGATCGTCACCGAGCGCCAGAGCGTCCTGGACGATCTGAACCTCTCGATGCTGTTCCTGGGCACCGCGCACGTCGAGGCGATACCCGCCGATGAGCTCGACGACGCGGATGACGGCGCGTTGCGCCGGCTGGGGCTGAGGGTGCTCGCCCGATCGCCGCTGAGTCCTGCCATGACCGCCGCCCTGCTCTGCCGAGTGCTCCACAACCGCCGCATACCCGGCGTCGAGATCGACCGCATCGCCGACGGCGTGCGCCTCCGCTGCGCCTACCTTCTGCCGACCGGACGCTGGCGACTGGACATCGTCGCCCCCATCGTCTGATTGCACGAACATTGCACGGCCGACACATGCCGGTGGAACTGGTGCCGCCGTTCCTACGATCGACACGTGCGGGAACGTCGGGCAGGAGCAGGGGAGTGGCGATGAGTATCGAGGTCGATCTTTTCGGGGTGCTGGAGGTCAGGCGCGAGGGCGATGCCCTCGCCCTTCGCGGAGACATCCCACGTGCCGTCCTCGGCCGGCTGGCGTACAGCGCCGGTCAGCAGGTGACCACGGATGAGCTCGTCGCCGCGGTATGGAGCTCCGTTCCGGACAACGTGCTCTCGACGCTCCGGGCTCACGTGTCGCGCCTGAGGTCGGCGGGTCTGGGCGCCGCGCTCGTCGGCTCCCGCGGTGGGTACCTCCTCGATGTTCCCCGCTCCGCCGTCGATCTCACTCGATTCGTGGACGCGGTCGCGTCCGACAGCGGCGCGGAGGGCCGCGCGCAACGTCTCGCGCGCCTGATCGAGCTCGTGACGCTCGCGAGCCAAGAGCTTCTGACCGGTCTCGACGCGTTCCCGTTCGTTCAGGTTCTTCGCGCCGAGGTGAGCGAGCAGCGCCGGATCCTCGAGGAGGATCTGGGAGAAACCGCGCTCGAGCTCGGCGACCAGAGCCTTGCGACCGCCGTGCTCACCGAGGCCGTGATGCGGCATCCTCTGCATGAGCGGCCCGTACGCCTGCTCGCCACCTCGCTCGCCCGCTCCGCGCGACACTCCGACGCGATCGAGACCCTGGACACGTTCGCGGAGCGCCTGCTCGCCGACAACGGCCTCGACGCCTCGGCGCGCGTGGCTGCGCTGCGCGCCTCGATCGTGCGGCTCGATCCCGCGGTCGTCTCGCCCATCCGCGCCGGAGACACGGTTCAGCGCGTCGGTGTTCCGATCCCCCTCACCCGGTTCATCGGGCGGGCCGCAGACCTCTCCCGGCTGCGCGCGGCTCGGCATCGGGAACGGCTGATCACCATCGTCGGACCGGCCGGAGTGGGCAAGACCCGTATCGCGGTCGAGATGGCTCGAGAGGCGACGACCGCCCTCGATGACGAGCAGTACATGGTCGATCTCGCCGACGTCACCGATCCGGATGCCGTCGTCGGGGCGATCGCCGCCGTCGTGCGAGCGGCCGACCTGACGATCGACGCCATCGTCCGGCGGATCGGCGGTGTCCGTGCGCTCCTCATCCTCGACAACGCCGATCACGTCATCGGTGCGCTCGCCGTCGCCGTCGACGCGCTGCTGGCTCGGACGGACGCCCTTCGCATTCTGGTGACCAGCCGCGAACCGCTCCGGCTCGCCGACGAGCACGAGGTCGTTCTGCGGCCGATGAGCGGGGATGCCGCCGACGACGGCTTGCGGCTGTTCGCCGAGCGGGCCGCAGATGCCCGTGGCGGGCGTGGCTTCAACGAGTCGGAACAGGATGCCGCGAGGATGCTGAGCGCCGAGCTGGACGGCATCCCGCTCGCCCTCGAACTGGCTGCCGCCCGCCTCGACATCCTCGAGATCGACGAGGTCCGCAGCGGTATCGGGGCAGGCTCAGGCGCCGGCCGCCATGACAGCCTGCGCGAGGCGATCGGCTGGAGCGTGGCGCTCCTGGACGACGAGCAACGCTCGATGCTCGTCGCCGTGGCGCGCTTCGCAGGCCCATTCACTCCGGAGGCGGTCGCCGGCATCGCCGGGATCGACGAGATCCGCACACGGGAGGTGCTCGATGCGCTGGTGGGCAAATCACTCGTCGCCGTCGACCGCAGCGGGACCGGCCGGCGTCGTCTGCGCGTGCTCGAGTCGACGAAGGAGTTCGCCGCCGAGCTCGACGACTCGTCAACGGTCGATGCGTGGCGTGAACGGCATCGCGAGTGGTTCGCGCAATTCGTCTGGGAGCGGGGGCCGACGCTTCGCACCTTCTCGGCGCGAGACACCATGGCCGTCTTCGATGGATTCCGTGCCGACCTCGCGACTGCGATGGACTCGGCTGTGGCCTCTGGTGATCGTCACGCCGCCATGCGTCTCGCGGGAGGCCTCGCGCACTACTCGTATCTTCGCGGCCTTCTGCGGGAGGGGCGCGAGCGCATCGAGCGGGCGCTGACGATCGAGGGTCCTCGTTCGGAGGCTGAGCCTGTCGCTGCCCTGGAACTCGCGAATCTCGCCTACCAGCTCGGCGATGCGCCTGCAGGCTTCGTGGCAGTGGCGCATGCGGAGCAGACCGGCCGGCAGCTGGGTGACGATTCGGTGGTGGCGGTGGCCCTCGCCCGCGCGGGGTTCGGTCGATCGATGTTCGGCGACCTCGCGACGGGGGACGCGTTGATCGAGCAGGCGCGCGCCCTGCTCGAGACCGCGGAGCCGTGGGCTCGGAGTGAGGTCGAGATGGCCACCGGCCAGAAGCTGCGCGCTGAGGGCCGCTTCGACGAAGCGCTCGCGGCGCTGACCGAATCGAATCGAATCGCGGCATCGACCGGCTACACCTGGATGGTGACCTCTGCGCGGTACATCCTGGCCAAAGTGCTCGTCGACGCGCGACGCCCGAAAGAGGCGATTCGTGTGGCAGCGAACGCGGCTGAGTGGGCGAGGCAGAACGAGGATTCGGCAGCGGCGCTCGCGCTCGTCCATGCCGTCGCAGGGGCGTGCGCGTACGTCGAGCGGCATGAGGTCGGCGCGCGCCTCCTCGGCGCCGTGGACGAGATCGGGCTTCGCTACGATTACAGCACCGCGGCGGCGGAGGGAGACGAGGCCGACCGCTTGCGAAGGACGATCGCCGCCGGCCTGCCGCCGGGCGAGTTCGACCGTGAATACCGCAATGGCCGTCGACTGGGATGGGATGACGTGGCGCAGCTGATCGAACGGCTCCCGCAATCCGGAACCCGCCCCGTCACGGTGTGACCGACGTGCGCCTTCGTCTGTTCGGCAGCTTCGGTGTGGCCGGTGACGCGGCGCCGGAGCCCGTCCGGGGAGTCATTCCGCAGGCGATCATCGCCCGACTCGCGCTCGCCCGCCGCGAGTCGATCCCCGCTGAGCAGCTCGTGAAGGATCTTTGGTCCGACCCGCCTGACATGGTGCTCTCCAGCCTGCGGGCGCACGTCTCCCGGCTGCGCGCCCGAGGATGGGGCGACGTGCTCAGCGGTGGGCGCAACGGCTATCGACTGGATCTCGGCGATGACCAGGTCGATGTCCTGGAGTACCAGCTGCTCGCCTCCGGTCCCGCCGTCGACCCGCGAGGAGCCGGTGGGATGGACCGGATCGCGCAGCTGACCGCCGCCGAGGGGCTCTGGCGAGCAGATCCTCTCCCCTGGGCCGCAGGGTTCCCGTTCAGGAGCGATGCGGTCGCCCGGCTGCAGCTGCTCCGCCGACGGGCGACGCTCGAGCTCGCGCAGCTCCGCACAGACTCCGGGGCTCCGGCATCCGTCGTCGCTTCCGTCACCGAGTTGGTGGCGGGTGACCCTGCAGACGGCGAGATGGTCGCCGCCCTTGCACGTGCGCTGGCTCGCGCCGGACGCACCGCCGATGCGTTGGGCGCCATCGATGTACACGCTGAGCATGTCCGCGACCTCGGTCTCGACCTTGCGCCGCCGCTGGCAGAGCTGAGGCTGTCGATCGTGCGCCAGGACCCGCAGGTCCTCGGGCTGGCCGGCGCGTCGATCGACCGCGTCGTGGAACGGTCCGGAATTCCCATCCCGCTCACGCGCTTCGTCGGTCGCGGCGTCGATCTCGAGACGGTGCGGCGCGGACGAGCGGAATCACGGCTCGTCACACTCACCGGGGCGGCGGGGGTCGGCAAGACGCGGCTCGCGGTGGAGGTCGCACGTCGAGCGGGGGTGGACGAGGACGAATCGCAGTGGCTGATCGACCTGACCTCGATCGCGGAGCCGTCCGATGTCGTGCCGGCCGTCGCGGACGCCGTGGGAGCGGCGGATCACACAATCGATGCGGTGGCGCAGATCCTCGCCGGCCGTCGCGGCCTGCTGATCCTCGACAACGCCGAACACGTCCTCGGCACGGTCGCCACCGTGTGCGCTGCGATCCTGGAGCGATGCGCGGGCTTGAGCGTTCTCGTCACCAGCCGGGAATCGATGCGCATGGCGGGGGAGCGGGTCATCGTCATCGAGCCGCTGCTCGGCGAGCAGGTCGATGAGGCGGTCGACCTGTTCCTTCAGCGCGCGACGGATTCGAGCGGCATCCTCGGCTGGGAGGAGGCTCAGGTGGGGTCCGTCCGGACCATGTGCCGCATGCTCGACGGACTTCCACTGGCCATCGAGCTGGCGGCATCCCGCCTCGACGTCCTGAGCCTCGACGAGCTCGCCGAGTCGCTGCAGGACTCGGCCGACGGCGCCGAGGGGGCGCGCCGGCACGATTCCATCGACACGGCGATCGAGTGGAGCGTTCGCCTGACGACTCCGGACGAGCGGCGGATGCTCGGACAGCTCGCCCTCTTCTCGGGAACGTTCACCTTGGCGATGGCGTCCGGCATCTGCGTTCTGGACGGCCGTGACCCGCGGGAGGTCGCAGTCGCGCTCGCGCGGAAGTCGCTCGTGAGCACCGTCCCGGGTGTCGGTGAACGGCGATTCCGGATGCTCGAGGCTGTCAAGCGCTACGTGCGTCGGAACGTGCGGATCGACGACGTCGCGACCTGGCACGAACGGCACGCGCGCTGGCTCACCGAAGAAGCCGAGCGTCTCGCGCCACGGTTGCGGTCAGCGGAGGTGAAGCAGACCAAGGCCGCGCTCGTGGCCACCCGCCCGGATTTCGATGCCGCACTGACCTGGGCGATCGAGGCCGGAGACCGTCCTGTCGCGATGCGACTGGTGGCGGCGCTGGCATGGTTCTGGTGCGAGCGAGGCGGGGGACCGGACGCGGTTGACCTCATCGACCGCGTCATCGGGATGCCGGGGGAGCCGATGCCGGACGCCGAAGCCGAAGCGCTCCGCGCGGCGGCCTTCATCCGCGCGGTCGGCACGGATCCCCTGCCGCTGCTTCGCACAACAGCGCGCCTGGTCGATGTCGCAGAGCGCGCTGAAGATCCCATCCACCCCATGCTCGCCCGCGCGATGTCGGCGTATCTGTCCGCGCTCGCCGGCAACGAGGCGGATGCCGATGCCGACCTCGAACTCGCGGCCGCGGCTCGCGAGCGGGTGGGCGCTGCGCCGGTGTGGGCGGTCGCCGACTATCTGCTCGTCCGAGGCGACGTGCTGCGCTCGCTCGGTCGCCCCGCTCAGGCGCTCGAGGCTCTGGGTGAGTCGTACCGGCTCGCCCTGGACACCGGGAACAGCTGGGCACTGCGCGGTTCGGGGTTCGTCACCGGCAAGACGCTCGTCCAGGTCGGCCGCGCCGCGGATGCACTCGGTGTCCTTCGATCAGGGGCGCTCACATCGCTCGAGCACGATGATCCCACGAGCGCGATGGCCGCGATCAATGTCTTCGCCACCGCTCTGGTCGCCCTGGATCGCTGCCAGCTCGCTGTCGAGCTGTTCGGTGCGGTCGAGGTTCTCGGTGCCCGCTTCAACTACGCGCCGATCGCATCCGACGGCGAATACACCGATCGTGCCCGTGCCCGCGCGCGCCAGGCCCTCACTGCGGAAGAGTGGCAGGCAGCCCACGACCGGGGGATGACTCGGGATCTGCGCTGGATCGCTGCGCACCTCACGCCCTGACCGCGCCCGATGCAACGTGGGTGGGCGCCGAATTGCACGCCGATTGCGCGAGCCGGGCTGCCGGAATAGTCATGGCGCGACGCTCCTAACGTGAGTGTCGGCGTCGAGATCGGCGCCCGTCGCACAGGTTGCGGCGAACTCCGAACGAAGGCATCCCATGCTCACCGAAACCCTGCCCATGGCCCCGATCGCCGCCGCGCGACCGGTCGCCGTACCGCCACGCGACTGGCGTCCGCGTCAGCGCGCGAAGGCGATCGTCCTCACCGCGGGTGGCGCGATCTACGCGCTCAGCCACGCGCTCAACCTGCTGGGCTCCACGCCGACACTGGACAGCCCGGCCGAGATCGCGTCGAAGTACCTGTTCGGCGCCGGAGCGCTCCTCATCATGGCGGGCCTGGGTTCGCTCATGTCGCAGTTCCGTCGCTCTCCCCTCGGCGTGGCCGCCGTGCAGCTCACATGGGTGGGGATGCTGTTCATCCTCCTCAACGCCTACCAGGTGCTCTTCGTCTTTCCTGTGTACGGTTGGGAGGGCATCGGAGCCATCAGCGAGCAGGCTGCGATCGTGAACATCGCGACGATCCCCACGGTCATCCTCGGGCCGATCCTCCTCGCGATCGCCTCGTGGCGCTCCGGCGTCATGGCCTGGTGGAACGCCATGCTGCTGTTGGCGGCGACTGCCGCTGTCGCCGTCATGGTCGTCGTCCCCGAGTGGGAAGTGCCGCTGGCCATCTCCTCGACGATCGTCGCCGGAATCGCCTACGCGTTCGCCGGAGTCCGCGCGATGCGCACCAGCGAGGAGACCCGATGAGCGCCGCCGACCAGCACACGCCGGTCCTCGCGGACGGACTGTCTGCCGCCGACGAGCGCACCTGGACCTGGATCGCTCACCTCAGCGGGTTGTTCGCCTTCGTCGGACCCCTCGTGGTGTGGCTCATGCAGAAGGACAAGAGCCCCGTCGTCGCTCGCGAAGCCAAAGAGGCGCTGAATTTTCAGATCACCGTCGCCGCCGTGACCACGATCCTGTTCATCGCCGGGACGATCCTGTCGGTGGTGTTCGTGGGCCTGTTCATCCTTCTGATCACGCCGCTCGTGCCGCTTGTCGGAGTCGTCTTCGCCGTCATCGGGGCGGTGAAGTCGAACCAGAGCGGAACGTTCCGCTATCCGCTCACCCTGCGTCTCGTGAAATGACGCATGCTTCACCCGCCGACGGGCGCCGGCCTCTTCCGAGGACCGGCGCCCGTCGCGTTGAGCGGCGCGTGGCGTGCCGGATGGACGTGCGTGGACTGCGGGATATGGGATCTGTACGCGAACGCAGTCGGCCGGATCTCAGCGATCCAGTGGACGGTTGGCGTTCGCTGCTGCCGCTCCCAGGGCGCGGAGAACCGGTGGGACATCGAGAGGCGGTACCACCGCCTGAATGAGGGTGAGCGACTCGCTCCCGCGTGCGGCATCGAGGGCGTCGCGCAGTCCCTCATGGGTGGCGACGCGCACGCCAGTCGCGGTCTGTTCCGAGTCCATGGCCCGAACCAGGGCCGTCCAGTCCCACCGTGCGATGTCGTTGTACTCCTCTTCCAGTCCGTGAATGGCTCTCTCGACGGTGTAGCCGGCGTTGTCGACGATGACGATGACCGCCGGGATGCGATGGCGCAGCAGCGTGCCGAGTTCGCCGATCGTGAGTTGGGCGGCGCCGTCGCCGATCAGGAGAACGGGACGACGGTCGGGACGGGCCAGCGCCGCACCGAGCAGCGCGGGCAGTGTGAAGCCGATGGCGGCCCACAAGGGCTGGCCGACGAAGGTGACGTCGTGGGGAAGACGGTGGCCGGCCATTCCGTAGAACGAGGTGCCCTGGTCGGCGAGGACGGTGTCGCCCGGTCGCAGAAACCGTGTGACCTCGCTCCACAGGGCCGCTTGCCCGAGCGGTTCGTCCTCCACCTCGACACGGGGTTGGTCTTCCGGTCGGTGAGCGGCACCCGTGGGGATGAGTTGCAGATGCTCAGCCTCTTCGCGAACGGCGGATGTCACCGCGTGCAGAGCCGCAGACATGGCCAGCGGCTCGAAGCGCTCGCCGCCGACCGTTGCGTACTCCCCGCGGATCTCGATCGTGCGCGCACTGTCAATGCGCTGCGAGAAGAATCCGCTCGTCAGATCGGTGAATTGCACCCCGACCATCACGAGGACGTCGGAGTCTTCGATGACCGTTTGGACGGCGCCATCACTCGCCGCGCCGAGGTAGGAGCCGAGGTAGGCCTCAGCGGACTCGTCCACGACGCGGCGTCCCCACAGCAGCGTGGCGTGGGGGACGCCGAGCCGGAGCAGCCCGCGAAGAGAGTCTTCGGCGCTCATTCGTGACACCAGGATGTCGGCGAGCACGGCCACCGAGCGCGCGGCGGCGAGGCGCGCAGCGACGGCCTGCCGGAATCGGTCGACCACGTCGGGATCGGTGATCGCGGGATGCTGCGGCAGCGCCTGTCGCGGTGGCTCGGCCGGCGCTTCCGACACGTCGGCGGGAACGATCAGGTAACCGGGAAGCCGTCTGTCGCGCGCCGCGACGATGACGCGGTCGATCTCGGCGGAATAGCCGGCGGCGGTGAGGCGCGCCTGGTCGACCGTGACCTCGGCCGTCATGCGGGCGAAGTGGCCGAAGTCGCCGTCCCCCAGCGTGTGGTGGGTTGCACGCCCGGCGGCCTGTGTGGCGGTCGTCGGGGCGCCCACGACATGGAGCACCGGCACGTGCTCTGCGTAGCTGCCCGCGATCGCGCCGATTGCGGAGAGCTCGCCGACGCCGAACGTCGTGCTCAGCGCCCCGAGACCGTGCATGCGCCCGTAGCCGTCTGCAGCGTATGCGGCGCCCAGTTCGTTCGCGCACCCGACCCACTCGATGAGCGGATGCCGCTGCACGTGATCCAGGAAGGCGAGAGTGAAATCGCCGGGCACCCCGAACAGGTGTCGCACGCCCGCCTCGGCCAGGCGGTCCAGCAGATAGTCGGCCACGGTGTATGGGATCTCGAGACGCTCATCCGTCATGCGTCCACACAAGCATGCCCTCGCCCGCGTGCGTGCCGACGCGCCCGATCCGCACACGGAGGTGGTGTGCGAGAAGGCGACAGAATCTGATCATGGAGATCTGGCTGCATGGCTTCCCCACAGTCGGGGTGACCAAGGACTGGGCGGCGCAGGCGGAGTCGCAAGGCTTCGCGGGAGTCCTTCTCGCGGATAGCGAGACGTTGGTGGCAGACCCGTACGTCGAGCTGGCGATCGCATCGACGGTGACGCAACGGATCGGTCTGGGAGTCGCCGTCACGAACCCGATCACCCGGCACCCGGCGGTCACGGCAGCGGCGATCGCGAGCGTTCACGCCGAATCCGGCGGGCGGGCGGTGCTTGGCTTCGCGCGCGGTGACTCCGCTCTCCGGCAACTGCGTCTGGAGCCCGCGACGGTCGCTGCGTTTCGGCAGGCGATCATCGACGTTCGCCAGTACCTCGGTCACCAGGGGGATCCGCTCGGGCTGGCCAGTCCCGCGACTGCGTTGTCGTGGCTGCCGGCAGATCTCGCGAAGGTGCCGGTCGACGTCGCTGCGACGGGGCCGGAGGTGATCGCTGCGGGAGCTGTGCACGCCGATCGGATGACGTTCAATCTCGGCGCGGATGTGGACCGAGTGCGGTGGGGGATCGAACGGGCGCGCAGCGCGCGTGCCGCTGCCGGTCTGGAGCCGGCAGCGCTGTCGCTGGGCGCGTATGTCGATCTCGCATGCGCTCCGCTGCACGACGCGGTCGTCATGGTCCGCGGGAGCGCATCCATCTTCGCGAACTTCCTGGCCGAAGGCATGCGCTCCGGTGTCCCCGTCTCCGAGGAGGATGCAACGGTCCTCGGCGGGGTCGGTCGTGCATACCGCGAGCGTCAGCACGGTCAGTCCGATTCGCCGCAGGCGCTGGTCCTACCGGATGAATTCCTCACGCGGTTCGCGCTCTGCGGTCCCGCCGAGATGCTGCTCGAGCGAGTACAGGCGCTCCGCGACCTCGGCCTGGACCGGCTCGTCGTGGTTCCCGCGTCTCGTGACGTCGACGCGGCGCAGGTGCAGGCCGGCATCGCGGCCTTCGCTCGCGGAGTCCTCCCGTATCTCTGACCGCTCCGACCTCTCGCTCATCCGTCGACGCGCGCAGTCCGCTTCCGCGCCACACGGGCGATGAGGAACAGGACCGATCCCACGACGACGTACGCGGCCGCACCGAGCCACACGATGCCGGTCTGCTGGGCCAGCAGCACCAGGCTGGCGATGATCGCCAACACCGGAATGAAGCGCGGAACCGAAAAGTGCTTGTGATCCACCTTGTCCTTCTTCAGGACGAGCACACTCACGTTGGCCGAGAGGAACACGAGGAGCAGGAGCAGCACGGTGGTCTCCGCGAGGACTGCGACGTCGCCGATGAAGGTCAGCCCGATCGTGACCCCGGCGACGACCAGAATGGACACCCACGGCGTTCGGCGGTTGGGCAGCACACGGCCGAACGCGCGTGGAAGCAGGTCCGCCTCCGCGAGTCCGTAGCCGACGCGACTGGCCATCACCATGAACAGCAGTGCGCCGTTCGCGATGGCGACCAGCGCGATGAGACCGAACAGCCACGTCGGAACCGCGATGCCGCTGCCCTCGACGACATCCAGGAGCGGCCCTGTCGATTCGGCCAGCTCGGCCGGCGGCAGGACGATGACCGCACCGATCGCGATCAGAAGATAGACCACCGCCGCGGTGCCGATCGCCCCGAACAGCGCGCGTGGGTACGCCTTGGAGGGCTCGCGCACCTCTTCGGCCATGTTGGCTGCGGCTTCGAACCCGAGGAAGGAGAAGAACGCGATGACGGAGGCCGCGAACGCGCCTTGCAGCGGGGCGACGTCGGGCGCGAACTCGACGAGGCGACTCGGGTCGCCGTTTCCGCCGCCGAAGAAGATGCCGGCCAGCACGATCACGATGACCAGTCCGCTGACCTCGATGACCGATGCCACCAGGTTCGCTGTGAGCGACTCGCGCACACCGCGCAGGTTGATGAGCGTGAGCACGACGATGAACACGACGGCCGTCGGCGCCGAGGGGAGGTCGATGAGCGCGGCGAGGTAGTCGCCGGCGAAGGCGTTGGCCAGCGCGGCAGCTGTCGTGATGCCCGAGGCCATCATGAGGAATCCGACGAGGAATGAGAGATAGGGGATGCGGAAGGCCCGGTCGACATACCGCGCCGCGCCTCCCGCGTGCGGGTACTTGGTGATCAGCTCTGCGTAGGTTCCGGCCGTGAGCAGCGCCACCACGAGCGCGATGAGGAGAGGAAGCCAGATGACACCGCCGACGTCGTCAGCCATCGAGCCGACGAGCGTGTAGATGCCCGCCCCGAGGGTGTCGCCGACGATGAACGCGAACAGCAGCGGCGTGCCGATCGCCCGCTTGAGGCCCGTGCTCTCAGGGGGTGCCGACTCTGCGGTGTCCGTGGTCATCGCCCCACTCAACGAGTCTCAGGGTGCCGCTGCAACCCCCTGATGTTGGGGCAGTGCTCTGCAATAGGCTTCCGTGTTGCGTCATTCGTGCTCGGGGAGCACCGGCGTCGACCACCCGGGGTCGCGGCCCAGCTGGGTGGCCCGGGAGACCGATGCCGCACCGTAGCGGTCGCGCACCGCGTCGAGCACCGTGTCGAGGCGGGCGCCGTCGTCCCAGTCGATCGGCAGTTCCGGCTGGATGCTGTCGGCCTGCCCCAGCTGCGAGAGGGAGACGCCGATCAGCGTGATCCCGCGCTGATCGATCTCCGGCCGTGCGCCCGCGAGGAGCACACGGGCGACCCCGAGGAGCGTCGATGTACGGTCGGTCGGGAACCGGACGGTGTGCGAGCGGGTGGCCTTGGCGAAGTCTCCGAAGCGCAGACGGAGCACGACTGTGCGGCAGACCCGATCACGCTCGCGCAGTCGTCGCGCGAGTCGGTCGATGATCTGCGTGAGGAAGAGGTCGAGTTCCTCGGGGGAGCGTGGCCGGCTGCCGAGCGCCCGCTGGGAGCCGATCGAGCCGCGGCGCCGGGTGGTGTCGACGGGGCGCGGGTCACGCAGCCGGGCGAGCGCATGCAGATGCGCGCCGGTCGCTCTGCCGAGAAGCCGCTCGGCAGTGGCTGCCTCCAGTTCGGCGAGTTGTCCGACGGTGTGGATGCCGAGGCGATGCAGCTTCTCGGCCGTCACCGCACCGACGCCCCAGAGGCGCTCGATCGGGAGGGGCAGCAGGAACGCCTCCTCGCGTTCGGGCTCGACGATCAGCAGCCCGTCCGGCTTGCTGACCGCGCTGGCGACCTTGGCGAGGAACTTCGTGCGGGCGACCCCGACGGAGATGGCGAGACCGACCTCCGCGCGGACCCGCTCGCGCAGACGGACGGCGATCTGCTCCGGCGTGCCCGCGAGTCGCCGCAGCCCGCCGACCTCCAGAAACGCCTCATCGATGGAGAGGCCTTCCACGAGGGGTGTGGTGTCGCGGAAGATCGCGAACACGTCCTTGCTGGCTGCGGAGTACGCCTCCATCCGCGGGGGGACGACGACGGCATCCGGGCACAGCTGCATGGCCTGGCGGCCGCCCATCGCCGTGCGCACCCCCCGTGCCTTGGCCTCGTAGCTGGCCGCCAGGACGACGCCGCCACCGACGATGACCGGTCGGCCGCGCAGGTGCGGCGCATCCCGCTGCTCCACCGAAGCGTAGAAGGCGTCGAGATCGGCGTGCAGCACACTGGCATCGCCCTGCATCCCGCCCCCGTCCGTTCCGGCGATCGTCGCACGCAGCGCCGACACGCCGATACCATGGACGCGTTTCGCACCCTGGAGAATCGAGTGGCCGTGGGCTATTTCATCGTCGTGATCGCGCAGACGGTCGTGCTGCCGCTCGTCTCCGGCATCATCGAGCTGGCGGCGACCGGTGGTGATCCCATCCTGGTGTTCGGCAAGTGGTGGGTCTTCTGGGGCGTCGGGACGAGGCTGCTGCTGGCCGGGGTCGTGCAGGTCTCCGGCAGAGGGCAGACCGCCGCGATCCTCGGCGCCGACAAGCCGAGCGTGCAGGAGACGCAGCTGGCGCGAGAGCTCGGCACCGCCAACATCGGCATGGGCCTGGCGGGGCTCCTGGCGCTGGTCCCCGGCTGGGCGCTTCCCGCGGGGCTTGCGGGTGGCGTCTTCCTGCTCCTGGCTGGTCTGATGCACGTCGCCAAGAAGGGCAAGAACCAGAAGGAGGCGGTCGCGACCTGGACCGATCTGGTGGTGGGAGTCGTCGTGCTTCTCTTCGCGATCGCCACGCTGGTGCGGGCGCTCGCCGGCTGAGCAACGGCTCGGCGCGTCGCGGCTCAGGGCCCGCCGCGCCAGTGCTCGATCCTGTGCGTGTCCGGCGCGAACCCGTGCGCGACGCCGTAGAGCACCGCCTGCGTGCGGCTCGAGGCGCCGATCTTGCGGTACACCGAGCGGATGTAGGACTTCACGGTGTTCGGACTGAGGTAGGTCAGCCGCGCGACGTCGGCGTTGGTCTTGCCCTGTGTGATCAACGCGAGGATCTCCGACTCGCGGTCGGTGATCCCCTGCAGCCGGCCGGGCCAATCCGATCCGGGCGCGCTCGCGACCCGTCGCGTGTGATCGGTGATGACGGTCTCGCCCGCGTGCACTGCCTCGATCGCTGCGACGAGCTGCGGAGCGGTGAGCGTCTTGGACAGATACCCGTCGACGCCGAGCGCGCGCGCCGACTCGATCAGCTCGGGCTGGAAGTTCCACGTGTAGACCGCCACCCGCCGCGCGCGCGGGTTCTGCACGAGTGCGGCGATCTCCTCGTGGTCGGACTCGGGCTGCGCGAAGGAGTCGTAGAGGACGACGTCCGCCTCGTCGAGTGTCTCGGTGTTCGCATTGATCTCGACCACGACGACCCGGTCGTCGTATTCGTCGAACATGTGGGCGAGGCCCTTGAGCACCACGTCGTAGTCGTCGACCAGCGCCACGCGGATCGGGGTGGTCGGTGGAGTGCGCACGCTCCAGCTTTACACCCTCAGGGGTGTATCGTCACACCCTCAGGGGTGGTGGAGTTCACCTATGAGCCCGTCGGCACAGCATCGACGGGCGGACATCGAGTGTCATCTGACGCTCACGAACGAAGGAACGCACCATGCTCTGGACAATTCTCGGACTCATCGTCATCGGGCTGATCGCGGGACTCATCGCGCGCGCAGTCATTCCCGGCAAGCAGAGCATGGGCATTCTGCTCACCATCGTGCTCGGCATCGTCGGCTCGTTCGTCGGCGGCTTCCTCGGGTTCCTCATTTTCGGCAGCGACCCGAACGGCGGCTTCTTCCAGGCATCGGGCATCATCGGCTCGATCATCGGAGCCATCATCGTGCTGGCGATCTACGTCTTCGTCGCGCGACGCAACGGCACGGCGCGCCGGTCCTGACCGTCGGAGTGCCGATCAGCGCCGCCATGCGGCGCTGATCGGCACCTTCCGTCCCAGCACGTTCTCCGCGGCGCGATGCCCCGAACACAGCGCGGCGGTCACCGTGGCCGGGTCATCCGTCCACGTCGCCTCGCCGGCGAGGTGCAGCACGCCGCCGATCGGCGTCGCGAGATCGTCGTGGTCGGCGGTCGTCGATCCCACAGTCATGTAGGCGTACGACCCGCCGGCGAAGCGGTCGCCCTGCCAGTCCGTGATGTGCACGTTCGTGGGCTGCTCGAGGCGCTCGCCGTACAGGCGGCGCAGCTGGTCGAGCACCGACGCGACCACCTCGGTCTCCGGCCACGAGCGGATCTCCCGCGCGGCCGGACCGGCGGCGAACGTCAGCAGCGTCGGCGTCCCGTGCAGGGCGGTCAGGTCGTACCACGAGTGCCACCGACGGCTCTCCGGCCCCTGCTGGCGGATGGCGTAGACCCCTTCGTCCCAGAATCTCGAGGGGAAGCGCAGAAAGATCTTCTCGAAGGCGTTCATGCGCAGACGTCCGAGGGCGCCTGCCACGGGTTCCGGAAGCGCGGGATCGACGGTGAAATCGTCCGAGTGCAGGACGCCCACCGGAATCGTCACGATCGCGTCGTCCCCGGCGAAAGCACCGCTGTCGGTCGTCACGATCACCCCGCCCGTCGACCACGACACCCGTGAGACGATCTGCTCGAGCCGCACGTCCAGCCCGTCCGCCAGCCCCGCCGGCAGACGGTCGTAGCCCTCCGGGAAGACGACTTCGTCGCCGTCGATCGAGTCGTCGTCCAGCCCGTGCGCGGCGAGGTCGTCGATCCAGGCGCCGTACTGCTCCTCCGACCGGTGCTCGAGATACTCGCGGACCCGCTGCTCGCGGTCGGCGTCCCAGCCCTGCAGCGCCAGGGCGGCGTCGGTCACGTCGCGGTACGAGGCATCCGGCGCGGATAGGGCGACCACCTCGAGGAGGCTCGCGTCGACGGTGCGGATGTCGTCGATGAAGCGCCGTGCCGCAGCATCCGACAGCTTGTCTCCGTCCGGACCGTAGTAGGCGATCGGCCGACTGTCCGGCTGATACCCGCCGACGCTGAACTCGACGGTGCGCATACCGAATTCCTCGGCGGCCGCGGCGACCGGGCTGTCGGTGATGCCGTGGATCCACGAAGCTCCGAGGTCGGTCACCAGGCCGTCGCTGCGGTCGGTGAGGATGCGCCCGCCGACGCGATCACGGGCTTCGAGCACGACGACGCGTCGTCCTTCGTGTGCAAGCAGGCGGGCGGCGGTCAGGCCCGCGACCCCCGCGCCGATCACGATCGTCTCGAAGTGCTCCATCGCGTGCTCCCGTTCCGCGCGTCGGGTTCGCGCAATCCGACCGTAGCGCCCGGGCTATGTCCGAAGCAGTGCCGCGGCCGCGGCGACGGCTCGGTCGATCTGCGCGCGCAGCGCGTCGCCGGTCACCTCGCCCTCGGTGAAGTCGGAACTGCGCGAGTACACCGCGAGCGGAAGAGCGGATGCCTCGAAGAAGGCGAACAGCGGGCGCAGGGCGTGATCGATGGCGAGCGAGTGCAGGTCGCTGCCGCCCCCGGCGGTGAGCAGCACGGCCGTGCCGGCCAAGTCCTTCTGACCCACGAGGTCGAAGAACTGCTTGAACAGCCCCGTGTACGAGCCCCGGTAGATCGGGGTGCCGACGATCAGCAGGTCCGTCGACTTCACCCGCTCGAGCGCCGCGGCCAGGGCCGGCGACGTCTCGCCACCGGTGATCGACCGCGCGAGATCGACCGCGAGGGAACTGAGCTCGATGATCTGCACGTCCGCGCCCGCCCCGCCGGCGTGCTCGAGGCCGTCGAGGATCGTCCGCAGCAGCGCCGTCGTGGTCGACGGGTATCGCAGGCTGCCCGAGACGGCGGTGATCGTGGAACTCATGTCGCCGATCCTAGAACCGCACTCCATCCGCGCCCCTTGTGTGTCATCGCGTTGCACCGTGCCGCGATAGCCTCGGCAGCGTGACGACACCCCAGCTCGCGGATTCCGCCGTGATCCAGTTCGCCGTTCTCGATGCGCTGCTGGCGGGTGCCTACGACTCGGGCATGTCGGTCGCGACCGTGCGGACGCTCGGCGACTTCGGCGTCGGATGCTGCGACAGCCTGGGCGGCGAAGTCGTGATCCTCGACGGCGACGTCTTCGAGTGCACGGTCGATGATCCTCCGGCACGGATGACGGATGCCGAGATCCTGCCGTTCGTCGACGTGTGCACGTTCCCCGCCGGGGCGTCCGAACCGATCGCCGGACTCGGACTCGGCGAGCTCACCGACCTCCTCGAGCAGCGTCTGGTCAGCCGCAACCTGTTCCACGCGGTCCGCATCGACGGCGTGCTGGGATCGGTGCGGGTCCGGGTGACGCCGCGGCAGCAGCATCCGTTCCGCCCGCTCGCGGAGGTGACCGCAGGGCAGATCGAGACGACGCTCACCGGCGTACGCGGCACGCTCGTGGGGTTCTGGGCGCCCGCGATCTATCAGGGGATCACCGTCGCCGGGCTGCACATCCATTTCCTGGCTGACGACCGCAGCGTCGGCGGTCACGTGCTCGACGTCCAGGTCGACCAGGCGGCGCTGCAGCTCTCGGCGTACGCGCGCTTCGACCTGCGGCTGCCGACCGACCCGCACTTTCTGGGCACCGAGCTGACCCACAACGAGGACCACCGCATCGTCGCGGTCGAGGGCGGCGTCCACGCCGGCGCCCCTGCGTAGCCCCTCGCGGAGCGTTCACCGCGATGTAACCCGCGCGTGGCATCCTCGGCGCATGTCGACCTCTGAACCGTTCCTGCCCATCGAGAAGCCGACGAACGAGTCGCCCGCCGAGGAGTTCGCGGAGTTCGAACTGGATGTCGATGATGAGCCCGACATCCTCCCGGGTGCCGACGACGACGACGAGGTCGCGCCCGAGTTCCCCGCGAACGGGCTCTTCCAGCCGCCGGTGCCGGGCGAGCGGATCACCGAGGAGCAGCTCGAGTCGGACCTCGACGAGTAGCGCCTCGTCAGGACCGCCTACGGCTCGAGGTGCTTCAGGCGCTTCTTGGCCTGCTTCTCGACGAGCACGGCGACGAAGTCCCGCACGTGCGCCTCGTTGAGCTCGTCGTAGGACTCGGTGACGACGGCGCGGACCGTGTCGACGGAATGCTGAGGGAACTTGGCACACAGCCGGTCGACGATCTCCTGGATCGTGTTCGCGTCATCGGCGAGGTCATGCGGCATGTGGAGCTCCTGGGGCGGCGAGGCGGGCTTCCAGGCTACGCTCCCGACGCGCCGATCGCGCACGGATCGCTCCTAGGCTGAGTCCATGTCAGCCGGTCGTGCTCGCCTCGGACCCGTGCTGATCGCCTGGCGCGCAGCATCCGTCGCAAAGCGCTTCGACGCCGGACGCGCACTGCTCGGCGAGCTCGTGCGCGAGCTGACAGGTGCCGTCGATGTCGAGATCTTCCGGGACTGCCCGCGCTGCGGCGCGGACGATCACGGCCCCCCGCAGGTGCGGGGGCTGCCGGTCGCGGTGAGCGTGAGCTATGCGGGGGAGATGGTGGCAGTGGCGGCAGTGCGGGTGGTGAATGCCGCGGCCGTCGGGATCGACATCGAAGCCCACGGATCCGCGCACCGGGTCGACGAGCTCGGACCGCTGTTCGCGCCGCACCCGGTGCCCGATCTGCGCGGCTGGACGCTGGTGGAGGCGGCGCTGAAGGCCGACCGGCGGGGGCTCAACGTCGATCCTTCGACCGTTCGGCTCGACCGCGCGGCGACCACGATCCTCGGGGAGGGATTCGCGGTGTCCCGACCGGACGATGCCGACCCGGTGACCGCCGCGGCCGCGCCGGGGCCGGAGGGCTTCGTCCTCAGCGTCGCCGTGCGGGCGTCCTGCGCAGCCGGGTCCCCGGCAGCATCGGCAGGGGCAGCTCGTCCAGCCACGCGCTGAACAGCGGCCCGAGCGCGATTCCGCTGATCTCCTCCGCGAGGGCGACGAAGTCGCTGCCGACCGCCGTCGAGGCACGGTAGCGCCGAGTCCACTCGTGCAGGATCGCGAAGAACGCCTCGTCGCCGACCGTCAGCCGCACCGCGTGCAGGGTCAGCGCGCCCCGTTTGTACACCCGGTCATCGAACATCAGCTGCGGCCCGGGGTCGCTCAGCAGCAGATCCTGCGGGAGAGCGACCAGGCGTGCGAGGTGTGCGAGCGCCTTCTCGTGGGCACTCGGGCCGCCGGAGCGCTCCGACCAGATCCACTCGGCATAGCACGCGAATCCCTCGTTGAGCCAGATGTCGCGCCAACGCGCGAGGCCGACGCTGTTGCCGAACCACTGGTGCGCCAGCTCGTGGGCGATGAGGCGCTCCAGCCCGTGCGCGCCGTCGATGTGGTTCGCGCCGAAGATGCCCATGCCCTGCGCTTCGAGGGGGATCTCCAGTGCGTCCGCCGCCACGACCACCGTGTAATCCGGAAGCGGGTAGGGACCGAACGACTCGGCGTAGACGGCCATCATCCGCGGGAGATCGGCGAAATCGGAGTGCACGCGGTCGGCCAGAGCGCGCGGGTAGTGCAGTTCACCGGAGGTCGGGCCGAGGTCGATCGGCTCGGTCGTGTACCGGCCGATCTGGACGGTCGCCAGATACGTCGGGGTGGGCGCATCGCGTTCGAACAGCCAGGTCGTCTTGCCGCCTCGGGTCGTGCTGCGGCCGATGCGGCGACCGGCCACGACGGTGTAGCCGGGGTCGGTGGTGAAGGAGATCCGGTAGGTCGCCTTGTCGCCCGGCACGTCGTTGCAGGGGAACCAGGTGGGGGCGCCGGTGGGCTGGGCGGCCACGAGCACGCCGTCGGCGAGCTCTTCCCAGCCGATCGTGCCCCACCGCGAACGCCGGGGCCGGGGAGCGCCGGCGTAGGTGACGGTGATCTCGAACGGGGCGCCCGCGGGCACGGCATCCGTCATCGTGATCCACAGCTTGCGATCGGTCTGCCGGAAGCCGGCGTTCTTGTCCCCGGCCACCCGCACGCGCGTCGCGCGAACGCCGACGAGGTCGAGCGAGATCGTTCGCGTCGTCGCCAGCGCAGCGCCGCGGAGCACCGCGACGCCGCTCAGGCGATTCGTGGAGACCTTGTATTCGAGGCTCAGATCGTACGAGTCGACGCTGATGTGCGGGTCACCGCTGTGAGGTGTGTAGGTGTCACCGTTCATACGTCGGCCGACTGGTACGAGCGCACCTTCACCGCTCGCCACGGTCCGATCGGATTGCCGCTCCACCTGCTGCCGACGGGAACGGTCTCGCCGCGCATGACCAGCGACGCCGGGCCGACGGTCGCGTCCGCGCCGATGGTCGCCGCCGGGAGGATCACGCTGTGCGGACCGAGCGTCGCCCCCGCCTCGAGGGTCACCGTGTCGATGCTCATCACTCGATCATGGAACAGATGCGTCTGAACCACACATCCGCGGTTGACCGTCGCGCCGTCGCCGAGGATCACGAGGTCGGGTTCGGGCAGCCAGTAGCTGTCGGTCCAGACGCCACGGCCGATCTTCGCCCCGAGGGAGCGCAGCCACATCGCCAGGGCGGGCGTGCCCGCGGCGGCGTTGGCGAACCAGGGTGCGGCGAGCATCTCGGTGAACGTGTCGGACACCTCGGTGCGCCACACGAAGCTCGACCACAGCGTGTGCTCGCCGGGGCGGATGGGACCGACGATCACCCATTTCGCCGCGGTGGTGATCGCTGCCGCGACCGCGCCGGCGAGCATGACGACCACGCCGGAGAGCGCGACGGCCGCCAGCAGCCCCCACCCCTCGATCAGTGCGGAAAGGGCGAAGATCACGCTCAGGCCCAGCGCGCACGTCACGAAGACGGGGACGATGCGGCAGATCTCCCACAGCGTGCGGGCCACTCGAAGCGACGGGCGCGGTTTGTACGTCCGCTCCAGATCCGCGTCGTTCACCACGCGGCGCAGGCGCACGGCGGGCGAGCCCAGCCACGACGAGCCGGGCTTGGACCTCTCGGGCGCGACCGACAGCACGGCGACGAGCCCGTCGCGGGGCACGCGGTGGCCGGCGGCCGCCATCCCCGAGTTGCCCAGGAACGCGCGCTTGCCGATCCGCGCCTCGGCGAGGCGCATCCACCCGCCTTTGAGCTCGTAGGTGGCCACCATGGTGTCATCGGCGAGGAACGCACCGTCGTCGATCGTCGTCAGGGACGGCAGGAGGAGGACGGTGGATGCTTCGACGTCGTGGCCGATCTTCGCTCCGAGCATCCGCAGCCACACGGGCGTGAACAGGCTCGAGTAGATCGGGAACAGGAACGTGCGCGCCGAATCCAGCAGCCGCTCGATCGTCCAGGCCCGCCACGCGACGCGGCTGCGCACCGGGTGCACGCCTTCGACGAGCCCGATCGAGAACAGGCGCACCAGCACGACGACCGCCCCGGCGAAGGTCAGGCCGGTCGCCAGGGTCGCCGGGATGAGCCACAGCGCTGCCGCCGGGACGGCGTCGGCGATCGAGGCCGATCCGGCGATCGCCCGCGCGATCACGATCCCGCCGACGGCGAATGCCAGGAAAGGAAGCAGGCCAAGCACCACCGACGAGGCTCCGTACGCCCACAGCCAGCGCTTGGGCGCGGGCGGGCGTTCCGGGGCGAGCGGCGAGGAGGTCCCGCCGACGCGGGCGGCTGGGGAGCCCGCCCAGCGCTGCCCTGCCCGAACGCGGCCGAAGACGGCTGATCCGGGTGCGATCTCGGCGTTGCGGCCGATCTTGGTCCCTGGGGCGAGTGTGCTGCGGGCACCGATCGACGCGCCCGCGCCGATGCGGATGCCGCCGATGCGCACCGTGTCACCGTCGATCCAGTAGCCGGAGAGGTCGACCTCGGGTTCGATGGCCGCGCCCTCGGCGATGACCAGCATGCCCGTCACGGGGGGCAGTGCGTGCAGATCGACGTTCGGGCCGATCTTCGCCCCCAGCGCGCGGGCGTAGTAGCTGACCCACGGAGCCCCGGCCAGACCGACCGGATCGATCTGATGCGCGATCTGTTCGGCGAGCCAGAGGCGCAGGTGCACGGAGCCGCCGCGCGGATGGTCGCCGGCGTGCACTCCGGCCAGCAGCAAGCGGCTGAACCCGGCCGAGACCGCCATGCGTCCGAACGGGCTCACGAACAGGATCAGCCCGCCGAGGATGACCCACCACGGCGCATCCGGGAGGAAGTCGAATCCGGGGAACAGCTGCAGGATCCAGCCGGCGGTCAGCAGCCACATCGTCCAGCGCAGGCCGGTCAGGATGAACAGGGCGACGCCGGCGATGCTCTGCACCCACTGCATCAGCCGGGGAGTCGGCCGGGGGGTGCTGAAGGTGGCCGGGACACCGTCGGAGTCGGATGCCTCGGCCTCGACGGCATCGGCCATCCGGCGCAGCCGGGGCAGGTCGTACACGTCGGCCATCGTGAAATCGGGCGCCCGCGTGCGGATGCGCGAGACCAGCTGCGCGGCGGCGAGGGATCCGCCGCCGAGCTGGAAGAAGTCGGCGTCCTCGTCGACCGGGCGGATGCCGAGCACCGAGAGCCACTGTTCACCCAGCCACGCCGCGGTACCGGTGAGCGGCGAGTCCGCGGCATCGAGGTCGGTCAGCGGCCACGGCAGTGCCGCCTTGTCGACCTTGCCGGAGGTGCGCACCGGCAGCTCATCCATCACCGCCAGCAGCGGGATGAGCGGGGCGGGCAGGGTTTCGGAGAGCTCCACGCGGGCGGTCTGGCGGTCGAATCCCTCGGTGGGCACGACGTAGCCGACCAGCAGCGGAACCCCGCCTTCGGACTTCTGCACGACGACGGTCGCCGCCGAGACGGCGCTCAGTGCCTGGAGGGCGGCCTCCACCTCGCCGAGCTCGATGCGGCGTCCGCCGACCTTGACCTGGTCGTCGGCTCGGCCCTGGAAGAGCAGTCCCTCGTGGTCGGCGCGCACCAGGTCGCCGGAGCGGTAGGCGCGATCCCAGCCGAGCGTCGGCATCGGGGCGTACTTCTCGGCGTCCTTGGCAGGATCCAGGTAGCGGGCGAGGCCCACTCCGCCGATGATCAGCTCGCCGACCTCGCCGTCGGCGACGGGGAGACCGTCGCCGTCGACGACGGCCAAAGCCCAGCCGTCCAGCGGCAATCCGATGCGCACCGGTCCCCGGCCGTCCATGATCGCGGCGCAGGCGACGACCGTGGCCTCGGTGGGTCCGTAGGTGTTCCACAGTTCACGGCCTTCGCCGACGAGCCGTGCGACGAGTTCCGGCGGGCACGCCTCCCCGCCGAAGATCAGCAGACGGACGTTCTCGATCGCATCCTGCGGCCAGAGGGCAGCCAGCGTGGGGACGGTCGAGACGACGGTGATGCCGTGGCCGACCAGCCACGGACCGAGGTCTTCGCCGGAGCGGACGAGGGAGCGCGGCGCGGGGACGAGGCAGGCGCCGTGGCGCCAGGCCAGCCACATCTCCTCGCACGACGCGTCGAAGGCGACCGACAGACCCGCCAGCACACGGTCGCCGGGGGCGAGCGGTGCGTCCTGCAGGAACAGTCGTGCCTCCGCGTCGACGAACGCTGCCGCCGAGCGGTGCGAGACCGCGACGCCCTTGGGAACGCCGGTCGAGCCGGAGGTGAAGATGATCCACGCATCGTCATCGACGCTCGGCGGCGGCACGATCGCGATCGAGCGCGAGCTCGGGTGCGGGTCGGCGCCGTCGAAGAGACCGGCGCGCAGCAGCGCCGGTGGAGCGCTCGCCGCGGCCGCCTCGCCGCGTTCGGTGTCCGCCGCGGGGACTGCGGCATCCCGCTCGGACGGCTCGTACGCACCGCGTCCGGTGATGACGCCCCGGACCCCGGCTTCGCCGAAGACGAGGTCGGCGCGCTCCTGCGGATCATCGGCGTCCACCGGAACGTACACGGCACCGGCCGCGAGCACGCCCAGGATCGACAGGTAGAGCTGGCGATCTCCGGACGGCATGCGCACGCCGACCCGGTCGCCGCGTCGCACACCCTGCTCGTGCAGGCGCGCCGCGGTGCGCCACACCTGGGCGAGCAGTTCGCCGTAGCTGAGGGCACCGTCGGCATCTTCGATGGCGGATGCCTCGGGAAAGCGCGCCGCGGTCTCGCGGAGGATGTCGATCAGCGTCCGCGGGGGCGTCGCGGCCGAACGGCGATCCAGATACTCCTGCACTGTCTGCGTCGGCGAGGTCAGGATGAGAGCAGCGCGATCAGCTGGTCCTTCGAGAGGCGCGAGTACCCGGCGCGACCCTCGCTGCGCGCGCGGTCGCGCAGCTGCACGACGGTCAGCGCGGTCAGGCCCGCGGACCCGACGGGGGAGACGGGACGCGCAGCAGCAGGCTTTGCGGGGGCTGCCTTGGCGACCGGTGCCGACGGGTCGGGAACGGGCGCGGTCGAGGAGGACGGCTTGATCGGAGTCGGGGCGGGCTTGAGGACCGGCTTGACGACCGTGCTCGCGGGCGGAGTCTGAGAGGCGCTCTTCTTCGCGGCATCCTTCGATCCGGCCTTGCCGGCATCCTTCTTCGGCGCGGCGGCTTTCCGCTCGGCCGCGAGCTTCTTCTCGATCTTGCCGATGGCCTTCTCGAGCCGCCCCACCGCCGCGACGGCCTTCTTCTCCACCTTGCGCGGCTTTTCTGCGACCTTCTTCTTCGAGGTCTTCGCTGCGTCCTTCGCGTCATCGGCGAGCGAGCGCAGCTTCTTGGCATCCTTCTTCGGGAGGCTCTTGCTGAGGGCTTTCGCGTCCTTCGCGGCGGCGCCTGCTGCGCTGAGCGCTGCGGTTGCCGACTTCTCTGCTTTCGTGGTTTTCGCCATGGGAGGAACCTCTTCGCTTCTCAGAGCACCGCGCCCGGGCGAGGCGAGCGGTGAGGCCGCTAAGAGTACAGGGCGCAGGCGAACGGCTTTCAAACAAGGGCCGGAGAAGCGGTCGACCGGTGCCGGCGTGATGGCGATCCGCACGACGTCGCCGAATTCGACCGGTTCGGAGGCGGGATGCTGGAGCCGGACGAGGAAGCCGTCGTCGGTGCGCACCACGCACGGTGACCTGGCCGCCCGAGACGACGCCCGGCACCAGGCTGGACAGACCGACGAAGGCTGCGACGTCGGGCGTCGCCGGACGAAGGTAGAGGTCTTCCGGTGTGCCGATCTGCTCGATGCGCCCTGCGCTCATCACCGCGATCCGATCCGAAACGGCCAGTGCCTCCTCCTGGTCGTGCGTGAAAGCTGAGCGGTCGATGACCGCCGCGTGCGCGAAGCCGTTGCGCGCGGCCATCGTCCCCGTTGTCGTCACTCCGTAGGAGGCGTAGCGTGAACACGAAGTCGCCCTGGACCCCGGTGCCCGAATGCCCTGCATGATCGGCGGAACCGGAGGGACGAATCACATGAGTGCTCCTGCTGAGGACAAGGAGACCGCCGCGCTCATCGAGCGGCTGGAGAAGCAGTTCCCCGATGTGGCGCCTTCGCTCGTGGTGGCGGTGATCAGAGAGGCGCAGGACGCCTTCCAGGACTATCCGGTCAAGAGTCACGTGCCGGTGATCGTGGAGCGCCAGGTCAAAGACCGGCTGCGCGGGCGTGCTGGTGAGGCGACTGATGCCTGATGGTCGTCATCCCGTCGCCGGGTGTCCGGAACTAGCGGCGCGGCGGCGGAAAACTCGGAATCGGGATCGGCTTCGTACTGCCCGTGGAGCGACGCTGCCGCCCCTGCTCGGCGACGGCGACCTTCTCGTCCTCCGAGGATGGATCGCGTTCGGGACGTGATGCTGCCCGGGAGGGCCACTCGCGTTCGTCCGGGTCGAGGTCGTTCCTGTGCTGGATCACCGCGCACTCATCTCCTTCGATCAGCGGGTCGGCGGGGGCCCGCGAAGATCATCTCTCCGAGGTGGGCGGTGTGATGAGGGCTTGACATTCCGCGGCGATGTGATCCGCGGCATCCGCTCATTTCGCGCTCGCTTGCAGATCGGGGGTGCGGGGTCAATCCCCTCAGTCCGCAGGTGCGCCGGCCGGACACTGAACACATGAGCGCACGATTCGGCTACACCCTGATGACCGAGCAGAGCGGGGCGCGCGAGCTCGTGCGCTACGCCGTCGCAGCAGAGGAGGTCGGCTTCGACTTCGAGGTTTCCAGCGACCACTATTCGCCGTGGCTGACCACCCAGGGTCACGCCCCCTACGCGTGGACGCTGCTGGGCGCTGTCGCCCAGGCCACCTCGAAGGTCGAGCTGATGACGTACGTCACGTGCCCGACCATGAGGTACCACCCCGCCGTCGTGGCACAGAAGGCGGCGACGCTGCAGATCCTCGCAGAAGGACGCTTCACCCTCGGGCTCGGCTCCGGAGAGAACCTCAACGAGCACGTGGTCGGCGAGGGATGGCCCTCCGTCGATGTGCGGCAGTCGATGCTGGAAGAGGCCGTCCACATCATCCGCGAGCTGCACACCGGCGAGCTGATCACGTGGGAGGGCGACTACTTCCGAGTCGACTCGGCACGCATCTGGGACCTTCCCGAAGATGGCGTGCCGATCGCGCTCGCCGTGTCGGGCGACGACTCGATCGAGCGGTTCGCCCCGCTCGGGGATCACCTCATCGCGGTGGCTCCCGGCGGCGACATGATCCGGAAGTGGGATGCCGAGCATGATGGTCCCTCGCGCAAGATCGGCCAGATGCCGGTCTGCTGGGATCCCGACGAGAAGACGGCGATCGAGCGGGCGCACGACCAGTTCCGCTGGTTCGGCGGCGGTTGGGCCGTCAACGCCGATCTGCCCACGCCCGCCGGCTTCGCCGGAGCCAGCCAGTTCGTGCGACCGGAGGACGTCGCCGACTCCATCCCGTGCGGCCCCGATCTGGACAAGATCGTCGACGGGGTGAAGGAGTACCTCGACGCGGGCTTCACCGACGTCGCGATCGTGCAGGTCGGCGACGAGGGACAGGATCGCTTCCTCGCCGAGGCGGCCGGACCGCTCCTGGAGAAGCTGCGCGCGCTCGGCGCCTGACCCCGTCCCACACGAAGACCCCGAACTGGAGAAGGAGAAGATGATGGCCACCACCCAGAAGTCCGCACCGCCGAAGAAGGCAGCGGCGAAGACGTCCACGTCAGCGCGCACCGCCAAGGGCGGAGTCGGCGTGAAGCCGACTCGCAGGCAGAACGCCGAGAAGGGCTTCGTCGCCTCGCCGAAGCTCGACGCGCATATGCAGGCCGTCCTGGTCGACCTGCTCGAGCTGGCGATGCAGGGAAAGCAAGCGCACTGGAACGTCGTCGGCCGCAACTTCCGCGACACCCACCGCATCCTCGACGAGATCATCGAGGCGGCGCGCGAGTTCAGCGACACCGTGGCCGAGCGAATGCGCGCCCTTCACGCCGTGCCCGACGGGCGCAGCGATACGGTGGCCGAGACCACCACCCTTGCCGAGTACCCGCAGGGTGAGATCGACACCGCCGAGACGGTCGACCTCATCACCGCCCGCCTGGAGTCGGTCGTCGGCACGATGCGCGATGTCCACGACGAGGTCGACGAAGAGGACCCGACCAGCGCCGACATCCTGCACGCCGTCATCGAGAAGCTCGAGCAGTTCGCCTGGATGGTCAGTGCCGAGAACCGCACCCCTGCCGCGCGCGGCTGAGGTGAACACCGTCGCGCCGGATCCCGGCGTCGTCCTGACGCCGGGAGCGGGGCAGGACGCCGCTGTCCTCGGCGTTCTCGACAGCGCCCGTCGCATCCCGCTGCTCGGGACGCACGTCGGGGCGACGCTGGACTGGTGCGTCGACGTCGGCCGCGTCGCGCCGGCGGTCGGCTCAGGCGACACGCGACGGTTATGGGAGCTGCTGGCGGCGGTCGCCGCGCTGAACGTCTCGGCGGCGCGGATGCTCGAACCCCATCTGGACGCGCTGACGATCCTCCGGGAGGCCGGTACCGACCTCGTCCACCACCGCGACCCTTGGAACGTGGCGCAGGTCGATGCCGGTGTCGATTCGACGTGGGGCGTCTTCGCGGCCGAGGCGTCCGGGGTCCGTCTGTCGGCCGCGCACGAGAACGGTCGCTGGATGCTGGACGGCACCAAACCGTGGTGCTCGCTGGCCGCCGACTTGTCGCACGCGCTCGTCACCGCATTCGTCGACGACGAGCACCGCCGGCTGTTCGCCGTCGACCTGCGCGCCGCGGGCGTGAAGCCGCATCGCGACGAGTGGCATGCCCGGGGGCTGTCGCACGTCGTGAGCAGTCCCGTGGACTTCACCCGCGTCCCCGCGGTGCCCGTCGGCGGCATCGGGTGGTACCTGACCCGCCCCGGGTTCGCGCGCGGAGGCATGTCGGTCGCGGCGTGCTGGTGGGGCGCCGCCGCCGGAGTCTCGCACGCGCTGGTGGCTCCCGCGGCGTCCGAGCGGGCCGACCAGATCGCATTGGTCCATCTCGGCCGTGTCGATGCCGCGCTGTGGGCCGCCCGCGCAGCGCTGGCCGAAGCCGCCGATCTGATCGATGCGCCGCACGCGGGGCTCGACGAGCGACTGCTCGCGGAGCGGGTGCGCACGGTCGTCGCGGATGCCGCGACCCTCACGCTCGCCGAGGCGGATGCCGCACTCGGGCCCGCGCCGCTGGTGATGGACCGCGAGCATGCCCGGCGGGTTTCGGACCTGCACCTGTATCTGCGCCAGCACCACGGCCTGCGCGACGTCGCCCGCATCGGACGCGCACGGGCGGCCGCCTCGTGAGCGCCGCGTTCAGCCACCTCGATGCGGGGACGGCGGAGGAGGTGTGGCGCTCGGAGGAGCGGATGCTGGGCCTCCCAGACTTCGACGGCGCCATCGCCGACCTCGTGGTCGTCGCCGCGCACCCCGATGACGAGACGCTCGGCGCCTCGGGGCTCGTCCAGCGGGTGCACGCGGGCGGCGGACGTGTCGCGGTGATCATCGCGACCGACGGCGAGGGGTCGCATCCCGATTCGCCCACCCACTCCCGAAGCCGGCTGGCGGCGCGTCGCCGCCTCGAGGTGACCGAGGCGATCCGCGTGATGGCGCCTGATGCCGCCGTCTACTTCCTGAGCCTGGCGGACGGCATGCTGCGCGAGAACGTCGATCAGCTCGAGACGGCGATCGCCGGCATCCTCGATTCCCGCCGCATCGGCGGCGATGCCCGGCGCGGTGCTGCGCTGGTCGTGGCGCCGTGGTCGGGCGATGGCCATCGCGACCATCGCATCGCCGCCGAGGTCGTCGGGCGAGTGTGCGCGGACCGAGGACTCGCGCACCGCGGGTATCCGATCTGGGCGTGGCACTGGGGATCGCCGGAGGATCTGCCGTGGGACCGGATGCGCGGGCTTCGGCTCACCGATGCCGAGCGCGCCGCGAAGACGAGGGCGATCGATCTGCACGAGTCGCAGCTGGCTCCGCTGTCGGAGGCCGCAGGCGATGAGGCGATCGTGGGGCCCGCGATGCGCGCGCATTTCGAGCGGGACATCGAGGTGTTCATCGACGAGAGACCCGTCCGCGACGATGCGGTCGACGGTCCGCGCGGAGCTGCGGAGTCGATGCCCGGCGACTGGTTCGAGGAGTTCTACGGTCGCAACGACGATCCGTGGGGCTTCGAGACGCGCTGGTACGAGCAGCGCAAGCGCGACGTGCTGATGGCCTGTCTGCCGACGGCCCGGATCGGCGCGGTGCTCGAGATCGGCTGTGCGACCGGCATGATCACCGAGCGGCTCCTGGAGCGCGCCGACACCGTGGTGAGCATCGACCCCGCCGCGACCGCGCTGGAGGCCGCGCGGCGTCGGGTCGGCGATGATCCGCGGGTGTCGCTCGTGCAGGCGCAGGTTCCGAAGGACTGGCCCGGCGGGATGTACGACACGATCGTGCTGTCGGAGGTCGCCTACTACCTCTCGAGCATCGACCTGGCGGAGATGATCGGGTTGATCTCCGCCGCCCTCGCCGGCGGCGGGTCGCTCGTCGCATGCCATTGGCGGCATCCGGTCCGCGAGTATCCGCTGACCGGCGACGAGGTGCATGAGGCGTTGCGCGCTCACCCCGCGTGGGAGGCGACCGTGCGCCACGAGGAGAAGGATTTCGTGCTCGAGGTCTTCAGCGCGCGCCCGGCGCGCTCGGTCGCCGAGCGCGAGGGACTGGCGTGAGCGCGTCGGCGATCGCGGCGGTGCTCGTCGTGGTGCCGGTGCACGACGAGGACGCACTGCTGGGTGCCTGCCTCACGGCGCTGCAGGTCGCGATCGCGCGGACGGCGGGTCGCGGCATCCGCTGTGTCGTCCGCATCGTCCTCGATGACTGCACCGACGAGTCGGCGCTGGTCGCGGCGCGCTTCCCGTTCCCGGTGCTGACCGTGCGCGCACGGGCCGTCGGGGTGGCCAGAGCGGCCGGCATCGAGGACGGTCTGCGGGAGCTTGCGGATGTCGCCGAACCGCAGATCTGGATCGCGAACACTGATGCCGACTCCGAAGTCCCGCCGCAGTGGATCATCGCGCAGGTGGCCGCCGCCGAACACGGCGCCGACGCGTTCCTGGGAACGGTCCGGCCCGACTTCGCCGACCTCAGCCCGGGACACCGCCGGCAGTGGTTGGCCACGCACCCGGCAGGTCAGCCGACGGGCAACACGCACGGTGCGAATCTCGGCATCCGCGCCAGTGTGTACCGCGCGGCAGGGGAATTCGACCCGATCGCCGAACATGAGGACGCGCTGCTCGTCGAGCGGTGCCGCATGCTCGGAGCGACGGTCCACGCCAGCGGAGTCGCAGAAGTGCAGACGTCCGGCCGGGTGGACGGGCGCACGCCCGGCGGGTATGCCGGCTTCGTCCGCGAGCAGGCTCAGCTGTTCGGCAGCGCCTGAACAGCCCCGGTCCTGACGCAGCCGACTACGTTCGACCTATGCCCGATGTGCCGGATGACGAAGTCGATCTGCTGATCGACGCGTGGTCACGGCGTCTGCCGACGGCCGATCTGACGCCGCTCGATGTGATGTCGAGGCTGCGCCGGGTATCGATCCGGCTGTCCAAGCTGCGCGCCGGCGCCTTCGCGACGGCGGGGCTGGCGGCCTGGGAGTTCGACGTCCTCGCCGCCTTGCGGCGCACCGATCCGCCGCACGAGCTGAGTCCCGCGCAGCTGATCGATCAGACCATGATCGGCAGCGCCGCCATGACGAATCGACTGGGGAACCTCTCGGAGCGTGGACTGATCGATCGCGAGCCGAACCCGCGCGACGGGCGGAGCGTGATCATCCGGCTGACCGCCGCAGGTGCTGAGCGGGCGGATGCCGCGATGCTCGAACTCGTCGATCGCGAGCGATTGGCGCTGGGGGTGCTGAGCGCGGATGAGGTCGCCACCCTCGCCCGCCTGCTGCGTCCGCTGATGGACGGGCGCTGAGGGATCAGCTGAGCTGCTTGCGCATGTAGACGTCGCCGTCGATGCGCTGGGACTCGCGGTAGCCGCAGCTCTCGTAGAGCCGGATGTTCGCCTCGCTGAGACTGCCGGTGAACAGTTCGGCCACGCTCGCGTCGGTCGCCTCCTCTGCGGCCTCCAGCAGCGCGCGGCCGATGCCCGAGCCCTGCATGTCGGGGGCGATCGCGATCCTGCCGATCAGGAGCAGTCCGTCGTCCTCCCGCACCCGGATCGCGCCGACGAGCCTCCCGTTCGCGCGCGCGACCCAGCCCTTCGCGGTCTGCAGCTCCGCCTCGAGCTCGTCGAGCGTCTGCACCATCGGCGGCATCGCCGGATCGTCGTAGATGATCGACTCCGACGCGAACGCGGCGCGCTGCACCGTGAGCAACTCGCCGGCGTCGGAGGGCTGGATGGCGGCGAGGGTGATGTCCTCGGAGGGTTGGATGCGCTCGCTGGCGTGACTGTCCGGCACGCCTCCATCGTGGCGCATCCGACCCGCCGGACATCGGGGGTTGCGCGGGTGGGTGAATTTGCGCGCGCGTCCTCGACTCCTCCCCAGCAAGGTCGCGGAGTGGGGTTTGAACGTCGTGCGTTCCAACTGTGCAGGCGTTCGACTCGGACACGTGCCGGGAATTGACCGACCGCGAGGTGGTCGCGACGTTGGCGGCTGCCGGTCGCCTGCTGCGGTCTGCGGAGGCGGTGCTGGTGGATGCGACCGCGCACGTGATGGACCGCTCCGACGTCGGGGTCGCCGAGAAGCTGACCACCGCGTTCGGATGCCGGTCGGTCAACGAGCTGGTGCAGCGCACCACCCGCGGCTCGAAGGTGTCCGCGTCGGACCTGATCCGCGCTGCGCGGGTGACACGCCGCCCGGTCGCGCCGTCCAGCGGAGAGGTGCTGCCGGCCGAGCTGCCGCGGATGCGGGACGCTCTCGGGGCCGGGGCGGTCGGGGTCGATGGTGTCGTGGCGGTGGCCGTCGCGCTCGCGGGGTGTCCCGGCGGGATGGTCGGTGTCCTGGCTGCGGATGAGGAGCTGGCCGCGTGCTCGCGCGGCGAGGGTGCGGATGCCGCCCCGCCGCCGTGCGCGGATGAGTTGCGGCAGATGGCGTGCGTATGGGCGATGTTCCTGGACCAGGACGGGGCCGAGCCCCGCGAGACGCGCGCGCTGCGCAAACGAGGCATCACGGTCGGGCCGTGCGTGGATGGGCTGCACGCCGTGCGCGGACACGTACTCCCCGAAGTCGCCGTGCAGTTGCGGCTCGGGTTCGACAGCGTGCTGAACCCGAAGGTCGAAGCGGTCCCCGCCGTGGGCGTGCCGGTGTTCACGACGACCGATGTCGAGACGGACGAGCCGTTGCCGGGGGAGGCGGACCGGCGCACGCGAGCGCAGAAGCAGCATGACGCGTTGGCGATGATCCTGGCGGCCGCTGCCCGGTCGCTGCCGACGCTGGGTGGGGCGGCGCCGACACTGGTGGTCTCCGTGCGGGAAGAAGATCTCGCCAGCGGCCGCGGCTCCGCGCATATCGGTGGATGCGACGAGCCGGTCTCCCTGAGCGTGGCCCGGCATGTCGCGTGCGCTGGGGCCGTGCAGAAGGTCGTCTTCGATGCGGCTGGGCGGTGCGCATGAACCACGGCGTCCCCGAAGTCCGCGGTCCCGCCTGGTGGGATCGGAGACAGATCTGGCGGCCCGTCACCGCCTCGCCCACCCGCCTCAGCGAACGCCTCACGCACCGCGCATAGTGCTGCGCTGAAGCGGAGGCCCATGCGGATGAGGCGGCCGATGCGTCGCTGCGCGCTACGCCGAGGCTGCCTCGAATCTCCGCGCGAGCGCGGCGAACGCGTGCCGCAGCGCCGCCGGCTGGGCGTCGTCGACTGCCGCGTCGAATCGTCCGAACGACGCCGCCAGCGACGTCCACGACCACGACCCCAGCCGCACGCGGCATCGATCAGCGCCGATCGGCTCGACATCGCCCTCTCTCACGTACGGGATCACCTCGCTCGCGGCGACCCGCAGCACGACACTGCCCTCGCACGGCCAGCCCTCGCCACCCCTCGATCCCTTGAAGCGTGCCGAGACGAACGCCGCCAGGTCTCCACCGGGAATCTTCCGCCGCGTGAACGTGCCGCCGGTGTGCGATCGTGGGCGCACCCGATCCACCCGGAACGTCGACCAGTCGTCTCGATCGAGATCCCACGCGACGAGGTACCAGCGTCCAGCGTGCGAGACCAGACCGTGCGGCTCGGCCCGCCGTGCCGGACCCGGTGCGTCATCGGCGGCACCTGAAGCTGTCGGCGATCCGTAGTCGAAGCGGAGGACCTCCTGGTCGCGGACAGCGGCGGCGAGCGTGAGGAGCACACGCGCATCGACCGGCGACTCCGCTCCGCCGCGCTCGGCCTCCACCGCTGTGATGCGGAGCACATCGATCCGATGCCGCAGCCGCTCCGGCATCACCTGTCGCACCGTCGTCAGCGCACGAAGGGCGTCCTCCTCGAAACCGCCGCCGACGCTCGCGGACTGCAGGGCGACGGCCAACGCCACCGCCTGACCGTCGTCGAACAGCAGGGGCGGCAGTTCAGAACCCGCGTCCAGACGGTAGCCGCCGTCGGGACCCTTGAACGCGCGGATGCGGTACCCGAGTTCGCGGAGCCGATCGACGTCGCGGCGGACCGTACGGGCGCTGATCTCCAGACGATCGGCCAAGAGGGCGCCCGGCCAGTCCCGTCGCGCCTGCAGCAGCGACATCAGGCGAGCATCCGTGAGGTGGGTCCGGCCATGCGAACAGTCTTCCCCAAGTAGCGGACAGAAACAGGCCGCTACTGGCGGAATGCTGATCTCACCGGCAGGGCGAACGGCCCGCCGAGAACAAGGAGAGATCATGACCGTCAACGTCACCCCCCACCTCAACTTCCGCGGCGACGCCCGCGCCGCGCTCGAGTTCTATCAGCAGGCGCTCGGCGGACACATCGCCGTCGTGACCTATCAGGATGCCGGTGCAGACCCTGCCGCCGCGTCGGCGAACGAGATCATGTGGGGTCAGGTCGCGTCGGAATCCGGCATCCGCGTCATGGCGTATGACGTGCCGGCGCACCTTCCGTACGACCAGGGCGTGAACTCGGTGTTCGTCTCGGTCCGCTGTACCGACGAGGCTGAGATCACGTCGTTCTGGAACGGTCTGAGCGACGGCGCGGAGATCCTGCAGGATCTGGGTGCGTCGGCGTGGTCGCCGATGTATGGGATGCTGCGCGACCGCTTCGGGATCGTCTGGGTCCTGGACATCGAGGTTCCCTACAGCGCGTGAGCGCATCGAGTGTCAGCGGCGCGGACCATCGGTCACCGGTGGTCCGTTCCGCCGGCATGATGAAAACCTAGCGATCGCTCGCATTTGGACCTAAGCTGGTGCGATGAGCAACGACGCCGCAGCATCCGGAATCCGCTGGATCATCACCACGCAGCGATCCGCGTGGCAGGACGCCGAGGCACCGGAGTTCGGACCGATCACCGACATGCCCGATGTGTTCGTGCGCACCGACGCTCCGCAGCAGGTCATCGAGGGGTTCGGCGCCAGCTTCAACGAGCTCGGATGGACCTCCCTCGGCGTGCTGGATCAGAACCAGCGCGATGAGATCTTCCGCGAGCTGTTCGCCCCCGGCGTGGGTGCCGGCCTCTCCCTCTGCCGGATGCCGTTGGGCGCGAACGATTTCTCGCGCGACTGGTACTCGTACGACGAAGTCGACGACGACTTCGCGTTGGATCACTTCAGCATCGACAACGATCTCGAGACGTTGGTGCCGTTCATCCGCGCCGCCCAGGCGCAGCAGCCCGATCTCGCGCTGTGGGCGTCGCCCTGGAGTCCGCCGAGCTGGATGAAGCGCAATGGTCACTACGCCGGCGCGCTGCCGAACCCGTTCATGAACAATGTCGAGAACGGACTCCGCACGGACCAGGTCGGGCAGGAGGGGACCGACATGTTCCGCCTCGACGAGCCGCACCTCGAGGCGTACGCCCGATACTTCGGGCGGTTCATCGACGAATACCGTGCGCTCGGCATCCCGATCGGCATGGTCATGCCGCAGAACGAGTTCAACTCGGCACAGGTGTTCCCCAGCTGCACGTGGACGCCCGACGGCTTCGCGCAGCTGCTGCGTCACCTCGGGCCGCAGATGCAGGCGCGCGACGTTGACATCTTCCTCGGCACGCTGGAGCGGCCCGATGATCGGCTGCTCGGTGACGTCCTGTCAGACGCCTCCGTCGCCGATCACGTCTCGGGGCTCGGCGTGCAGTGGGAGGGCAAGCGCGCGGTCGCGGCCCTGCACCGCCTGCACCCGGAGCTGCGGATCTATCAGACCGAGCAGGAGTGCGGTGACGGGCTCAACGACTGGCGCCACGCCCGCCACGCGTGGTCCCTGATGAAGCAGTTCCTCACCAACGGCGCGAACGCCTACATGTACTGGAACATCTCGCTCCTGGAAGGTGGCCGCAGCCGGTGGGGCTGGACGCAGAACTCGCTCGTCGTGGTCGACCCCGACGACGCGACCTATCGCTGGTCGTACGAGTACCAGGTGTTCAAGCACGTCAGCGCCTTCGTCACGCCGGGTGCGCGGGCGCTCGAGTGCCTCTCGTATTCCGGCTTCGCGAATCAGCTGGCGTTCCTCAACGAGGACGACAGCATCGTGCTGGTCATGCAGAACGATCTCAGTGAGGACATGCCGGTGCGCGTGCTGATCGGCGACCAGGTGCTCACGCCGACGCTGCCCGCCGATTCATTCAGCACGTTCGTGATCCCTGCCGGCGAGTAGGGGCCACGCGAACGGTGAGGCGCCCCGGGATCTCCCGGGGCGCCTCATCATCGGACCGAGCGAGCGGATGCCGCTACAGCGTCCGCTCGAACGGGTCGAAGTCCACCGGCATGGCGGCGATCGGATCGACCGTGCTCTCGACCGTGACGAACTGCCCGGATGCGGCCGACTCGGACGCCGACATCATGGTGTCCAGCACGTGATACCCGAGCTCGCCGGTCGCGCGGTGCGCGCGCCCGGTGCGGATCGCGCGCGCCATGTCGAGCGCTCCGAGTCCGCGTCCGGTGACGACGCCCTCTTCGACGACCTCGACCCATTCCTGTTCGCGGTCACCGCCGGTTCCCGGGTCGGCGCCGCGGTTGCCGAACGGGTGGATGATCGCCGTGCGCCCGCTGAACGTGTTCGGGTCGGGGAGCACGATGGTGCCCTCGGTGCCCGAGATCTCCACGACGCCCTGACGCAGCAGCGGCGAGTCGAAGCTCAGCAGCGACTGCGACTGCGCGCCGCCCTCGAATGCCGCGAGCACGTTGATCGTCGAGGGGACCTCGACCGGGAACATCGTCCCGGCCAGATCACCCACGAGGATCTCACGCTCTTCGCTGGCCTTCAGGCCCAGCGCCGCGACGGCCGCGACCGGACCGAGGATGCTCACGAGGGTCGTGAAGTAGTACGGGCCCATGTCGAAGAGCGGTCCGGCACCTTCTGCGAACAGGAATCCGGGGTTCGGGTGGAACACCTCGGGTCCCTGGTACTGCATACCGGTCTGCGCGAACAGCGGAACGCCGATGTCGCCGCGCTCGATCGCGCGTTTTGCGGTCTGCACGCCCGGGCCGAGCACGGTGTCGGGGGCGATGCCGACCCGCAGGCCCGCAGCATCCGCCTGTTCGAGCAGTGCCTTCGCGCTCTCCCGCGTGATGCCGATCGGCTTCTCGCTCCAGACATGCTTGCCCGCGGCGATCGCCGCGGAGGAGATCTCGACGTGCGAGGCGGGAGTGGTGATGTTGATCACGATCTCGACACCGGGGTGCGCGAGCACATCCGCGGCCGAGCCGGATGCCGGGATGCCGTGCTTGTCGGCCTGCTCCTCGGCGCGGTCGGTCAGCAGGTCGCCGACGATCAGCACCTCGATGTCCGGGAAGCTGTTCAGATTCTCCAGGTAGGTGTCGCTGATGTTCCCGGCCCCGATGAGGCCGACGCCGACCGGGCCCGATCCGACGGGTGCGTACTCCGCCATCAGCTGAGACCCCGCGCGGTGAGGAACTCGTAGCCGGTCGTGACGCCCTGCCAGACATCTCCGGAGTAGGCGTCGAACTCGATGATCGCGTACTGGAGGTTCGCGGCGGCGTCCAGTGCCTCGGACAGCGCGACGACGCCCTCGCCTGCGGGGACCTGGTCGGTCGGAACCTGTCCGATCGAGGGGATCGGCTCGAGCGTGCCGTCCTTGATGTGCAGGGCGACGACGCGGTCACCCAGACGCTGGAGGAGCTCGACGATGTCGGCGCCGCCCGCGGATGCCCAGTAGACGTCGAGCTCGAGCACGACGCGCTCATCGAGCAGGTCTGCGAACACCTCGAGGGCGAAGCGGTCGTCGATCTCGGCCAGGAACTCCTGGTTGTGGTTGTGGTATCCGACCGTGATGCCGTGCTCGGCGGCGGTGGCCGCGGCGGCGTTCAGGGCATCGGCGGTCTTCTGGATCTCCTCGATGCTCTGCCAGCGGTCCGGGGCGACGAACGGGTCGATGACCGTGGTCATGCCGAGCGTCTTGGCCGCGGCGAAGACCTCGTCTGCGGTGGGGACCTTGATGGAGGAGTCGAAGGGGTTCTCCGTGCCCGATGCGAGCGACGCGTGGCCGGTCGGCGAGGAGATGCCGTGGCGGGCGAACGCGGCCGCGAGCTCGTCGGCGCGGGAGACGAAGCCGAAGGCCTCGACGTTGGTGAAGCCGATGGCGGCGAGCTTCTCGAGCGTGCCGTCGAGATCGGCTTCGAGCTGGTCTCTCACGGTCCAGAGCTGGATGGAGATTGCCGGGGTGGTCATGCGTGTCCTGCCTTCTGCGAGTCGCGTCCTTGCTGTCGCAGAAACGTTAGCAGGAAAAACCACCACGCGGAGGTTTTTCTTTGCTAGCCTCCGAGCATGACCGACGAAGCCGCCGCGCCGAGCAGACCGCGCTCGTACGCGAAGGGGGTGGCCCGCCGGCAGGAGATCCTCGACCGGGCGATCGAAGTCTTCGCCGACAAAGGCGCGGAGGGGACGTCGCTCAGGGCGATCGCCGAGAAGATCGGTGTCTCCCACGCCGCCCTGCTGCACTACTTCGGCTCCCGGGAAGAGCTCCTGCTCGAGGTCCTCCGCGAAAGCGAGGTGCGCCACGGCAGCTCGCGCGACAAGCAGGAGGTCGTCGGCACGATGGTGCGGGCCGCCGAGCGCAACGTCGGCATCCCAGGGTTCGTCTCGCTCTACACGAGCATGCTGGCCGGGTCCCTCGACGCGGATCGGCAGGCGTCCCGGGAGTATTTCGGCACGCGATTCGCGCGGATCCGCGAGCGGCTCGCGCAGCTGATCCGCGACGGGCAGCATGCCGGCACCTTCCGTCGCGGCGTGGATCCCGAGGCGATGGCGGCACTGGTGATCGCGGCATCCGACGGCCTGCAGATCCAGTGGCTCCTCGAGCCCGAGGTCGACATCGCCCGCAGTCTGGAGCTGCTCGAGCGGATCCTGGAGCCCTAGCTTGCGCTTGTCGGAGCGCCCCCGCGCTCACCCCCTCACTTGACCCAATCGGCCCCTTCCCGCGACGTTTTGGGGGCCAATCGGGTCAAGTGACGAGGTCCAGCGAGACGGGACCTCAGCGGTGGACGCCGATCACCGCATCGACGAGACGCTCCGGGTCGCCCGGCGCGAGCGGCGTGCGGCTGAGTGCGCGGACGATGACGGCCCCGACCAAAGCCTCGCTGACCTCCTGCAGGGGAGCGTCGGGCGGAATCTGCCCGGCCTCCACGCCGCGCCCCAGCCGTTCCACCAGCGATGACGCGGCGCCGAGACTGTCGCGCAGCCGCACACCGACCTCGACGTTCTCAGCCGCCGCGGAGATGAGGGAGCGGAAGATGCTCTCCCCGGTCGGATCGATGAGGAAGCCGAAGATCGCGTCGAGCCACGCGGCCAGGTCCGCCCGCACGTCGCCGGTGTCGCGCGGCACGAAACGGCCGGGCAGCAGCATCCCCTCCAGCATGCACTCCGCGATCAGTGGCCCTTTCGACGGCCACCAGCGGTAGATCGTCTGCTTCGCCACGCCGGCTTCGGCGGCGATGCCCTCGATGCTGAGGTGGTCGTAGCCGCGGGTCGCGAACAGGCGCACGGTCGCCGCGAGGATCGCGACGCGCGCGGTCTCGCTGCGCCGTGCTCCTCGGCGACCGGTCGTCATGGAGCCATCGTAATCAGCGAGACGCACCGTTGCGTAATATGGACGCGTTGCATTGAGGGGGACACGATGGCCGAGCTGTTGTATCGATTGGGCAAATTCGCGGCTCGACGCGTCTGGACCGTGATCGCGACCTGGATCGTGGTCCTCCTGGTCGCGGGGGTGGGATTCGCGATCGGGTTCAAGGGGCTCGCCACGAGCTTCGACATCCCCGGTACCGCCTCGTCGCAGGTGACCGACGAACTGGCCGAGAAGCTGCCCGACTTCAGCGGCGCAGCCGGAACGGTCGTCTTCAGCACCGAAGACGGTTCCGCCCTGAGCGCCGACCAGCAGGCCGCCATCAGCGCGATGGTGGCGGATGCCGGAGACCTTCCCGACGTCGCGACCGTGAACGACCCCTTCGCGACGGAGCGGGAGCGTGCCGATCGCGCCCAGCAGATCGAGGACGGTCGCGCCCAGATCGACGACGGGCGCTCGCAGCTGGAGGCCGGACAGGCTCAGCTCGATGCCGCACAGGCCGACGTGACGGCCGGGCAGGCTCAGCTCGACGCGGCCCGCACTCAGGCGGAGGCCGCCGGCGCGCCCGAGGAGCAGCTGGCCGCTCTGGACGCGCAGCAGGCGCAGCTGGAGGCCGGACAGGCGCAGCTCGACGCCCAGCAGGCGCAGATCGACTCGTCGACCGGGGAGCTCGAGACTCAGAGCGCGACGCTCGAACAGGGCGCCGAGCTGCTCGATCTGGCGAAGGGGATCCGGCTCGTCTCCGAAGACGGTTCGACCGCGCTCGTCAACATCGGCTTCACCGAGCCGAGACTCGAGCTCTCACCCGCGTCGAAGAAGGCGGTCGTCGAGCACTTCACCGCCGAGCCGATCGACGGCATCGAGGTGGCCTTCTCCACCGAGATCGCCCAAGGCGTGCCGCAGATCCTCGGTGTCGGAGAGGCGATCGGCGTCGTCATCGCCGGCGTCGTGCTGCTGGTCATGCTCGGCAGCATCATCGCCGCTGCGCTGCCGCTGCTGACCGCGATCGTCGGCGTGGCGATCGGCGTCCTGGGCGTGCTCGCCTTCTCCGGCGTGGTGCAGATGGCCTCGGTCACCCCGGTGCTCGGTGTGATGCTGGGCTTGGCGGTCGGCATCGACTACTCGCTGTTCATCATCAACCGGCACCGCAAGCAGCTTCTGCAGGGACTCGACGTCGACGAATCCATCGGCCTGGCCAACGGCACCGCCGGCAACGCTGTCGTCTTCGCCGGCACCACGGTGATCGTCGCCCTCCTGGCACTGAATGTCACCGGCATCCCATTCCTCGGCTTGATGGGAACCGCCGGCGCCGTCTGCGTCGCCGTCGCCGTGCTGATCGCCATCAGCCTGACGCCTGCCCTCCTCAGCATGGTCGGGGAGCGCGTGCTCGGTCGCCGTGCGCGGGCTCGGATCGTGCGGGCGGATGCCGCGCCGGCGAGCGCACCCGCTGAGCCGACGCGCGCGAGCCGTCGCGAGCGCTCCGTGCTGCGTACCAAGCCCATTCGCCCGATGTCGACGCTGCGCTCGGTGCTGACGATCGTCGTCGCCATCGCGGCGCTCCTGGTCGTCGCCATCCCGGCATTGTCGATGCGCGTCGGACTCCCCGACGGCGGGTCGGAACCGGTCGAATCCGCCTCGTACCGCGCCTTCACGATCACCGAGGACGCATTCGGCGCGGGCGCGAACAGTACGATCCTCGTGACAGCCGACCTGCCGTCCGGGCTCTCCGACGAGGACGTCGTCGCGCAGCAGCTCGAGATCGCGCGATCCATCAGCGATCTCGACGACGTCGTGGCGGTCGCGCCGATCGCGGTGTCCGATGACGGGGAACTGGCCGCGTTCCAGGTCGTGCCCGCCGACGGACCGAACAGCGTGTCCACCGAGACGCTGGTGCGCTCGCTTCGCGAGCTCGAGCCTGCCGGAGTGGACGGGCCGCTGGGCGTGGCAGGTCAGGCGGCGATCAACATCGACATCTCCGAAGGGCTGACCTCGATCCTGCCGATCTACCTGACGGTGGTGGTGGGGCTGTCGCTGCTGATCATGATCGTGGTGTTCCGCTCCCTGCTGGTGCCGGTGATCGCCACCGGCGGCTTCATCCTGTCGCTGTTCGCGACGTACGGAGCGCTGGTCGCGGTCTTCCAGTGGGGCTGGTTCGCCGATCTCCTCGGCATCCACGCCACCGGGCCGATCCTGAACTTCCTGCCGATCATCCTCATCGGCATCCTGTTCGGGTTGGCGATGGACTACCAGCTGTTCCTCGCCTCCGGGATGCGCGAGGCGTACGTGCACGGGTCGGAGGCGAGGCTCGCCGTGGCCCAGGGCTTCCGCGCGGGTCGCTCGGTGGTGCTGGCCGCCGGCCTCATCATGATCGCGGTCTTCGGCGGGTTCATCTTCTCCGAGTCGACGATCATCCGCTCCCTCGGATTCGGGCTCGCATTCGGGATCCTCGTGGATGCGTTCGTCGTCCGGATGCTGCTGATGCCCGCGATCATGCACGTCCTCGGCAGAAGCGCCTGGTGGGTTCCGAAGTGGCTGGACCGGATCCTCCCCAACGTCGACGTGGAGGGCGCTGCGCTGGAGCGTCGGCACGCGCTGCATCCCTGAGCGGCTCGTCAGCTCTTCCTACTTGACCCAATCGGCCCCTTCCCGAGCCGCGGAAGGGGCCGATTGGGTCAAGTCAAGGGGCTACCAGGCCAGGCCGGGCCAGGTCAGGTCAGGTCAGGTCAGGTCAGGTCGGGCCCGGCCAGGTCAGGGGAGTGGGTACCGGCGGCGCAAGACCAGGCGCTGCCCGAGCGTCCAGGTCACGGTGACCATCAGATACAGGCCGGCCGCCAGCGGCACGAAGATCGCCACGACCGCGGTCGCGAACTGTGCGAAGCCCATCATGTTCATCGCCTGCGGGGACGACAGCGGCGAGGGGCCGGCGCTGGAGTCGGGCGCCACCGCCGGCGGACGGAAACATCGCCGCGTGATCTCGGCCACGACCACGAGCGCCATGAGCAGGATGCCGAACACCGCCGCGCCGGAGATCCCGAGGGCGCCGGAGGCGATCGCCGACGCGAGACTCGTCCCCAGCGGCACACCGAGGAGCGTCTCGCTCAGCAGCGCGTTCGCGTGGCCGGCGACCGCCGGGTGCAGGAACAGCGCGTAGATCACTCCGACGATCGGAGCCTGGATGAGCAGCGGCAGGCATCCCGCGAACGGCGAAGCCTTCTCGTCGGCGTACAGCTTCATCGTCTCGTGCTGCAGACGCTCCCGGTCCTTCCCGAACCGGCGCTGCAGATCGCGCAGTCTCGGTGCGAGCCGGGCACGGGTCTGCTCGGATTTGGCCTGCGAGATGCCGACGGGGATCAGCGCGACGCGCACCAGCAGAGTGACGAGGACGACCGCAACCGTGGCGGCCGCGGTGCCGGCGAGGGGTTCGAGAAGGGCGATCAGCTCCAGAAGCATGCCGTAGGCGGTATCGAGGATCGCGGCGAGGGGTGGGAGATCGAGCACATTCATGGGTCGTCCGTTCAGAAGCAGGAAGGGGTGGGCGCGATGCGGCCACGACTTCCCGGGCGGGCGACGATGAACTCTCCCGCAGGGGAGAGGAGACGCTCGGACGGGTTACGCGGCCGAAGCCGCGACAACCGGAGCTCGCGGGCGCGCGTGGCCCGCGGCATCCGGATCACTCTGCGCGAGCAGCGCCGACACGTCGATCGCGCGACGCGGCCGCACCAGCGACAGCTGCGTCGACGACGGGGCACGGCCGGCGCAGAGCAGCAGCGCGACCAGCGCGGTCGCGAACAGCGCGACGGCCACGGCAGTCATGCTGCCGCCGCCGTGGATGACCGGAGCAGCGCCGAGCGTCGTGAGCAGCACACGCAGGAGGGCGTCGATCGCAGTGATCACCGTCAGCCTCCCGTTCGTCCTCGCGCGCTCAGCCTAAGCCATCGCGTTTCCGATGTAGGAGTACTTCACGAACACCTCGGCGGCGATGCCGGCCTCCTCGAGCAGGCCCTGCACGGCGGTCAGCATGTACTTCGAATCCCAGCCCATGTAGAGGAAGTGCGTGTCATCGAGGGCGTCCCACTGACCGTTCCACGCCTGCGCGGTGTAGATCGGGCCGCCCCGGCGGTTGTTGTAAGCGATGACGCGCTCGCGGGACTCGGCCCACAGCCGCTTGAAGATCCGGTTGAAGAGGGAGCGGACGTCATAGACCTCCCAGTGCTCGCCTCGATACTCGACGTATTCGAACTCGCGCTGCCAGCCTGGCGGCCACCCGCGACGCCGCTGCGCATCGAGGATCGGCGTGAGGCCGTCGTCGTCGATGAGGACCCGCGGCGGGTGCTGCCAGACCTGCAGGAATCGCTCGGTGAGTTCCAGGGTGCGCGCACCGATCGCCGCCGTGCCCCACGATCCGATCCCGGCCAGCGCGGCGGTCGGTGCAATGTCGCTCCTGGCGTACACCTCCCGCTTCTGCGGGAACGAGCGGTCCAGAGCCCGCAGCGCCAGGCCGTCCTCGAGCAGCGCGAGGTTGCCAAGGGTCTTGGCGAGCGCGCGATGGCTGTTCTGCTCGTCGTCGGTGTAGTCCGCCCACTCGCGGTCGCCGTCGCCGCTCCATCCGTCGCCGGGAGCGAGGGGGAAGACGTGCTCGACCCCCACGTCGGCGAGACTGTCCAGCCCCGCGATGCGGCCGAGGACGTAGGACGGATGCGGCAGCTCGCCGTACTTCAGCGCGATGCGGACCCGCTCATCCGACGGCATGATGCGACTGATCGCCTTCTCCAGGCTGGCGGGTCCTTCGGCGCGCGCCCGGCAGAGTCGCGCGATGAGCCGGTCGGTCGGAACCCCCACGACGGTCCGGCGCAGGAGCAGCGACTGCAGGTACTCCAGCGTCTCGATCAAAGACGCCTCGCCGGCGACGCCGGTCGCGACGTCGCGATATGCCCTCATCACGAGCGGATACGTCTCGCGGCCGAACGTGTTCACATACGCCAGCTGCCGGGCGATCTCGGCCGCCTGAGCGTGAGCGGGCTGCAGGAGGACCCGGTAGATCTCCGAGTACTCCTTCCATTCGGCTGCCTGCGCGCGCAGCGCCTCGAGGTCGAGGCGGGGGAACTCGCTGCGGAACGCGGCGTACACCCCGCGCTCGCCGGCCACGGCGACCTCGCGGCCGGTGCGCATCACGAGGTAGTGGCGCCAGAAGCTGCCGATCGACTCCCCGGTGTTCTGTTCGATCGGGAGCCAGAACGCGTCTTCGATCTCGCTCTGCTCAGCGTGCGTGAGCCCCATCAGGACGTAGTTGTGGATGAGCTCGTGGTCGCGCAGCGGCTCGCCGGTGGAGTTCAGGCTCTCGAAGATCTGCTGGGCGTTGGCGCCCGCACCGAGGGTGATCGAGACGTGCTCGAGCTTCTGCAGCCCGGCCCAGATGCGCGGCGCTTCATCGCGACCGATCTGGCTGCGGAAGAACGCGTAGTTGTCGTCGAAGCGCGATTCGCGCACCGCACCGGCATCCGCTCTCCGATCCAGCACGACGCTCTCGAAGACCGACGCCCATGCCCTGTGCGGGCGCAGCTTGGTGCGATCCGGATCGTCGGCGCGCACGAGCACCCGCTCGAGTTCGGCCGCGAGCTCGGGATCATCGCCTCGAACCGTGTGGTGCAGCGCCGCGACGAGGAGCATCAACGTCGTGATCCGCTGCTGGCCGTCGATCAGCACGAGCTCGTCGGAATCGGCGGAGGGGCTCGCGCTGGAGAGGATCGAGCCGATGAAGTGCATGTGGCGGCCGTCCGAATCGCTCACCGCACGGATGTCCGTCAGCAGCTGCTCGCACGCCCCGATGTCCCACCGGTACTGGCGCTGGTACACCGGCACGACGATCGTCGTCTCGGGTGCGGAGAGCCACGACACCGTCCCCACTGCGGTCGCTTCGATGTTCGTCGCCGTGCTCATCAGTCCGCTTCGTCCCCGTCCGTCCGCACCGCGCTCGATCCTAGTCGACGTCGATTCCGACACCCGGGAGGGCGGGAAACCCGGGGGTAGGCTTGCCTAAGTCGGGCCTGTTAAAACGTGCTGGCCCCCTACGAAAGGCATGATTCGTCATGGGTTACATCAAGTCCGCCGCTCTCGAAGAGACCGGCTATGTCGTCCTCGACAGCTACAACCAGGCGCTCGATCCGAAAGAGTGGCTGGACATCGAGTACAACGACTGGAAGTCCTCCGGCGACACCCGGTTCGCCCCGCTCGCGAGCGCCTTCGGCGACATCGAGTGCAACGGATTCTGGAACCACAAGCCGCCGCGCACCGACAAGGACGGCGTCTGGATCGAGTCGCAGGTCGCCAAGGCCCCCAACCTCGCCCGTCGCGCGCAGGAGCCCGGCGCGAACGTCGGTCGCTGCCGCGTCATCGAGCTGCAGCCCACTCCGTACGGCGAGACCCTCTACAACCTGCACCAGGACGACAACAACCGTCTGAACCCGGACGGCACCGGATGGGTCGTCCGCGGCTTCTTCAACCTCACCGACGACAAGGACAGCTTCTTCGTCCTGCGTGAGAACCGCACCGACCCTCAGGGCGAGGTCCGCATCGCGCTGCCGGCCGGCGCGCAGCTCATCATCGACACCCAGCGCCTCTGGCACGCGACCACCCACATCGGCACCGAGCCGCGCTACAACCTCATCACGTCGTGGACCTCGGGCCCCGAGCTGGATGCGTACATCGAGAAGTACCACGGCGTGAACCACGTCGAGAGCGTCGAGGTCGACCAGGACATCCTGGACGCCGGCTACATCGAGCAGGCCCGGAAGGATGCCGCGCGCGCGGCGTACTACGCCGCCAAGGGTCAGGTCGAGGTCACCGCGATGAGCGAGGCGTAAGCCCCGCGCCGAGAATCGAACGCCCCGGTCCACGCACCGGGGCGTTCGTCGTCCGAGGGATCAGGACGCGAGGTGCGCGGGCAGTCGGTCGAGGCAGTCGTTCCACCCCTGCTCGTGGCTGGCGCAGCTCTCCGCGCTCGTGAAGCGTTCGTGTCGCACCCCCAGCACGGTGCCGGATCCGGATGCCTCGAACGTCACGGTCACGAGGGTGTCCTCCTCCTCGCCATCCCATCGCCAGGTGAAGACCAACCTCGACGGCTCGTCGATCTCGAGGTACTCGCCGCCGACGGCCATGCCGGCGTTCTGCGACGAGATGCGGAAGCGTCCGCCGGCCTGCAGGTCGATCTCGCACGTCGTGTCGAAGGACGGCGGCCAGAGCCAGGTGGACAGCTCCGCGGCATCCGTCCACGAGCGCCAGACGCGGGCGGGCGAGGCCGCGAGGGTGCGGGTCACGGTCAGTGAGGTCATGATTCCCCTTCCAGGTGTGCGGTGAGCGCATCGAGCCGGGCGTTCCAGAAGTCGCGCTGGCGGCGGATCCACTCCTCGGCCTCGTCGAGGCCGGCGGGAACGGCGGTGCATGTGCGCACCCGCCCGCGCTTCGCGGTGCGGATCAGCCCGGCCGCCTCCAGGGTCGTGATGTGCTTGCCGACGGCGGCCATCGTGATCCCGAACGGCGAGCCGAGCTCGGTGACCGTGCGCGGTCCGGCCCGCAGTGCGTCGAGCATCGCACGGCGGGTCGGGTCTGCGATCGCGCCGTACAGCCGAGTGAGTCGATCGGATCGGTTTACCACAGGGTAAAGTATTGCACGAAGGATGCCGCGGCGCGAGAGTGCTCACCGATCCGCGCCTGCGGCGGTCGATTAGCCTCGAAGCAGGGCGCGCGCAGGCGCGCGAGGAGGTGCGGCGAGACTCATGGACGGCGGTGCGGACAGCCGGGAAGCCGCGATGCGATATCGCCTCGACAGGGAGGCGCGCGAGCGCGGCGAGGAACCCGAGGCGGCGCCCGAGGACACGCGCATCTTCACCGCGGCCGAACGGGCCGCCATCGTGGAGAGCGCCATCCAGCAGGCGATCCGGCGCGGCGAGTTCGACGATCTGCCCGGCGCCGGCAAACCCATTCCGGGGCTCAGTGCCACGCACGACCCGGACTGGTGGATCCGCCGCAAGATCGAGCGCGAGAACCTCACCGGGCTGGGACCGCCGGCATTGCTGCTGCGCACGGAATACGCCGCGCTGGACGCCACGCTCGACGGCCTGCGCAGCCAGAGCGAGGTGCGCGAACATCTCGAGGACTTCAACCGACGCGTGATCGAGGCGCGTCGCCAGCTGCTCGGCGGGCCGCCGGTGATCACGCCGACCGTCGACGTCGACGAACGGCTGGAGGAGTGGCGGGAGCGGAAGGATGCCGCGGTTCGCCCCTCCGCGGCATCCGATGCGACCCCGCCGCCGGTTCCGCGGCGGCGCTGGTTCTTCCGCGGCGGGGTGCGCCGCTCGACCTGACCGTCTGCGATTGGCAAACCGCATACCTTGTGGTTCTATGTACCTAGATGTTCTAGGTATCCGAACGCCGAGGAGGCGCCGTGCACATCGGCAAGGATCTGGTCGCGGCCGCCGCGACCCCGCTCGTGCTCGGCATCCTCGCCGAGGGCGACTCGTACGGCTACGCCATCCTCCAGCGCGTGTCCCAGCTCTCCGGCGGCGATCTCGCCTGGAGCGACGGGATGCTCTACCCGCTCCTGCACCGCCTGGAGCGGCTGGACTACGTCCGCACGGAGTGGGGGGCCTCCGACTCGGGCCGTCGGCGCAAGCACTACCGACTGACGGACGACGGCCGCGCGGCGCTCGCCGAGCAGCGCCGACAGTGGAGCGTCATGAGCGACGCGCTGGAGAAGGTGTGGAAGCGGGCCGCCGAGGTCGCCCGGGACTCGGCCGACCTCGTCGGAGGATCCGGCGCCCTGCCGTCGGGAGCGCGAGCATGACCGACCCGGAACCCCAGCTCGAGGCGCAGATCGCGGAGTGGTCCGGCTACCTGCGGCGTCGTCCCGCCGTCTCCGGGCCCGACGTCGACGAACTCGAGGGGCACCTGCGTGATCAGGTCGAGGATCTGCGCCACGCCGGTCTCTCCGACGATGAGGCCTTCCTGGTCGCGATCAAGCGCATCGGCAGTATCGACCGGGTCTCGCGCGAGTACGCCCGCGAGCATTCCGATCGCCTGTGGAAGCAGCTGACGGCCGACGAGTCGGCATCGGTGAGCCAGCGTCGCACGAGGATGCTGGCGGTCGCGGGTATCGCGCTCGGCGCGGCGATCGCCGTGAAGCTCCCGGCGCTGTTCGGCGTGACGCCGGGGAACGATCCGGGCTTCTACGCCCTCAACATCGGGCTCCTCGTGCTGCCGTTCCTCGCGGCGTACGTCGTGTGGAGCCGCAGGCCCGCGATGCGGATCGTCGTCGTCGTCGCCGCGGTGTTCGCTGGGACCGCTCTCGTTGTGAACCTCTACCCGTTCGCGGCGGACGGCATGACGATGATCCTCGCGGCGGGCCATGCACTCGTCGTGCTGTGGCTCGGCGTCGGACTCGTCTCCGCCGGGTCGTCCTGGCGGTTCGAGACCGCGCGCATGGACTTCATCCGCTTCACCGGCGAATGGTTCGTGTACTTCGTCCTGATCGCGCTCGGCGGCGCGGTGCTGGTCGGGTTGACCATCGCGGTGTTCGCGGCGGTGGGAGTGGATGCCTCGATCGCCGTGCTCGAATGGCTCGTCCCCTGCGGAGCAGCCGGCGCGGTCGTGGTTGCCGCCGCGCTCGTGGATGCCAAGCAGAGCGTGATCGAGAACATCGCCCCCGTGCTCACGCGGCTGTTCACACCGTTGTTCACCGCGATGCTCCTCGCCCTCATCGTCGCCGCGATCGTGCAGTGGAATCTCGTGGATGCGGGCGACGATGTCTCGTTCCTCGGCAGCCGCGATCTGCTGATCATCTTCGACGTCGTCCTCGTGGTGGTGCTGGCACTGCTGCTGTACTCGCTCTCCGCGCGGGACCCGAGCCGTTCGGCCGGCTGGTTCGAGCGGCTCCAGCTGCTGATGGTGACCAGCGCGCTGATCGTCGACGCGATCGTGCTGATCGCGATGCTGGCACGGATCGGAGCCTTCGGCTTCAGCGCGAACAAGGTCGCCTCGCTCGGCCTGAACCTGCTCCTGCTGGTGAACCTCGCCTGGTCGGCGTGGCTGCTCCTGCGGATCGTACGCCGGAAGGTTTCGCCGGCTCACCTGGAGCGCTGGCAGACCGGCTACCTGCCGGTGTACCTGGTCTGGGCGGTGATCGTCGTGGTGGCGTTCCCGCCGCTCTTCGGATTCGTCTGAGGCCCCACCGGCGCTGTCGGCGGATGCTGACAGACTCGACGGGATGAGCGACGAGACGCGCGAGGCGGCACGCGGCATCCTTCGGGTCCTGGTGGGGCGCGAGGATGCCGACTTCCACGAGGGGCAGTTCGAGGCCATCGAAGCACTCGTCGATGACCACAGCCGCGCGCTCGTCGTGCAACGGACCGGCTGGGGGAAGTCGGCCGTCTATTTCGTCGCCACGCTGCTGCTGCGCCGTCGCGGCGCCGGCCCGACCGTGCTCGTCTCGCCTCTGCTCGCACTGATGCGGGACCAGATCACGGCCGCCGAGCGCGCGGGGGTTCGCGCCGTCGCGATCAACTCCACGAACGCACACGAATGGCCGGAGCTGCTCGACCGGCTGCGCGGCGACGACGTCGACGTGCTGCTGCTCTCGCCGGAGCGGCTGAACAATCCGGCGTTCCGGGACGAGCAGCTGCCCGCCCTCGTGGAGCGGATGGGGATGCTGGTGGTGGACGAGGCCCATTGCATCAGCGACTGGGGTCACGACTTCCGGCCCGACTACCGGCGTCTCGGCGACCTGATCCGGCGCCTGCCGCCCGGCATCCCCATCCTGGCGACCACCGCGACCGCGAACAGCCGTGTCGTGACCGACGTCGAGGAGCAGCTCGCGGGCGGCGAGACCGGCCCCGACGACGTGGACGTCGTGACGATCCGGGGTCCGCTGGCTCGGGCATCCCTGCGTCTCGGCGTCCTCCGCCTGCCGGATGCCCGCGCACGGCTCGCCTGGCTGCTCACCCACCTCGGCGAGATGCCGGGATCCGGCATCATCTACAGCCTCACCGTCAGCGGCGCGCAGGATGTCGCGCGCCTGCTCCGAGAAGCCGGTCACGACGTGCGCGCATACACCGGCCAGACCGACACCGATGAGCGCCAGGAGTCCGAGGCGCTCCTCAAGGACAACCGCGTGAAGGCGCTCGTGGCCACGAGCGCCCTCGGTATGGGTTTCGACAAACCCGATCTCGGGTTCGTCATCCACCTCGGCGCGCCTTCGTCGCCGGTCGCGTACTACCAGCAGGTCGGTCGCGCCGGTCGCGCCACCGACAACGCCGACGTGCTGCTGCTGCCCGGTCCCGAAGATCCCGACATCTGGCGCTACTTCGCCACGGCGTCCATGCCGACGCAGGAACGCGCGGAGCGCGTCATCGCCGAGCTCGGGATTGAGCCGCTGTCGACCCCCGCGCTGGAGGCGCTCGTCGACATCCGACGCACCCCGCTCGAGCTGCTGCTGAAGGTCCTCGACGTCGACGGGGCGGTGCGCCGCGTCCGGGGCGGGTGGGTGTCGACCGGCGTGCCGTGGACCTACGACGCCGAGCGCTACGAGCGCATCGCGGCGGCGCGCGTGGCCGAGCAGCAGCACATGCTCGAGTACGAGAAGACGAGCGGATGCCGCATGGAGTACCTGCAGCGCACACTCGACGACGACACCGCGGCGCCCTGCGGGCGATGCGACAACTGCGCGGGTGCGTGGTATTCGACGGGCGTCGCCGAGGACGCGGTGGCATCCGCTGACTCGTCGCTGGACCGCGTCGGCGTGCCGATCGAGCCGCGCGCGCAGTGGCCGACCGGCGGATCGAGCCTCGGCATCCCGCTGACCGGCCGCATCGCGGTCGGCGAGCGCGCGGAAACCGGGCGCGCCCTCGCGCGGCTGACCGACCTGGGCTGGGGCGGCGCGCTGCGCACACTGTTCGACGGCGCGGGCGCACCCGACGCCGAGATCGATCCGGCGCTGCGGAACGCGGCGATCCGGGTGCTGGCGGACTGGGGCTGGGAGCAGCGACCGGTGTCGGTGCTCGCCATGCCCTCGCGTCATCGGCCGCTGCTGATCCAGTCGCTCGCGCGCACGCTCGCCGAGGTGGGCCGGCTCGAATACCTCGGGACCCTGCCGACCCGCAACGGCGGGCCGACCGGGGATCCGGGCGGGAACAGCGTGTACCGACTGGCGGGCTTGTGGGACCGGTTCGATGCGTCAGAGCTCGACATCCCACCCGGACCCGTCCTGCTCGTGGACGACCTCGCCGACAGTCGCTGGAGCCTCACCGTCGCCGCCCGAGAACTGCGCCGGGCCGGCGCGACGGCAGTCCTGCCGCTCGTCCTGGCGCTGCGCGCCTGAGCCGGATCAGGGGCGCCGGAGAACGGCTCAGCGACCGAAGCGCTGCAGGAGGCCGGCCAGCGGACGCTGCTGCTCGCCATGCTGCGCGCCGAGGACGATCAGGACGCCGGTGACCGCCGGAAGAACCCACTGCACGATGCGCTGCTGCTTCTGAGCGGAGGCCAGTTCGCTCGAGGTGCCGGGAGCGGGCTCGGTGACGCCTTCCGTCGGCTGATCGGCGTTCTTGGCGATCTTCGCGCCGAGGAACGCCGAGTAGAGCGTCGCCCCGCCGGCGACCGCCGTGAGCGCGAACTTCACGATGGTGTTGATCCGCGTACCGGGGTCGGCGGCGATGCGCTCCTTGTTCCCGAGGATCAGGCCGATCCCGCCGACACCGTGGAGGGCGATGGCGGCGATCTGGACCGGCGCCCATCGTGCCCACCCGATCGAGGACAGCGTGAGTCGCTCCTGCGGTGAATCGGCCTGAGCCGTCGCGCCGTTGAGGCCCACCGCGCCCATCAGCGACCCGCCGAACCAGGTCGCGAGGCCGAGATCGTGCAGGGAGCGGACGAGTGTGTTGCGCTTGGACATGAGGGGGCCGTTTCGTTCGAGTGGAGGAGGAACTCGAAGGCTACGTTCGGGTCCGCCACGCGACGGGGGCTTGTCGATCGAGGCGGAAAAGGAGACACTACGGCCGGAAAGCGCCCGGCGAATCAGCCGGCGAGCCCGACGCTCAGAATCCGGTCGTCGCCCTCGCGCGCATCCCCTCGGCCGTCCGTGTTGTTCGTGACGAACCACAGTGTGCCGTCCGGCGCGAGGACGGCATCGCGGATCCGCCCGTACTCTCCTGCGTACGAGGCGGCGGCGGTCGACGGATCGCTGATCGGCACGACGGTAAGGCGCTCGCCGCGAAGGTTCGCGATCACCACGCTGCCGGCGACCACGGCGATGCCGCTCGGGCTCGCCTCGTCGGGACGCCACTGCAGCACGGGGTCGATCAAGCCGGCGGCGCCGGCGGTGCCCTCGGCATCCGGCCAGCCGTAGTTCCCGCCCGCGACGATGACGTTGAGCTCGTCCCAGGTGTCCTGGCCGAATTCGCTCGCGTACATGGTGCCGTCCTGTGCCCAGCCGAGTCCCTGCACGTTGCGGTGGCCGCTGCTGTAGACCAGCGAGGCAGGATCGGGATTGTCGGAGGGGATGCCGCCGTCCGGCGTCATCCGCAGGATCTTGCCGCCCAGCGAACCGGGGTCCTGCGCGTTCTGCGGCGACCCCGCATCGCCGACGCCGGCGTACAGCATGCCGTCCGGCCCGAACGCGATGCGCCCGCCGTTGTGGTTTCCGGCCGACGGGAGGCCGTCGAGGATCGTCTCGGCGGCGCCGAGCGTGAACGATCCGCCGGTCCCGGTGAGGGCGAAGCGCTGGATGCGGTTCCCCTGCCCGCCTGTCGAGTACGCGTACAACCGACGGTCCTGGTCGACGGCGAGTCCGAGCAGCCCGCCCTCGCCGCGCGCCTGCACGGCCTCGACGACGCCCACCTCGCGGACGCCGCCGCCGGCGGGCAGCTCGAGGATGCGCGCGGAGTCGCGTTCGCTCACCAGCGCGGAGTCGCCCACGAACACGATCGACCAGGGTGCGGACAGGCCGGTCGCGATCTCGCGCGGCTCGCCCACGGGAAAGACCGCTGCTGCATCCGCCGGGGCGGTCGTCTCCGGCGACGACGTGACAGCGGGAGACGTCGTGCGGTTCGAGGTGGGCGTCGGCGACGGAACGGATGCCCCGCAGCCGACGAGCGCGAGCGCGAGCGTCGCGCACACCACGAAGGTCGATGCGCGGGATCGTGCGAGTCCGTGTTCCTCCACGCCTCAACGCTACGCGGTGGGCAGGACGTCCAGGCCCGTCAGGCGGGCCGGATCGGCCAGCACGTCGAGTCGCAGGATCCGGCCGGCGGCGATCTCGAACGCCATGATCGAGACCACCCGACCGCTCAGCACCGCTGCGACACCCGGCTGCCCGTCGATGAGGACGCCCACGGAGTGCGCGGCGAGCCGAGCCGACATGACCGCCTGCGCGGCGATCTCGTCGGGGCCCTCGATCACCTGCGTGCTCGACCCGAAATCGGCGTGCAGGACGGCGCCCTCATCGAGCAGTCCGAGCAGTGCCGCGAAATCGCCGCGCGTCGCGGCCGCCAGCCACGCGTCGATCACGGCGCGCGAACGCGTCCGTCCGAGTGCCTCCGGCTCGGAAGCGCCGCGGACCCGCCGCCGCGCGCGGGATGCGAGTTGGCGGGCGGCATCCGGAGATCTCTCCAGCACGACGGCGATCTCCTCGAACGGCTGGCCGAACACGTCGTGCAGGACGAAGGCGACCCGCTCCGCGGGGCTGAGCTGCTCGAGCACGACGAGCAGCGCGACCGAGACCCGTTCGTGCTGTGCCGCGACGTCTGCCGGGTCGGCCTCCGCGGCGACGGGTTCGTCCCGCCACGGCGAGACGTCCCACGCCCGCTCACGCGTCGTCCGCGGCGCACGCAGCACGTCGAGGCTGATCCGCGAGACGACCGTCGTCAGCCACGCGTCCAGGTTGACGATCTCGCTCGACGCGACCCGCGCGAGGCGCAGCCACGTCTCCTGCACGGCGTCATCGGCCTCGGCATCCGATCTGAGCAGCCGGGTCGCGATCGCTCTCAGTCGCGGCCGCTGCGCATCGAACCTCGCGGCGAGCTCGTCAGCATCCGTCATGTCACATCTCCTCGCGCTCATCCGTCATGAACATGACGAGCGCGCGACCGCGTGTGTGACAGGAAGGAGACCGACATGCATGAACCCATTCTGGTGACCGGAGGCACCGGCACCATCGGCCGTCGGGTCGTGCCGTTGCTGCGTGAGACCGGGTCGGCGGTTCGCGTGCTCAGCCGCCGTGGGGGCGAGGACTCCGCCGGCGTTCGCCACTGCACGGGCGACACGGTGCAGGACATCGGCCTGGATGCGGCATTCGACGGCGCCTCCGTCGTGCTGCACCTCGCCGGCGGAGCACGAGGCGACGACGTCGCCGCGCAGAACGTCGTGGCCGCCGCCCGGCGGGCATCGGTGCGGCACCTGCTGCTCATCTCGGTGATCGGAGCCGACCGCATGCCGATCGGCTACTTCCGCGCGAAGGCGGCGGCTGAGGCGACCGTGGCCGGGTCCGGCGTGCCCTGGACGGTGCTGCGCGTCGCCCAGCTGCACGACTTCGTCGTCCCGGTGATCACGACGCTGCGCCGGATGCCGCTGCTGATCGCCCCGGGCGGTCTGCGATTCGAGCCGGTCAGCGTGGACGAGGTCGCCGCGCGGCTCGTGCAGCTGGCGGCTGGGGAACCGGTCGGTCGCGCTGCCGACCTCGCCGGTCCGGAGGTGCTCGACATCGTCCGGCTCGCCGCGGCCTACGCGGATGCCTACCGGCTGCGCGGACGCGCACGGCTCCCTGTGCGACTGCCCGGCGCCGTCGGTCGCGCCTACCGCTCCGGCAAGAACCTCGCGGGGCCGGACGCCGACCGCGGTTGGCAGACGTGGGGGGAGTTCCTCGAGCACCGCGCGGCGGTTGCGGTGTGAGGGAGGGCATCGCGGTGGTCGGAAGCCTCGGGTAGATTGCGGCACCTGAGCTCGAATCGCACTCATCCGAGGAGGACCCCGCCGATGCCGGACACCACCTGCCATATGTCGGTCTCGGTCGACGGCTTCGTCGCGGGGCCCGATCAGAGCCTCGAGAATCCGCTCGGCAGAGGGGGGATCGCCGTGCACACCTGGCACATCGGCGACCCGCGCGCCACCGAGGCCGATGACATCGCGAACGGGTGGCTGATGCGACCCCGTGGCGCCTACGTCATGGGTCGCAACATGTTCGGCCCCATCCGCGGGGAATGGGACCAGGAGTGGCAGGGGTGGTGGGGCGCAGAGCCGCCGTATCACGCGCCGGTGTTCGTCCTCACCCATCACGCCCACGAACCGATCGAGATGGAAGGTGGGACGAGTTTCCATTTCGTCACCGACGGCTTCGATGCCGCGTACGCCCGAGCACGTGAGGCCGCAGGCGATGCGGGCGTCGACATCGCCGGCGGTGCCGCCACGGTGCGCCAGGCGCTCGCCGCCGGTGTGATCGACGAGCTGACGCTCGACATCGCGCCGGTGCTGCTGGGGTCGGGTGAGCGGATCTTCGATGGGTCGGGATCCTTCGGGTTCGAGCCGGTCGAGGTGCTGCACTCCCCGCTGGCGACCCACATCCGCTACCGGCGACTGGGCTGACATGGCCATCGCGCTGGAGAACGTCGGCATCGCGGTGCGCGACCTCGAGGCCACGATCGCCTTCTTCACCGATCTCGGGCTGCGCATCATCGGCCGCGACGAGGTCAGCGGGGAATGGACCGATACGGCCGTCGGGCTGGACGGCAACCATGCCCGTATCGCGATGCTGCAGACACCCGACGGCCACGGCACGCTCGAGCTCTTCGAGTACATCCACCCCGAGGCCATCGAGACCGAGCCGACGCGTCCGAACGAGATCGGAATGCACCGCGTGGCCTTCTCGGTCGACGACATCGACGCCGCGCTGGCGATCGCGGCCTCACACGGCTGCCTGCCGCTGCGCGGTGTCGCGAACTACCAGGACGTCTACAAGCTCACGTACGTCCGCGGCCCGAGCGGGATTCTCGTGATGTTCGCGCAGGACCTGCGGAAGAACTGAGGTCACGCAAAGCTGTGCAGCAGCGTCGCCGCGGGTGACGGGATGAGGCGACCGCAGGCAAGCGCTAGGAAGTCAGCCCCTCGAACTGCTCGGGGAACAGGTCTTGGAGGACGACCGCGAAGACGTCGAGGGTGCCGCTGGAGCCGTTAGACGAGCCGTTGCCGACGACGACGATGGTCGCGTCCGCCTCGGGGAACCGCATCATGGTGGTGTTGTAGCCGAAGATCGCGCCGCCATGGCCGATGAAGTCGCCGAACCGCTGCAGGGCCAGTCCGTACTCCAGGTTGGAGCCGTCGAGGAACTCGGTGTCGACTCGTGCGGACTGCAGCTCGGGGCTCAGCAGATCGCCATCCGCGAGCGCGACCGACCAGGTCGCGAGGTCGCCGAGGGTCGAGGTCATCGAGCCGGCCGCCCCGGCCACCTGGGGGTTGATATCGCTGATCGGCGAAAGGTCGATGTCGGGACCGGTCGGTCCGTCTCCGGCGGGACGGTAGCCCTGCTGATGCGGGTCGGGGAGGCCGGTCTCCGCGTTTGACGGCATCGCGGTGCTCATCAGTCCCAAGGGCTCGAGCACGCGTTCGGCTACCTGCTCTGGCAACGTCGAGCCCGTGACCAGTTCGACGATTCGGCCGAGCAGGATGTAGTTCGAGTCGGTGTAGATCACCTTCGCGCCCGGTTCGAACTGGGCGGGCTTGTCCTTCAGGAGTTGGATCGTGTCGTCCACCGTCCACGACAGGAGAGGGTCGGCGCTCCAGCGGCCCATGAGATCGGCGTCGCCGGTGAACTCCCACACACCCGAGGTCATGTTCAGCAGATTTCGGACCGTGATGGTGGCGCCGTTCGTGACGCCGGGGATGAACTCCTCCAGCGTGTCATCGAGCGACAGCGCGCCGTCGTCGATCAGTTCCAGAACGACCGTGCCGACGAACGTCTTCGTCACGCTCCCGATCCGCACCACCGCGCCCGGATCGAACGGCTCCTGCGTTCGTACATCGCCCACGCCGGTGCTCGATTCCCACATCTCGTCTCCGATGCGCACCAGGATGGCGGCCCCCGGCATCCCCGATGCGTCGACCGCCGCCACGAAGCCCTCCTCCAACCGCGCCCTCGTCGCATCGTCGAGGGTCGGTGGCGCATCGGTTGCAGGCGGCGCTGCCTGCGACGGATCGGGCGCCGGGGCGGAGCATCCGACAAGAAGCGCCAGCAGGGCTGAGGCTGCCAGCGCAGCGATGCGACGGGATCCAGACACGGGGGTTCCTCTCTGCGGGGCGAACAGGACGTCATCGGACGCTGCGCCCGGCGACGATGTCGACCATGGCTTCGACGAGATCCGGCTGCCGGACGTGGATGTAGTGATCGCTCCCGGTCGCGATCAGGTGCGGGGTGTCCGGGCGCAGGGCGACGAGGTGCGGTTGCGCTGCCGCCCACGCGTTCTCCAGGTCCTCAGCGGTGAAACCGACCGGATCGGCGGGGAGCCCCGCGAACGGCAGATCTTTGGAGATGACGCCGATCGGGATGTCGGGGAACGGATCGGAGGCCTCGATGGACGCGATCGTGCCTTCGACGTCGATGGATTCGTAGCCCTGGCTGGATCCGCCCCCCGTGGCGTTCAGAACCGTGGCGTACGCCTTCCACTTCTTTCCGAGCAGGGCCGGCATCTCGACCGGGAAGGCGTCGACGAAGACGACGCCGTCGAGGTGCTGCGGGTAGGTCTGCGCGTACAGGCGAGCGAGGAGTCCGCCCATGGAGTGGGCGACGAGGAGGTACGGTCCTTCCTCTCCGCTCCTCGCCAGGGCGGTGTGCAGGTCGTCGATCACGGCAGTTCCTGCGCGCGGCATCGACACCGGTGTGCTCCGATCCGTGACGGCGGGAGCATCCGCCGTCAGCAGGAGCGTCCCGGGACGGTCGTAGGCGCAGACCCGGTAGCGATCGGCCAGACGCTCGAACACGGAGCGGTCTGCGCCGTCTTCGGTGAGCATCCAGATGTCCGACGACTCGTGATACCCCGACTCGAGGACGACCGTCCGTTCGCCGGAGCCGGCGCACGTCATGAAGAGGGTCCGACCGTCGCCGAGATCCACCTCATGGATGTCGCCCTTTGACGCCTCCTGGGACGGCGGCACCGCTGCATCCGACGCGGCACCGTCATCAGGTGAAGCGGCATCATCAGGCGCGGCGGTGCAGCCAGTCCACTGCGCGGCCGCGACCAGTAGAGCGACGACGACCGTTGTGGAACGGATGCGACGGCGCGCCCCCAGCCGCGGCCCCCTCCTTCGCGCCGCCGCATCCATCGGAATCATAGACACATACTGCACTCGTTGCAGTATGTAGTGCAACGAGTGCAGTTTCGGATGGCTAGGCTGATTCCGTGGAGATCGTGCGCCCGGCGACCCAAGCGATGCGTCGCGCCGCCACGCGCGAACGCATCGTGCGGGCAGGATCAGACCTCTTCGAGACGCGCGGCTACGACGAGACATCCATCCGCGACATCAGCGCGGCGGCCGGTGTGGCGGCACGGACCGTCTACCTGCATTTCGAATCGAAAGCCGCCATTCTGCTGGCCTACTTCGACGACTGGATCGATGACTTCGTGGCCGCGATCTGCGCGGGGCCCCCGGGCGAGGACGTCGATGCGGCGGTCGCCCGCGCATACGCGGTCCTGGATGCAGAGGGCAAGGTCGACAACCGGACATTCGATGAGATGGGTGGCCCCCACCCGATCATCGAGCTGTTCGCGAGCAGCAATCTCGATATCCCTGGACATGTCCTGCAGAGCTGGGTGCGCGCTCAGGATGTGCTGACCGAGCACTTCGCCGGGACTGAACGAGCCGGACACGGTTCAGTCGTGCCTCGAACCAAGGCGGCGGCGATCTTCGCGACCTGGATGGTGGTGCTGCTGTCGTATCGCGACGAGCGGTCCGGTGCCGGCTCGCATGCCGGACCGCTGCACGAGATCGCCTTCGCGGCCCTGCGACAGTTCGGGTCCGGTCTGAACCCTCGTGACGCTCGGGGTGCGGGAGATCACCCGTAGGTGTCCGTCCACGACGTCGCGCCCGCGGCGAGTGCCGCCACAACCCTCGCGCGAGCCTGATCGGCGGGCACGAAGACGTCGAAATGGGTGCGTCCGTGCGGGGGCGTCGCCGTCTGGCTCCTGCCTCGCTGGCCGGATTCCGGTCAGTCCTGTCCTCGGCGCGCTCGGAGCGCGATCCCGACGGCGATGCCGATCAGTACCACTCCCACGACCAAGACGATCGGGCCGATGATCGCCCAGAGCGACGAGCCGCTCATCACGGATCCGCCGAGGATGTTCAGCCCCTGCAGGGTCCACACCAGCCCGAGCGCGACGAGGACCAGTCCGGCGATGAGGTACGGCCACATTCGCTTCACAGCCCGACCCTAGTCCGGCCGAGCCGATCCGGACAGGGCTAGGACGTGGGGATCGTCGCCGTGTCGATGACGAACCGGTAGCGCACGTCGCCCGCGACCACGCGGTCGTATGCCGCGGTCACCTCGTCGGCGGAGATCGTCTCGATGATGGAGGCGATGCCCTGCTCGGCGCAGAAGTCGAGCATCTCCTGCGTCTCGCGGATGCCGCCGATGTTCGATCCTGCGAGGGAGCGACGTGCGCCGGTCAGCGAGAACACCCGAAAAGTCTGCCGATTCTCCGGGAGGCCGACGAAGACGAGCGCGCCGTCCAGTCGCAGGGTCGAGAGGTACCGGTCGACGTCGATGTCCGCGCCGACCGTGTTGATGATGAGATCGAACGTGCCGCGCAGCGACCGGAGCACCGCGGGGTCCGCTGTGGCGTGATAGTCGTCCGCGCCGAGCTCGCGGCCTTCGGCCTCCTTGGCGAGGGTGCGCGAGAGGACCGTGATGTGGGCGCCCATCGCGTGCGCGATCTGCACGGCCATGTGCCCGAGGCCGCCCATGCCGATCACGGCGACGCGCTTGCCGGGCCCGGCACCCCAGTGGCGCAGCGGCGAGTACGTGGTGATGCCGGCGCACAGCAGCGGCGCGGCGACATCGAGCGGAATGGACTCGGGGATGCGCAGCACGTAGTTCTCGTCGGCGACGATCTGGGTGCTGTATCCGCCGTATGTCGGCGTCCCGTCGTACTGCCGGCCGTTGTAGGTGGCGACGTTGCCCTTGAGGCAGAACTGCTCCTCCCCGGCAAGGCAGTTCTCGCATTCCCGGCACGAGTCCACGAAGCATCCGATTCCCACGCGGTCCCCGACCGCGTGCTTCGTGACCTCCGCGCCCACTTCGCGGACGATGCCGGCGATCTCGTGACCGGGCACCATCGGGAAGATCGCTCCGCCCCACTCTTCGCGCGCCTGGTGGATGTCGGAGTGGCAGATTCCCGCGTAGGCGATGTCGATCAGCACATCGTGTGCACCGAGGTCGCGGCGCTCGATCGTGTCGCGCTCGAACGCTTCGCCGGAGGAACGGGTGACCAGGGCAGGGGTGAGAGTCGGCATTCGAGAATCTTTTCACACGTACGCTGGAGCGGTGCCGCCCGTAACCGTCGTCGTACCCTGGCGGCCGGCGCCATCGCGGGTTCCGGCGTTCGAGTTCGTCCTCGACTGGTATGCGCGACTCCTGCCGGAGTTCGCAGTGCGCACTGTCGACACCGACGACGACGTGTTCGTCCTCGCCGCGTGCCGCAATCGGGGCATCGCTGCCGCGGATCCCGACGAGGTCGTCGTGGTGTGCGACGCGGACACCCTGCCCGAGCCCGGATCCCTACGCGACGCGGTCGCGGCCGCGCACACGAGCGGACTCGTGCACCTGCCCTATACGCAGTACCGCTGGCTGGGCGCCGCGGGCGATGCCCAGCTGCGCGCGGGTGTCCCGGCAGACCAGTGCTCGCACGAACTCGTCGTCGGGGCATGCTCCGGCGTCTACGTGACCACCCCACGGACCTGGGCACGCCACGGCGGTCAGGACGAGCGCTTCCGTGGCTGGGGATTCGAGGATGCCGCGTGGTACCTCGCCCACGAGACCCTGCTGGGTGCCGCGCCGGTCAGGCACGACGGCAGCGTGTATGCGATGCACCACGTCGCCGAGGTCCGCGCCGGCCCGCGCTACGAGGCCAACGCCGCGCTCATGCAGCGCTACCGCGACGCGGCGGGCGACCCCAGCGCGATGGCTCAGCTCGTGGGCGTGCCGAGCCCGCCGGCCAACCCGTAGGCGAGCACCGGACCCGGACGCGCGGACTGCTCGCGCGCGATCGAGTCCAGCAGTGCGGTGTTCGAGGAGTCGCGCACCGCCACGAGCGCCGCGGCCAGCTCCGGCACGCCGGCCGTGTTGGGATCCAGCGCCCGACCCGCTCCGGCCCGCTCGATGGCCGCCGCGCCGGCGAACTGATCCGTCGAGAACGGCAGCACGAGCAGGGGTACCGCCTGTCCGAGTGCCTCGGTCACGGAATTGTTCCCGCCGTGGGTGACGGCCAGGCGAGCCGAGGCGAGCAGACGCACCTGCGGGAGGTAGTCGCGCACGAGCCAGCCCTCCGGGATCGGACCGAGCTCGTCGGGAGGCGTGGAGCCGGTCGCGATCGCGGCCGGCATCCCGATCTCGGCGAGCGCCTCCGCGACCCGTCGCAGGACGTCGCCGCGGACGGACAGGAAGCTGCCGAAGCTCACGTAGGCAAAGTCCGAGACCGAGGCCAGCCAGCGCTCGACCTGGTCATCCGGAGCCTCCTCGCGACGAGTCGAGCCGAGGAACGCGTGCGGCGGAAGCATGCGACCGTCTTCGCGGGCCAGCTCCGCCGGGTAGTTGTACAGCACCAGGTCACCGTGCTCGCGGAAGGCGTCGGCCGTGCCCGACGCACCGGGATCGAGCACGGCGGCGGTGCGATTCCACTCGTCCGTGAAGCGCAGTGAGACACGTTCGCAGAGCGCTCGCAGTTCCGTCAGCTCGTCCTCGCCGGGAGCGAAAGCCGCCGGCCAGAACGGCGGATACCCGTACACCTCGCCGGCCACCGGCAGGGCGCTGGGGTGACCGAGCACCACGTCGGCGTATCGGACGCCGGCGGTCTGCAGCGCGAGTCGTGCGCTGAAGGCGAGATGGTCGACCAGGATCGCGTCGGGACGGATCGCGTCGACGGCGGCGAGCGTGCGACGCCCGGCATCCACCGGATCCCACATCAGGTCGGTGAGTCGCTCGCGGGCCTGATAGGCCAACGTCGGCACCATTCCGCGGCGCGTGGCATCGAAGAAGCCGCGCAGCGAGTCCGATTCCTCGGCGGGCTGGTCCTCAGCTCGGATGACTCGAGCGTTGCTGCCGCGCCCGAGCGCAAGGTCGTATCGCTCGAGTCCGAACTCGCGCACGATCGGATCCGTGGCGAGGCCCGTCGCGACCACCACCCGGTCGCCGGCGTCCCGCCATGCCGTCGCCAGCGTCGCCAGTGGCAGCAGGTGGGATGCGTAGTCGGGGCTGATCACCAACAGGGTCACAGGACGGCCCCACCGGCGCGGATCAGCTCTTCTTCGTCGGCGGCCACGCCGCGGTAGATCGGGCCCAGAGCGCTGGCCATCGCCTGGATCGTGAAGTTCGCGCGGACCATCTCGTGCGCGGCATCGGCTCGCATCTCATCCGGCCGGACTGCGACATCCAGCGCCGCGCCGACGGCGGAGGCGAGCCGGGCGACGTCCCACGTCTGCGTCAGGATGCCGGTCACTCCATCCTCGACGTACGTCGCGGGGCCGCCGCCGTCGGGTGCGACCACCATCAGACCCGTCGCCATCGCCTCGAGCAGGGCGATGCCGAACTCCTCCTTCACGCTCGCGCAGACGTACACGCCGCCGGCGGGCATGAGAGCGGGCAGACCGAACCGTGCCGCAGCGAGCCACTGCGCCGCGACGTCGTTGGGCCTGTGGCCGGCGAGAATGAGTCCGGCGCGGTCGCGCTCGCCGGGCGGCACCGCGGCATCGATCCGCGTCAGCTGTTCGCGCTCGTCCAGGGACGGATGCTCGAGATCGCCGCCCACGATCAGCAGATTGGCCCGATCGCGCAGGGGTCCGCACGCCCATGCCTCCACCAGCGTCGCCATGCCCTTCACACGGTGCATGCGGCCGACGGTCAGCACCAGCGGGAGGCTCCGTCGATGCTCGGGCAGTCGCGTGAGCAGTGCGCGGAGTTCCTCGACGCCTGCGGGCGCCCGATCGGGAGCGGGCTCGCGCGCCGTCGAGACGGCGCCGTCGACCACTGCGAGATCGACGCCCTCCGCGACGACGGTGTGTCGTTCGGGGTGCGAGGTGATGTCGATGCCGACGAGCTGGCGCATGTCCTGCTGCAGCGCAGGACGGGGAAAGAGCACGGTGTGCGCGGCGTTGGCCGCCAGGTTCGTGACCAGACGCGCGCGGAACCAGAAGTGTTCGCGGAGGTCGGTCGCCCCGAAGTTCCCCCGGGTCAGCGCGCCCGACCGGTCCAGCGAGCGGATCACCGCGTGCGGGTCGGGAGCGACGGTGAACACGGTGGGGATGCCGAGCTCCCGCGCGACATCGGCGGCGGCGAGGCTTCCCACATCGGCCATGCGCAGGTGGAGGAGGTCGACGCGACCGGCGGAGCGCAGAATGCGTCGGATGCCGCGCCGCGCGGTGACTCGCAGCGGCCATGCGGCCGCGGAGGGAACCGGGGCGGGGAGCAGGGGGACTCGTCCGTAGATGTGCCCTGATGGGATCGAACCGATCTCGAGGAGGTCCTCCGCTGCCTGCGAGACCGGTCCCCGCGAGAGGGTGATCACCCGACCCACGCCGGTGCTCGGATCGGCGACCAGCGCGTCGCCCAGCCGCACGAGGAGAGTGGCGATGCCGCCGTTGTCGCCGGCGCCGACCGCAGACAGGGACGGATCGATGTCGGCGTGCAGGAACAGCTGCCCGATCGTCAGTCCCTCCGCGCGGACCGGCACGGGCGCATCGCGCGCGGCGTCGAGGTCGATCAGGGCCAGCCGTGCGGCGCCTGCGATCCGCGGAGCGCCATCGAGCGCCTCCTCCAGAATCTCCCGTACACCGGGGGCGCCGGGTCGCTGACCGAGGGCGGCGACTGCTGCGACGCGGGCGTCCTCACCCTCATGGCCGTCGCGTGCGACTTCGCGCAGCACGCGGGTCGCGACGTCGGGACGCACGAGTCCGACCGTCTCCACCAGCCGTGCACGACCGCCGGGATCCGTCGTCGCCTGCAGGGCGGTCTCGAGGCTCACGGCGAGGATGTCGGCTGCCGCGGTCGACCACTTCTCGAGCGTCCGCTGCGCGAGCATCCCGGTGAAGCCGCCGGAGACGACCTGTCCGATCAGACGGCCGACCGCGTCGATGCGGGGCAGCCCGGAACCCAGCGCCCACGCGGCGTGCTCGCGGATGGTCGCTCGATCGTCCGAGAGCAGGGAGGTCAGCATGCGAGCGGCCTGATCGTCGAAGACCTCGGCGAGGGCGTGCACTGCGGCGATCGCCGCCACCTGGTCCTCGCCCTTCAGCGCGGTCGAGAGGACCCGCAAGGTGCGCACGCCCGGATCGCGCCCGGCCTCGAACGCGAGGTCGTCCGCGAGGCGGATCGCCTCGACGATTCCCGGCGCTTCGCGCACCGCATCCAGAGCCGTCTGCACGCCCATGCTTGTATCCCGTCGCCGACCCGCCCCGGGGCGGGCGGGCTCTCGATCGTAGTCGCCGGAAACGACGCGCGCGTGGGCTACCGTGAACGGGTCCACATTGCTATCGGAGGATCCTGCATGCGCGTCGTCGTGCTCGGAGATGTCGGCGTCGTGCAGGGGATGATGCACATCGGCGATGAGGCGATGTTCCGGGCGGCTCGCGACGAACTCGTCGCCCGCGGCGCCGAGATCGTCGCCGTCTCCTCAGTTCCGGACGAGACCGCCAGCCGATATGGGGTCGGGGCGGTGCCGCGGATTCGATTCGACGGGCTCGATCGGACCGCGGCTGAGGATCGGGTGCAGGCCGTGCTCGCACATGCGGGCGGACGCGACGTGCTGCAGCAGGGCGACCCCGCGCGCGCCGTCGTCGAGGCCGTCCACGGTGCCGATGGCGTCCTGATCGCCGGTGGCGGGAACCTCGCGTCGACGTGGCCTCTGCACGTCTACGAGCGGGCAGCCCTCGGTGGCATCGCGAGGATCCTCGGGCGACCGATCGTCGTCACGGGCCAGACCCTGGGCCCGGACCTGCGCGGTCGCGATCGCGAGCTGGTCGGCGAGCTGCTGGCCGGCGCTGCCCTGGTCGGCGTCCGCGAGTCGGCGTCCGAGGCGCTCGCCGTCGTCTTCGGTACTGTGCCGCGGCTCGGAGTCGACGATGCGTCCTTCCTCGGCATCGCCCCTACGGGCGAACCGGACGAGGCGAGACGAGGCGTGCTCGTCAGCCTCTCCCTCTCGCTCGGCGGAGCCCCGCCCGAAGAGATCGCGACGCGGATCGCGGCGCTCGTCGACGCGGCGGCGGAGACCGTCGGCGGCGGGGTGCGCTTCCACGCGCATTTCGGCCCGCTCGATGATCCGCAGCCGCGTGGCGACGAACCGCTTCACGAACTCGTGCGTGCACGGATGCGCGGCACGTCGACGGTCGTCCCCACCGGCGACGCGCCGGCTGCGGCATCCCTCGCCCGCTCGTCGGCGATGCTCATCACGGGTCGGTATCATCCCGCGGTCTTCGCCGCACCTGCGGGAGTTCCCGTGGTGGGGCTGGTCACAGATCGTTACACGGCCGTGAAGCAGCGCGGCGCACTCGCGCACTGGGGTCAGGACTCGGTCGTCGAGGTGTCAGCGGCGGATCGCGACGGCATCCCGCTCCTCGCGTCGTCGTGGCGCGACCGCGACCGCATCGCCGACGAGGCGCGGCTGCGTTTTCCTCGCCACCGTTCAGAGACGACGCAGTGGTGGGATGCCGTCGCCCGGTCGTTCCGCTGACCCGCAACGACTCCGGCCTCGGGCGCATGCCGCATGATGCATACGTGACCGCGCGGGGGCAAGGGGGTGGCTCGGACCGGGCGGACGACGGAGACTGAAGACAACTGTTCTGCAACCTCGAGGAGCCGTCGTGCGATTCTTCAGCATTCTTCTTCTGATCGGAGCGGCCGCCGCGGCCGCGTACGTTCTCGGCGCACAGGCGGGCCGCTCGCGCTACCGCGAGATCGCGCACGCCGCTCGCACCTTCTGGAACGACCCGCTCGTCGCCAAGGCGCGCGATCGTGCGATGAAGTCGGCCAAGAAGAGCACGAAGAAGGCCGCGAAGGAGGCGGACAAGCTCAAGCGCCGCGCCATCAAGGCGATGGGCTGAGCTCGTCCGCCCTGCTCACTCCGGCGGGTACGGCTGCGCCGTAAGCAGCTTCGCGAGGTGGGCGGCGTTGCGCGCGGCGGTCGCGGTCGCGCTGGCGACCTCGTCGGGAACGGCGTCGAGGTCGTTGTAGTCGACGGTGTGCATCGCCTCGCCGTTCCAGTACGTCCCTCCCTGCGAGGGGATGCTGAAACCGACATCGGCCAGCGCCTGATAGATGTCCGCGGTGATCTTGTGCGCGCCGTCCTCATTTCCGACGACGGCGGTGATCGCCACCTTGCCCTCCACGAGCGGTCGGCCCGCGGCATCCGTCTCCGACAGCTCCGCATCGAGACGCTCCAGCACGCGCTGGGCGACGCTGGACATGTGCCCCATCCATGTCGGCGACGCGACGATCAGGATGTCCGCCGCCAGGACGTTCGCGCGGATCCGGGGCCACGCGTCGCCGTCGCCCATGTCGGCTTCCACACCGGGCTTCACGTCGTGATCGACGACGCGGATCAGCTCGCCGCCGACGTCGTGGGCAGCGAGTGCGTCAAGGACCTCCTGAGCGAGCTTGTCGGTGCTCGAGGCCGCCGGAGACGACTTGAGTGTGCAGCTGAGCGCGAGTGCGCGAACCATGTGTTTCCCCTTCCCGGTTCTGCGCATGACGCTAATCGGGAACCTGCGGACGATCGTGGCCTTGACAAAGCTGGGATCCTTGAGTGACCGCCTTCCCCCGGCCTCAGGAGTGCACATGCCCGGCAGATTCGATCTCGACGTCACGACCCTCAGCCAGTTGCTGGATGATCCCGAAGCGCGGGCGATCATCGTCGAGCTCGTGCCGGAGCTTCCGGGTCACCCGATGGTGGGAATGATCAAGAACATGCCGGCGAGCACGGTGCTCGCGATGGCCGGCTCTCAGCTGCCCGCCGCGACGCTCACCGAGTTGAAGGAGCGCGTGAGCGCGCTCTGAGGGGCGTCCGCCGCGGGCTCAGCCCACGCAGTCGCGCCAGGAGTGCTGCGGATCGTACCCGAGCAGGCGGCGCGCTTTGTCGATGGAGAGCAGTGTCTCGTTCTGGGCGAACCCCGCGTGCACCTCGACGCCCGGGAAGACCTCGGCGATGAGCTCGTCGTTCGGGCGACTCATGACGGTGTCGGCGGCGGCGATGATGAAGTTGTCGAAACCGACGGGTGCGACGCGCAGTGCGCGATCGATGGCCTGCGCGCCGTCACGGGCATCGATGTAGCCCCAGAGGTTCCATTTGCGGGCCAGCGCGTCGGCGTCGTAGGAGGGGAAGTCCGCGTAGTCCTCTGGAACCATGACGTTCGAGAACCGCAGCGCGGTGATCGACAGATCGGGGTGCCACCGCACGAGCTCGCGGGCGAGCTGTTCCTCGAGCACCTTCACGATCGAATAGACGCTCTCCGGGCGCGGCGCGTACTCCTCGTCGACCGGGATGTAGGGGGGTGGAACGTCGAACGGAAGCCCGAGGACCGTCTCGCTGGATGCGTACACGATGCGACGGATGCCGGTGCGCGCAGCACCCCAGAAGACGTTGAACGTGCTGGCCATGTTGTTGTGGAATGTGGCTACGTCGGTGCGGATGCCGGAGGCGGGGACGGCCGCGAGATGGACGACGGCCTCGAACGGCGCGGCCCGATCGACGCCGCCCAGCGCATCGACCACCTGCCCGTAGTCGGTCAGATCGACCTGCACGAAGCCGGCGCCGCGAGCACCGACCACATCCAGGCCTGTGACGTCATGACCGGCCGCCCTCAGCTCGCGAGCGACGACGGTGCCGAGTTTGCCGGTTGATCCGGTCAGAGCGATGCGCATGCAGCCAGCCTGCCACGGCGGAGCTGCGCCCGGCGCGTGCTCCGAGCCCTCGTCCCCCAGCCCACTTGACCCGATCGGCCCCTTCCCCGAGCAGGGAAGGGGCCGATCGGGTCAAGTCGGATCGGGTCAAGTCGGATCGGGTCAAGTCGGATCGGGTCAAGTCGGATCGGGTCAAGTCGGATCGGGTCAAGTCGGATCGGGTCGAGTCCGATCGGGGTCGAGTGAGGGCGGATGCCGCGTGTCAGCCGGCCGTGATCGTCATGCTCGCCGGTGCCAGGCCGTCAGCCGTCACGGTCACCGTGATCGCGCCGGCGCCCGTCGGGCGCACGATCGCCAGCGCGCGGCCATCGTATGTCGTGACCGTGTCGCCGTCGAACGGCTCCTCGGTGCGAGCGCGACCGGTGCCGAACCCGGCCAGGACGCCGGGGCCGGTGACGGAGACGGTGGCGGGGCGATCCGCGTCGGTGAAGGTCGAACCCGAGGCATCGGCGATCGCGATCTCGACGAACGCGAGGTCGTCCGGGTCGGCCGCGATGGCCGTCCGCTCCGCCGACAGAGTCAGCCGCGGCGCACTGTCGGCGGTGCGAAGACGGGTGCGACCCGTCTCGGCTCCGGCCGAACGGGCGATGGCGACGAGTTCGCCTGGCCGGTAGACGGTCTTGAAGCGGGCGATCAGCGGCGCGATCTCTCCGACAGTCGCGGTCCCCACGGGCTCGCCATCGATGAGCAGCTCGACCTCGTCCGCGTCGCTGTAGACGTCGACGACGACCGGTGCGCCGGGCTCGACCCCCCACGTCCAACTCGCGACCGAGTCATCCCAGGACCACGGGGTGGTGGCGGTCGGCCGCCCGTGGTGCTGTGGGCGGTGCACCGCGAGGTAGGGGTCGGTGCGCAACCCGAACGCGATCTCCCGGTAATACGACACCGTCCGGCGATGGCCGGTGATGTCGATGTCGCCGGACTCGGCCAGCAGGTACGGATACGGGCCCGCCGTGCCGGTCGGCTGGTAGCCCTCCACATCGGTGTAGTCGACCCTTCCGATCCCCGCCTCGCCGAGGTAGTCCCAGCCGGTCCAGGTGAAGTCGCCGATCACGTGCGGGTGCTCGAGGACCAGCCTCCACATGCGCTCGATCTTCGCGGGGAAGGTCTCCGAGCCCACGATCACCCGGTGCGGGAACAGCTCGGCGTCCAGGGCGTAGCGCGATTCGGCGTAGTTGAAACCGACGACGTCCAGGACTGCGGCCGACTCCTCGGTCGACTCGCTGACCATCGCGGACGCGTTCATCAGGCCCATCTGCTCGCCCATGTCGGCCATCATCGTGTTCGGGTCCGCGGCTTCCAGCTCCGCTCGGGCCTCGGCCATCTTGTCGAGGTTCGCGATGATCCCGTTGATGCCGTTGGTGACGAAGCGGGTGTCATCCAGCGCGCGGACGGCCTCGGCGATCCGGCGACTCCAGCTCGAGCCGATCGGGGTCGCCAGCTCGAGGATCTCGTTGCCGATCGAGTACATGATCACGCTCGGGTGGTTCACGTCCTTCGCGACGAGGGCCGCGACATCGTCACGCCAGGTCTCGGCGAACGACACCGACGAGTCGAAGGCGGTCTTCGAGCGCGTCCACACGTCGGTCAGCTCGTCCATCACCAGGACGCCGTGGCGGTCGCAGGCCTCCAGCATGGCGCGGCTCATCGGGTTGTGGGCGCTGCGCAGCGCGTTGAAGCCGGCCGCCTTCAGCAGCCGTACCCGCCGCTCCTCGGCGGCGCCGATCGTCGCAGCCCCCAGCGGGCCGTTGTCGTGGTGCACGCACGCGCCACGCAGTTTCACCGTCCGGCCGTTGATCCGCAGTCCGCGCTGCGGATCCAGCTGCAGGCGGCGGATGCCGAAGCGCACCGTCTCCTCATCGCCCGCTGCGGCTCCGTCGGTGCCGTCGAGGGTGACACGCGCCGAGTACAGTCCGGGGGAGTCCGGATGCCAGAGGCTCGCGTCCGGGACGCTCAGGCGGGCCCTGGCGATCGCCGTCTCGCCGGGCAGGACCGTGACCGGGGCCGACGTCGCGGCCACTTCGGCGCCGTCCGGACCGACGATCGACCAGGCGATGCGCGACATCGAGGTGTGACGACCCGCGTTCTGCACCGTCGTCGCGATCTCGACGATCGCGCGGTCCTCGTCGATGTCGGGCGTGGTCACCCGCGTTCCGTCCAGTGCGATGTGCGTGGGCTCGGCGACCACGAGGTGCACTGGTCGGTAGATCCCGGCCCCCGAATACCAGCGGCTGTCCTTGTGCGCCCTCGCCTCTACGGAGATTCGGTTCGTCCGGCCGAACACGAGGAACGGGTCCAGCGTCACGGCGAACGCCGCGTAGCCGTTGGGCTGGTGCGCGGCGAACTCGCCGTTCACGTACACGACGGCATCCCGGTAGACGCCCTCGAACTCGATGAGAACCGTCTTCTCGCGCCACGCGTCCGGAACATCGAACGTCTTCACATACTCGAACACCCCACCGCGGTGATAGCCGGCGCCGACGCCCTGGTCGCTGTCGGCAGATCGCGGCAGGTCGCGCATCGCATCGTGCGGCAGAGTCACGGGCTGCGGCTCGATGTTCGCTCCCATCGCCTCGAACGCGCCGAGTTTGGGACCGACGGTCCAGCCGTCTGTGAAGGGATGGCGGATCACGATGAGACTCCTCGGGTCGACTGGACGGCGGGAGATGGGTGCGTCATCGTCGCCGTGCTGACATGTTACCGGTAACATCCTCCGCACTCCACAGCGCCCGAACGACGGCTATTGTGAGCGCGATGGTCGATACCCAGTCTTCCGCAGATGCGCCGTCCCGTCGGGTCGGCGTACGCGAGGTCGCGCGTGCCGCCGGGGTGTCGACCCAGACCGTCTCCCGGGTCATCAACGACAATCCGGGAATCCGCGCCGAGACGCGCCAGCGCGTGCTCGACGCGATGGCCGCGCTGGACTACCGGGTCAACAACGCCGCGCGCGCCCTGGGCACCAGTCGCACTCGTACCGTGGGCATCGTGGCGTCGGACGCCAGCATGTACGGGCCCGCGATCGGCATCGTCGCGCTTGAATCGGCAGCACGAGCCGCCGGGCTCTGGGTCACGACCGCCTACGCGGATGCCGGCGATGAGTCGTCGATGATCGCCGCCGCGCGCCACCTCGGCGCGCAGGGCGTTGACGGCATCGTCGTCGTCGCCCCGCACGCGCGCACGCTCGCTGCGCTCGGGTCGGCCGGCCTCGGGGTCCCGGTGATCGCGCTGCACGGGCCGGAGGCGGCCGGCGCGCAGCGCGAAGCCGCGAAGATGGCGATCGGCTACCTCGCACAGGCCGGACACGTCCGCATCGGGCACCTCGCAGGTCCTGCGGACTGGCTCGAAGCCGCGGAGCGTGCGAACGGCTACATCGCGTCGGTCGCCGAGTTCGGCGTGCAGTCGGTCGGCACCTGGCGAGGGGATTGGAGTGCGGCATCCGGATTCGCCGCCGCAGCCGACATCGCGGTCGCCGCCGGCGCGGGGCTGAGCGCGATCTTCGCCGCCAACGACCAGATGGCGCTCGGGCTGATCGCCGGCCTCGCAGCGGCGGGTATCGACGTCCCCGGAGACATCAGCGTCGTGGGTGTCGACGACAACGCGGATTCGGCCTATTACCGACCCGCGCTGAGCAGTGTCCGGCTCGACGTCGCAGGGGAGGCGGCGCGGTGCATCGCAGAACTGGTCGATGTCGCGGCCGCGCCGCCAGCGGCGCCGATGCTCGTCGTGCGTGCATCAGTCGCGCCGCCCGCGTGAATGTTCACGCTCACATCCGTTACCAAACTGTTGCCCAGCGAGCGCAGAAAGCCGTTTGTGAACGCTAACAGTGAGCGCTAACATCCTGACAGCGGCCACGGCGGCCGGCAGCACCGGGAGCGCAACGGACGGCGCACCCGGGAGCGAACAAGGAGGTTCATTCACATGAAGAAGCTGATCTCGGTCGCAGCGGCAGGCGCCCTGCTGATCGGACTCGCCGGCTGCGCCGGCGGCGGCACCGCTGCAGGCGGCACGAGCGAAGGCCCCAAGGCTCTGGACGAGCTCGTCGTGGGCTTCGCCCAGGTGGGCGCCGAGTCGGGCTGGCGCACGGCCAACACCAAGGACATCCAGGCGGCCTTCAAGGACGCTGACATCGAACTGAAGTTCTCGGATGCCCAGCAGAAGCAGGAGAACCAGATCAAGGCGATCCGCTCGTACATCCAGCAGGGCGTCGACTACATCGCGTTCTCGCCGGTCGTCGAGACCGGATGGGACGCAGTCCTGAACGAGGCCAAGGCCGCCGGCATCCCGGTCGTGCTCACCGACCGCGCGGTCGACTCGAAGGACGACTCGCTGTACGTCACCTTCCTCGGCTCCGACTTCATCGAAGAGGGTAAGAAGGCGGGCGAGTGGGTCGTCGACGAGTTCGCGGACGCCGATAAGGTCAACATCGTCCAGCTCGAGGGCACCACGGGCGCGGCACCGGCCATCGACCGTGCAGAGGGGTTCGCCGAGGTCATCGGCGCCGACGACAAGTTCGAGATCGTCGCCAGCCAGACCGGTGACTTCACGCGTGCCGGCGGCAAGCAGGTCATGGAGGCCATGCTGAAGTCCAACCCGGACATCGACCTGGTCTACGCCCACAACGACGACATGGGCCTCGGCGCCATCGAGGCGATCGAAGCCGCGGGTCTGGTCCCCGGCAAGGACATCAAGATCGTCACCGTGGACGCGGTCCACGACGGCATGCAGGCGCTCGCCGACGGGAAGATCAACTTCATCGTCGAGTGCTCGCCGCTGCTGGGCAAGCAGCTGGTCGATGTGATCTCCACGCTCAACGACGGTGGGACGCCCGAGAAGCGCATCGTCACGGAGGAGACCACCTTCACCCAGGAGCAGGCCGTCGAGGCCCTGCCCGACCGCCAGTACTGATCCATTCGAGGGGCGGATGCCGCGGCATCCGCCCCTCGTCTTCCCCGCCCGTACGCCCTGAAGACCGACCAGCCGTTCGATGGAGAACTCACTATGACCGAGCTCATCCGCCCGCCCGCTCCCGAGGGGCAGCCGGAACCCGTCGTCGAGATGACCGACATCTCCATCTCGTTCCCGGGCGTGAAGGCCCTCGACGAGGTCTCCTTCCGCATGTTCCCCGGCGAGGTGCACTCGCTCATGGGCGAGAACGGCGCGGGGAAGTCGACGCTGATCAAGGCGCTCACCGGCGTGTACCAGATCGACAGCGGGCAGATCCGCCTGTCGGGTCAGCCCGTCTCGTTCGCCACGACTGCGCAGGCGCAGGCCGCCGGCATCAGCACGGTCTACCAGGAGGTCAATCTCCTCCCCAATCTCTCCGTGGCCGAGAACATCATGCTCGGCCGCGAACCACGCCGCTTCGGCGGCATCGACTACCGCCGCATGCGGGCTCGCGCCCGCGAGGTCCTGGACGAGCTCGGTCTCGAGGTCGATCCCGGTTCGCTCCTGGGCTCGCACTCGCTCGCGGTGCAGCAGCTGATCGCCATCGCCCGCGCGACGAACGTCGATGCGCGCGTGCTGATCCTCGACGAACCCACCTCCAGCCTGGACGCCGATGAGGTCGCCGAGCTCTTCCGGATCATCCGCTCACTCAAGGACAGCGGCGTGGCGATCCTGTTCGTCTCGCACTTCCTCGATCAGGTGTACGAGATCGCCGATCGCCTCACCGTCTTCCGCAACGGCCGGCTGGTGGGGGAGTACCTGACCCCGGACCTGCTGCGCATCGACCTGGTGCAGAAGATGATCGGCAAGGAGATCGCGACCCTCGACGACCTCGAAGCGCGGGTGCACGATGCTGACACGGATGCCGCGGACTCCACGGTCTTCCTCCGCGCACGCGGAATCGGGCGCAAGGGCGCGGTCGCCCCGGTCGATGTCACGATCCATGAGGGCGAGGTCGTCGGCTTCGCCGGGCTGCTCGGGTCGGGACGCACCGAGGTCGCCCGCCTCCTCGGTGGCGTGGATCGCGCCGACAGCGGCTCGCTCACCGTCAAGGGCGAGACGATGCGCCTGCGCACCCCCCGGCGCGCGATCTCCGAGCGGATCATGTACTCCAGCGAGAACCGCCGCGGTGAGGGCATCGTCGACGAGCTCACAGTGCGCGACAACATCATCCTCGCGCTGCAGGCCGACCGCGGATGGTTCCGGCCGATCCCGAAGAAGCGGCAGGACGAGCTGGCGCAGAGCTACATCGACGCGTTGAACATCCGCCCCGGGAACGCCGACGCGGTGGTGCGCAACCTGTCCGGCGGCAATCAGCAGAAGGTGCTGCTGGCGCGCTGGCTCGCCGTCGCTCCCCGCCTGCTGATCCTGGACGAGCCGACCCGCGGGATCGACGTCGGAGCCAAAGCCGAGATCCAGAAGCTGGTCTTCTCGCTCGCCGAGAACGGCATGGCCGTGGTCTACATCAGCGCAGAGCTGGAGGAGGTGCTCCGGCTGAGCCATCGCGTGATCGTGATGCGCGACCGTCAGAAGGTCGCCGACCTCGTCAACGAAGACCTGTCCGTCGACAGCCTGATGGCCCTCATCGCCGAGGGATCCGGCGACGAAGAGACCGAGAACGTAGGAGAAGCCCGATGAGCGCGCTGCTCGCCCGAATGTTCACCAGCCGGCTGTTCTGGCCGGTCGTGATGCTCCTGGTGCTGTTCCTGATCAACGTGATCGCCTTCCCGGGCTTCTTCGCGATCTCGATCCGCGACGGCAACCTCTACGGCAGCATCATCGACATCCTCCGCAACGGTGCGCCGACGCTCATCGTCGCGGTCGGCATGACGCTGGTGATCGCCACCCGCGGCATCGATCTGTCGGTCGGCGCGGTCTGCGCCATCTCGGGCGCGGTCGCCTGCAGCATCCTGCTCGGCGCGTCGGACCCCGCCGATCCCGGCGTGGTGGCGATCGCGATCCTCACCGCCCTGCTCGTCGGGCTCGTGTGCGGACTGTGGAACGGTCTGCTGGTGTCGGTCTTCGGCATCCAGCCGATCATCGCCACGCTGATCCTGATGACCGCCGGCCGGGGTGTGGCGATGCTCATCACCGAGGGTCAGATCCTCACCGTGACCAGCCCGCCGTTCAAGGCACTCGGCTCCGGGTTCTGGCTCGGTGTGCCGATCGCGATCTACATCGCCGCGATCGTCTTCGTACTGGCGGCGCTGCTCACCCGGCGCACCGCGCTGGGACTGCTGATCGAGTCGGTCGGCATCAACCCGGAGGCGAGCCGCCAGGCCGGCGTCCGCTCGCGCGGACTCCTGTTCGCGGTCTACACGTTCTGCGCGATCTGCGCGGCGGTGGCCGGGCTCATCCTCACCGCCAACACGATGGCAGCCGACGCGAACAACACCGGTCTGTTCATCGAGCTCGACGCGATCCTGGCGGTCGTGATCGGCGGCACCTCCCTCGCGGGAGGTCGATACTCCCTGGCCGGGACGCTCGTCGGCGCCCTGGTCATCCAGACGCTGGTCACCACCGTCTACACCGTCGGGATCCCGCCGATCGCCACCATGGTCTTCAAGGCCGCCGTCGTCACCGTCGTCTGCCTGCTGCAGTCGCCGACGACCAACGAGGCGCTCTCGGGCTGGCGACGACGACTCTCGGCGCGAGCCGGAAAGGGGCTGGCCGCAGCATGACCGCTCTCATCTCCCCTCCTGTTCAGCGCGGTCCCGGGAACCAGGGGAGCGCAGGAAGCCGGGTCGGCGCGCGGGTGCGCGACGCATTCACGAGCCCGAAGTACGGACCGGTGCTGGTCACCGCGATCCTGTTCCTCGCCGTCTTCATCGGCGGCGGCATCCGCTATCCCGGCTTCTTCTCCGGCCAGGTGCTGCTGAACCTGCTCGTGGACAACTCGTACCTCATCGTGCTCGCGGTCGGGATGACCTTCGTGATCCTCACCGGCGGCATCGACCTCTCCGTCGGCGCGGTGGTGGCGCTGTCGACGATGATCGCAGCGAGCCTGCTGCAGAGCGGCTGGCCGCCGGCCGCGGTGATTCCGCTCATCCTCGTGCTGACGAGCATCCTCGGGCTGCTGGTGGGGCTCATGATCCACGTCTTCAAGGTGCAGCCGTTCATCGCCACGCTGGCCGCGATGTTCCTGGCCCGCGGGCTCTGCTACGTGATCAGCCAGAATTCGATCTCGATCACCGATCCGTCCTTCATCGCGCTCGCCGTGACGCGCATCCCGCTCGGCGGCGGTCTGTCGATCACCCCGAGCGTCCTGATCGCGGTGCTGGTCGTGGTGGTCGCGGTCTGGGTGCTGCACCGCACCCGCTTCGGCCGCACGGTCTACGCGATCGGCGGCGGCGAGCAGAGCGGCATGCTGATGGGTCTGCCGGTCGCTCGGACCAAGGTGCTCGTCTACGTCATCTCGGGGTTCTGCTCGGGGGTCGCGGGTGTGCTCTTCACCTTCTACACGCTCTCCGGCTATCCGCTCACGGCGATCGGCACGGAGCTGGATGCGATCGCCGCCGTGGTGATCGGCGGCACCCTGCTGGCCGGCGGATACGGGTTCGTCCTCGGCTCGGTGCTGGGCGTGCTGGTCCTCGGGATCATCCAGACGATCATCACGTTCGAAGGGACGCTGTCATCGTGGTGGACGAAGATCTTCATCGGCGCGCTGCTGCTGGTCTTCATCATCCTGCAGCGTCTGCTCACGTCGCGGCGCCGATGAGGTCACGGCGGCGGCGGGACGGCCCGCGATAATGAAGGCGTGGACGCGGCCCGACGCGGCCGAGAGGAGCCGGTCGAGCAGGTGAGTGCGAACGGCGACGGTCCCGGGACCAGCGAGAAGAACCGCGTCGCGACGATCTTCGACGTCGCGCGCCTGGCAGGCGTGTCGCACCAGACGGTCTCGAGGGTGCTGAATGATCTGCCGAACGTGCGTCCCGCGACGCGCGAGCGCGTCGAGAAGGCGATCCGGCAGCTGCGGTACGTGCCTTCTCAGGCCGCGCGTGCACTTGTGACGCGGCGTTCCCGCACCATCGGGTTGGTGGCGACCGGGCTGCCCGACTTCGGCCCGTCCAGCATCGTGCTCACCGTGAACGAGTCGGCAGCCGACGCGGGCTACGCCGTCATCACCACGAACCTCGTCGATGCCTCGGGACGCAACGTCCGCGCGGCAACCGAGATGCTCGTGCGCCACAACGTCGAGGCGATCGTGCTGGTCGCCGCCGAGCGCGAGACCGTCGACGCCTTCGACGGCTGGGAACTGGGCGTGCCGCTGATCGCGGTGGCCTCCGAGGAGCGCGGCCGCGCAGTGCACGTCACCCTGGACCAGTACGGCGGCGCGCGCGCGGCGGTTTCGCACCTGCTGGAACTCGGTCACCGCGACATCCGCCACATCGCGGGACCCGCCGGATCCATGGATGCCGAGGAGCGGCTTCGCGGCTGGCGCGACCGGCTGATCGAAGCCGGCATCCGTCCGGTCGAACCGGAGCGCGGAGACTGGTCGCCCGACGCCGGCTATCGGATCGGGAGCGCGCTGATCAGCGCCGGGGTGCCATCTGCGGTCTTCGCCGCGAACGATCAGATGGCGCTCGGGATGCTGCACGCTGCACACGAGGCACGGCTCGGCGTTCCCGAGGACGTGAGTGTGGTGGGCTTCGACGACATCCCCGAGGCCGCGCATTTCGCACCCCCGCTGACCACGGTCAGGCAGGATTTCTCCTCGCTGGGGCGGGACGCCATGATCGCCGTGCTGGCCGTGCTGCAGGACGATGAGGGCGAGCCGCCCGCTCCGCGCGAAACCCATCTGGTGGTCCGCGCGAGCAGTCGCCGGGTGTGACTGGCGGGATCGATGATGTTACCGGTAACATCATCGGTGCCCGGCGACCGATGGAGGACACCATGACCAGCGCTGATGTGGAGGCCGCGATCGCGGCCACCCGATCCGATGTCGCCCGACTGCACGGCGAGCTGGTGCGGTACGGACTGGTCGTGTGGACCGGAGGCAACGTTTCCGGCCGCGTGCCGGGCGCCGACCTCTTCGTGATCAAGCCGTCGGGCGTCTCGTACGACGATCTGACCGCCGAGAACATGATCCTCTGCGATCTCGACGGCACCGTCGTGCCCGGTTCGCCCGGCAGCGAGCGGAGCCCGTCCAGCGACACCGCCGCGCACGCGTACGTCTACCGCAACATGCCCGAGGTCGGCGGGGTCGTGCACACCCACTCGACCTACGCGGTCGCGTGGGCGGCACGCGGCGAGGAGATCCCGTGCGTGATCACGGGCATGGCCGATGAGTTCGGCGGACCCATCCCGATCGGTCCGTTCGCGGTGATCGGCGACGACTCGATCGGGCAGGGCATCGTGCAGACGCTGCGCGGGCACCGTTCGCGTGCTGTGCTCATGCAGAACCACGGCCCCTTCACGATCGGTGCCAGCGCGAACGACGCGGTCAAGGCCGCCGTGATGTGCGAGGACGCCGCGCGATCAGTGCACATCGCACGTGAAGCGGGGCCGCTCATCCCGATCCCGCAGGAGAAGATCGACGCGCTCTACAACCGCTACCAGAACGTCTACGGACAGAGCGGCGACGTGCGGCGATGACCGTTCGACAGAGCTCGGCGATCGAAGACCTCATCAGCGCGGGCCGGGCGGTGCTCGGCATCGAGCTCGGCTCGACCCGCATCAAGGCGTGCCTGATCGACCCCGATGATCCCGCGCGCGTGCTGGCGGTGGGCAGCTCCGACTGGGAGAACGAGTTCCAGGAGCGCCTGTGGACGTATTCGATGGATGCCGTGTGGTCGGGCCTCCAGGCCGCACACGCCGCCCTCGTCGCAGACGTGGAGGCGCGCCACGCCGTGCGCATCCCGGGATACTCCGCGGTGGGCGTCTCGGCGATGATGCACGGCTACCTCGCGTTCGATGCGGCGGGGGAGCTGCTCGTCCCGTTCCGCACGTGGCGCAACACGAACACCGGCCCGGCGGCAGCCGAGCTGACTGCGCTGTTCGGCGCGAACATCCCGCTCCGCTGGTCGATCGCGCACCTCCACCAGGCCGTGCTCGATGACGAGGCCCACGTCCCGGATGTCGCGTTCCTGACGACGCTCGCGGGCTACGTGCACTGGAGGCTCACCGGCCGACGCGTGCTGGGAGTCGGGGATGCCTCGGGGATGTTCCCGATCGATCCCGCGACCGGCGACTACGACGCCCGGCTCGTCGAGCTCTTCGACCGCCTGGACGCGCCCGCCCTGGGCGGACGCAGCATCGTCGATCTGCTTCCGGAGGTGCTGGCGGCCGGCGTTCCGGCCGGTGCGCTGAGCGCTGAGGGCGCAGCCCTCCTCGATCCTTCACGCGCACTGCAGCCCGGGGCCCTCGTCTGCCCACCCGAGGGCGATGCCGGTACCGGCATGGTGGCCACGAACGCCGTCTCGCCGCGCACCGGCAACGTCAGCGCGGGGACCAGCATCTTCGCGATGGTGGTGCTCGAAGGGCCACTGGCCCGCGTCCACCACGAGCTCGACCTCGTCACGACGCCGGCCGGCGATCCGGTCGCGATGGTGCACTGCAACAACGGCGCCAGCGAGCTCGCGGAATGGGCGGGCATGTTCGTCCGCTTCTCCGCGGCAGCGGGCGCCACGGTCGACTCGGATGCGGTCTTCGATGTGCTGTTCCGCGAGGCCCTCGCCGGCGAGACCGATGCCGGCGGACTCCTGGCCTACAACCACCTGGCGGGCGAGCCCATCGCGGGACTCGCGGAGGGACGACCCCTGTTCGTGCGCACGCCCGACAGCCGCTTCACCCTCGCGAACGTCATGCGCGCGCAGCTGTACGGCGTCTTCGGAACCCTGGCCCTGGGCATGCGGGTTCTCGACGACGAGGGCGTGCAGCTGGATCGCATGTTCGCGCACGGCGGCATGTTCCGCACCGCAGGTGTCGCGCAGCGCTTCCTCGCCGGCGCTCTGAACGCGCCGGTCGCCGTCGGCGACACGGCCGCCGAAGGCGGCGCGTGGGGCATCGCGGTGCTCGCCGCGTACGCGGCATCCGGATCCGGACGCACCCTCGGGGAGTACCTCGAGGAGCAGGTCTTCGTCGGCGCCGCCATCTCCACCGTCGATCCGGATCCGGCGGACGTCGCCGGCTTCGCCACCTACCTCGACCGCTATCGCGCCGGCCTCGCCGTCGAAGCCGCCGCCGTCGAAGCCCTCTGAACCGAAGGAACCACTCATGACCCGCACTCCGCTTTCCACCTCCCTCGACGCGTACGAGGTCTGGTTCGTCACCGGCAGCCAGAACCTGTACGGCGAGGAGACGCTGCGCCAGGTGGCCGAGCAGTCGCAGGCGGTCGCCGACGGCCTGTCCGGGCTGCCGGTCAACGTCGTCTGGAAGCCGGTGCTGAAGGACTCCGACAGCATCCGGCGCCTCGCGCTCGAGGTGAACGCCCGAGATGACGTCATCGGCGTGATCGCGTGGATGCACACCTTCAGCCCCGCCAAGATGTGGATCGCCGGCCTCGACGCTTTGCAGAAGCCGCTGCTGCACCTGCACACGCAGGCGAACGTCGAGCTGCCCTGGGCCGACATCGACTTCGACTTCATGAACCTCAACCAGGCCGCGCACGGCGACCGCGAGTTCGGCTACATCCAGACCCGGCTCGGGGTCGCGCGCAAGACCGTCGTCGGTCACGTCTCGAACCCGGTCGTTCGTCAGCAGGTCGAGGACTGGGAGCGCGCCGCGGCCGGCTGGACCGCCTCGCGAACGCTGAAGCTCGCGCGCTTCGGCGACAACATGCGCTACGTCGCGGTCACCGAGGGCGACAAGACCGAAGCCGAGCTGCGCTTCGGCGTGCAGGTGAACACGTGGGGCGTGAACGAACTGGCGGATGCGGTGGCCGCAGCATCCGAATCGGACATCGACGCCCTCGTCGCAGAGTATGTGGAGCGCTACGACGTCGCCGACGAACTGCTGCCCGGCGCCGAGCGCCACCAGTCGCTGCGCGACGGTGCCGCGATCGAGATCGGATTGCGCGCGTTCCTCGAAGAGGGCGGCTTCGGCGCCTTCACCACCTCGTTCGAGGACCTCGGCGCCCTCACGCAGCTGCCGGGTCTCGCCGTGCAGCGACTGATGGCCGAGGGATACGGCTTCGGTGCCGAGGGCGACTGGAAGACGGCGATCCTCGTGCGCGTCGCGAACGTGATGGGCGCCGGGCTGCCCGGCGGCGCGAGCCTGATGGAGGACTACACCTACGACCTGGTTCCGGGGAACGAGCGCATCCTCGGCGCGCACATGCTCGAGGTCTCGCCCTCGCTCACCACCGCCAAGCCGCGCCTCGAGGTGCACGCCCTCGGCATCGGCGGCAAGGACGACCCGGTTCGGCTGGTCTTCACCGCAGACCCCGGCCCGGCCCTGGTGGTCGCGATGAGCGACATGCGCGATCGGTTCCGGCTCGTGGCGAACGTCGTGGAGAACGTCGAGGCACCCGACCTGCCCAAGCTCCCGGTCGGCCGCGCCATCTGGAAGCCGCAGCCCGATTTCGCGACGAGCGCGGGGTGCTGGCTCGCTGCGGGCGCCGCCCACCATACTGTGATGACGACCGCCGTCGGCATCGAGGTGTTCCGTGACTTCGCGGAGATCGCCAAGACCGAACTCGTCGTCATCGACGAGGACACCACGGTTCGCGGTTTCCAGCGCGAACTGCGGTGGAACCAGGCGTATTACCGACTCGCTCAGGGAATCTGATCCATGGCACGCACCCCCGCATCCGGGACCCAGCACGCGCTGCGCGCGGGCGACTACGAGGCCGTCATCGCGAGCGTGGGCGCCTCGCTGCGCTCGCTCACATGCAACGACCGCGACCTCGTCGTCCCGTTCGAAGCCGACGAGGTGCGCCCCGCGCACCGTGGGGCGACCCTCGTGCCCTGGCCGAACCGGGTCGTGGACGGCAAGTACTCCTTCGGGGGTTCCGACTTCCAGCTCGCGCTGTCAGAGCCCGCCCGCGGACACGCGCTGCACGGCTTCGGTCCGTGGCTCGACTTCGACGCCGTCGACAAGGGGCCCGACCACGTGACCCTCGAGGCCGTCATCCAGCCGCAGACGGCCTACCCGTGGCGGATCGTCGTGAGCGTCACCTTCTCCCTCGGACCGGACGGACTCACGCAGTCCGTGACCGCCCGCAACGACAGCCTCTCCGCGGCGCCGTGGGGGACCGGACCGCACCCGTACCTCGTGGCCGGCCCGGGTCGGGTCGACGACTGGCTCCTCGAGCTGCCGGCGGCGGACGTGCTCGAGGTGACGCCCGATCGCCTGATCCCGACCGAGCTGGTGGCCGTCGATTCCGCCGACCCGGAGCGCTTCGATTTCCGCACGGCGCGACGAATCGGTGCCACCGAGCTGGACCACGCGTATTCGGGCATCCTGCGCGACGAGGGCGACGAGACGACGGTGCGGGTGACGGATGCTGCAGGTCACGGCGTCGCGATCAGCTGGGGCACCGAATGCCCATGGGTCCAGGTGCACACGGCCGACAAGCCGGTGGCGGCGCAGAGCCGGCTCGGCCTGGCGGTGGAGCCGATGACCTGCGCTCCGGATGCCTTCAATGCGGACTCGTACGCCTACGACGCCGGTCTGATCGTGATCGAGCCGGGCGAGTCGACCGAGGCGTCCTGGCGGATCTCCGCGATCTGACGCGCCCGCGTCGCGTCAGTGGTGCGACGGGTCGACCATCACGCCGTGAGAGCCGTGATCGGGCGCCAGCCTGCCGGCTTCGGTCGCCGACAGGGCCGGTGTGACCAGGGCCGCGACGAGGACAGCGGCGATGAGAAGCTCGACGATGCGCGGGGACGCGGCATCCGCTCGTCCTGTGCCCGCGCGGCGCAGGGCGGCCACTGCCGCCAGCGCGACCGCGATGAGGAGCACGGATGCCGCGGCCACGGCGAACACGCTGATGCGGACCGGGTCCAGGGCCAAGGCTGCGGCCAGAATCACGATCCCGGCCAGTGCGACGCCGACGACGATGCGCGGCAGGACCAGGCGCGCTCGCGCGAGGGACACGCCGCCCCAGACCAGGGCGGCCAGACCCATCGCGATCAGGAGGGACCCTGTCGCGCGGCTGACCGCCCCACTGGAGTCGGCGATGACCGCGCCGGCGCCGAGGGCGATCTGCATCAGACCTGCTCCCCATGCTGCCGGCGCGTGCCACGACGGCGAGCTCGCCCCCGAAGTTGAGCTCTGCTCCGCGACCCGAGCCGCGGAGTTCATCGTCATGGTCTGCATCATCGCCTCCCTCCTGTCCGACCGTGTCCGGTCGGAATCAGGCGGTGCGGCCGGACAGGTTCGCCCGTGTGCCACGCTCGGCGGCGAGTCCGACACCGAGGAGCACGATCGCGCTGCCCAGGTGCAGGAAGTGGTCGAACGTGTTCAGCGCCAGCACGTTGAGCGCGGTGCCGACGAGGAAGAACCCCACGATGCCGAGCAACAGGTAGGCGGCGCCCACGATGATGTTCACGGTCTTGGCAGCGCGTGCCGACATCAGCCCGGCGATCAGCAGTGCGGCGCCGATCAGCAGGTGAGCGATGTTGTGCAGCGGGTTGACCTCGAAGATGCCGAGGAGCAGTCCGCCCTCGGTGGCGAGGAATCCGACGCCGCCGGTCACGGCGAAGCCGAGAAGTCCGACGAGGATGTAGACCGCGCCGAAGATCGTGGCGACGAGTCGATTCGGTGACGTGCGCATGAGCGACCTCCTGATTCGTGCACGGCCGGATGCCGCGTCTGGAGGTTCTTCGGATCCGGTGGCCGATCGGTTTGCCGTTCCTGACAGTCGCCTGGGAATGCCAGAAGGCCCCGGAGTATTCTCCAAGGCCCTCTGTTCACGCCTCGGCTCGCGGCCGGGCAGTCATGATGCGGTCACGCGTCGCGGATCTGCTCCTTGAGATCGTTGCGCTCCTTGACGGAATCGCGTTCGGCTTCCGCCTTCTTCACGTCAGCGTCTGCCTTGGCCTCATCGACCTTGTCGCCGATCTTGTCGGTGGTGTCTTCCCACGCATCCTTGATCTTGCGTCCGGCGGTTTCAGCGGTTTCCTTGGCGTCATCCACGAATCCCATGGTGCGCCTCCTTTCGTGAAGGTAGTGCTGAAAATCTACGACGTTCGCGGTGCCGGGAGAGGGGGCTTGCGCGCGCGAAGGCTGCGCGCTAGTCCGTCTGGCCGGGCCCGGCATCCCGTGTCACACTCGGTTCATGCGCTTCCAGACGACCCTGTTCAAGTCCGGCAACAACACCGGAATCGAGGTTCCGCCCGAGGTCCTGGAAGCGCTCGGCGGCGGAAAACGCCCCGCGGTGAACGTCACCGTGAACGGCGACTTCTCGTACCGCAGCACGATCGCCACGATGGGCGGGCGGTATTTGATCGCGTTCAGCTCGGACAAGCGCGCGGCCACCGGTCTGCAGGGCGGTGAGACGATCACGGTCGATCTGACGCTGGACACCGCGCCGCGCACCGTCGAGGTTCCGCAGGACCTCGGCCAGGCGCTCGCCGCCGCCGACGCGCGGGCTGCGTTCGACGCGCTCGCGCCGAGCGCCCAGAAGGCGCACGTGACGAATGTCGAGGGCGCAAAGGCGGAGGACACCCGCGCGCGTCGCGTCGCCGCGATCGTCGCGAAGCTCACCGCCTAGCACTGGGTCGGCGCGGCGCCTCGGCCATGTCGCCGAGCCTCTGACGATGTCGCCGAGCCGGGACGACGAGAACGAGCCGATACGTTCCGCGCGTACGCGGCGTATCGGCTCGTTCATTTCGTATCGGCTCGGCGCCGCGAATGCGGCGTCGCCGTGGAAGGGTCAGCCGCGCGGTGCGCCCGAGCGCTGGCCGTTGTGCGACGCGCGACGCGGACCGCGGGGGCGCTCGGTCTGGCCGGCTCCCGGGTTGTGGGCCCCGGCCTGACCGGTGCCGGTCGAGTAGAAGGGGCGCGAGCCCGCAGCCGGAGCCGCGGCGCCCCGCGAGTGCGACGCCGAACCGGAGGCCTTGGCGCTCCGACCCGAACCGGCCTGACCGTCGCGCGGACCCTGCCCGCCGCGCGCGGCGCCCTGGCCGCGTCCGCCGGCGCTGCCGCCACGACCGCCCTGACCGCCACGCCCGCTGCCACCCTGACCGCCGGCACCGGCCGTGCGCGGCTTCGCCGTGCGCTGCGGTGCCGCCTGGATCGGGGCAGGGGTGACGTGGTCGGCCGGCTGGCCGACGAGCTCGGTGATGGATGCCGCGTGCGCGGTGACCTGCTCCAGCGGGGCCGTGATCCCGGCCTTCTTCAGCAGGTCGGCGACATCCCGACGCTGCGACGGGATGGTGACGGTGACCACGGTGCCGGCGGCGCCGGCGCGAGCCGTGCGGCCAGAGCGGTGCAGGTACGCCTTGTGCTCCATTGGCGGGTCGACGTGGACGACGAGTTCCACCTCGTCGACGTGCACGCCGCGTGCGGCGACGTCGGTCGCGACCAGCACGCGGACGCCGCCCTTGGCGACGTCGGCGCCGAACGCGGCGAGGTTGCGCTCGCGGGCAGCCTGCGAGAGGTTGCCGTGGAGGTCGACCGCGGGGATGCCTGCTGCCGTCAGCACCTTCGCCAGCTTCTTGGCCTGGTGCTTGGTGCGCGTGAACATGATGCGCCGACCGCGGCCGGATGCGAGGTGCTTGACCAGCGCGGCCTTGTCGTCGTCGGAGATGAGGAAGACGCGGTGCGTCATCTCGCCCTGCGGGACGCTCTGGTCGTCGATCTCGTGGCGGACCTCGTTCTGGAGGAACCGACGCACGAGGGTGTCGACGCCGCGGTCGAGGGTCGCGCTGAACAGCATGCGCTGCCCGCCCTGCGGCGTGGCCGCGAGGATGCGCGTGACGCCCGGGAGGAAGCCGAGGTCGGCCATGTGGTCGGCCTCGTCGAGCACGGTGATCTCGACGCGGTCCAGACGGATGTGACCCTGCTTCATGAGGTCCTCGAGGCGACCGGGGCACGCCACGACGATGTCGACGCCGGCGCGCAGCGCGCTCTCCTGCGGCTTCTGGCTGACGCCGCCGAAGATCGTGGTGACGCTCAAGCCGCTGGCCGCGGCGAGAGGCTGGATGGTGGCGGCGATCTGCGTCGCGAGCTCACGGGTCGGCGCCAGGACCAGACCGCGCGGGCGGCCAGGGGTGCGACCTGAGGCGAACGCGCCGGACAGGCGAGCGACGAGGGGGAGTGCGAAGGCGATGGTCTTGCCACTGCCGGTGCGGCCGCGGCCGAGCACGTCGCGCCCGGCCAGGGAGTCGGGCAGCGTGTCGCGTTGGATGGGGAAGGCCTCGGTCTTGCCTTCAGAGGCAAGTGAGTTGGCAAGTGCCGTGGGCACGCCGAGGTCGGAGAAAGTAGGCATAGGGATGCTTTCGGATTGCACGCCGCGGGAAGGGCGTGAAGTGGGCGACGGCGCGGGTTCGCGCATCGGTTCGCCGTGTGAAAAGAACCGCGGTTCGGGAGACCGCGAAGCGTGACAACGACGCAGGCGGAGAATTCCGCCGAGTGCAACGCTAGCACGGCGGAATGAGCATCCGCTGTACGCCGCTTCCTCCCGAAAATCGGGACGAACCGAATCTGTCAATCCCCCGTATCACATTCCCGGGAATGCATGTTCCGCCGCGTAGGGTGGGCACCAGCGAACGGCACATCCGCCCTTCTCTTTCGCCCGGCTCGCTTCGCGAGACCCCCGAACAGGTAGGTGTCGCCATCACTTCAGTCTCCGCACCCGCATCCACCCTCGGCGCCGTACGCCAGACGTACGCTCGCAAAGACAGCTTCCCGCCGATCGCTCAGGCGTACACGAAGGTGTCGCAGGTCGTGCGCGAGACCGGTCTGCTGGCGCGGACCCCGTGGTTCTACATCTTCACCGCGACCGCGATCGTCCTGGGCTTCGGCGGCGCGATCACCGGATTCATCCTGCTGGGCGACAGCTGGTACCAGCTGCTGATCGCGGCGGCCCTCGGCATCCTCTTCACCCAGGTCGCCTTCCTCTCCCATGAGGCGGCGCACCGCACCATCTTCAGCTCGAACAAGCTGAACGATCGCGTGGCACTGATCATCGGCAACGGCATCGTCGGCATGAGCCGCGACTGGTGGAGCTCGAAGCACACGCGTCACCACGCCAACCCGAACCGGGTCAGCAAGGACCCCGACATCGAGGTCGACACCATCCGCTTCCTCGAGGTCGACGCCGCCAAGGTGTCCGGCCCGATGGCCTTCATCACTCGCCGGCAGGGCTGGCTGTTCTTCCCGCTGCTGACGCTCGAGGGCCTGAATCTGCACTTCATCGGACTGCGGCACCTCCTCAACTTCCGCCAGCCGGTCAAGGGCCGCTGGGTCGAGCTCGGGCTCATCGCCCTGCGCTTCGCCCTGGTGCTCACGCCGATCTTCGTGTTCCTGCCGCTGGGCATGGCGTTCGCGTTCCTCGGTGTGCAGATGGCCGTCTTCGGCATCTACATGGGTGCGGCGTTCGCGCCGAACCACAAGGGCATGCCGATCATCGACCCCGACGCGAAGCTCGACTTCTTCACCAAGCAGGTCCGCACTTCCCGCAACGTCTCCGGCGGCTGGTGGGCGACGTGGCTCATGGGCGGTCTCAACTACCAGATCGAGCACCACCTCTTCCCGAGCATGCCGCGCCCGCACCTCGCCCAGGCCCGCGAGATCGTCCGCGACTACTGCAAGACGCTCGACGTGCCATACGCCGAGACCACGCTGTTCAAGTCCTACGGCATCGTCATCCGTTACCTCAACGAGGTCGGCCTGTCAGCCGCAGACCCGTTCGAGTGCGGCATCGTCCAGAAGTTCCGCACCAAGGGCGTCTGACTCCGGCCGGCGCGCGGTTCTCGAATCGCCGCCGCGCCCGGACGCATCCTGTTCTGCAACGAGACATCACGCATCGCGTGGTGTCTCGTTGCAGTTGAGGCCTCTCACGAGGGATGACGCGACGCGATCGGCGTCGTCGTGTCGATCGCGTCCCGCAGAGGGCGACGCATCGCGTTCCAGTAGTGCGCCGGGGTGATCCGCGTCAGCACGTCGATCAGCCGCGCTTCACGGCCGACCATCGTCCGGGCCCGGCGACGCACCGTCGCCTCGACGATGCGCCGGGCGGCGTCGGCGGGCTCGGTGTGGTACATCGCGGCCTGGGCCGCGGCGGCGCGGGCGGCCACGGCCGGATCGATCGCGGCGGCGTAGCGGCCGTGCAGGATGATCCCGGTCTTCACGCCCGCCGGGTAGATCGCGCCCACTGTGACGCTCGAGCGCTCCAGCTCGTGGCGGAGCGACTCGGTGAACCCGCGCACCGCGTACTTCGTCATCGCGTACGGGATCCGGCCCGCGGGCGCTGCCAGGCCGTAGATGCTCACCAGATGCGTGATGTGCGCCGCGCGCTCGCGGCGCATCACCGGCAGAAGGGCCTTCGTGATGTTCACGGTGCCCCAGAGGTTCACATCCATCAGCCAGCGCATCTCCTCCATCGAGGACTGATCCATGTCGCCGAGCATGGACGAGCCGGCGCACGTGATGAGCGTCTGGACGTGCGGGTGGGATGCCGCGATCTCGGCCGCCACCGCGAAGACCGCGTCGTCGTCGGTCAAGTCGATGGTGTGGATCGTATGGCCCGTGCCCGTCAGATCCGCGGCCAGCGCCGCGAGCCCCTCGGCGTTGCGGTCGAGGAGGGCGAGACGCGCACCGCGACGGTCGAGTTCGCGCGCGATCTCGGCGCCCATGCCGCTGGCCGCACCCGTGATCACGCTGGTCCTGCCTCGCACGTCGAGCCGTCGCATCCGGTTCATCCTCGTCCTTCCGCACTTTCGTTGGAACGATTCTCGCCGCCTCGAGGCTGCGCCGCGGACAGGTACCCTCGGGGGAGGGGGTTTGCGCGCATGGGAAAAACCGCGGATGCCGTCGCCGAAGGCGTATCCATCGCGTCCGCGGCGGCTCGACTCTCCGTGCGCAATCACATCCTGGTGCAGACCATCGGGCAGGATGTGCCCTTCGACGGCGCAGCGGTCGGGGCCTTTGCGCGCGATACGCTCATCGCGCTCGCTGACGAACAGCAGGCTGCGGCCGACCTCGCCAAGAAGCAGCGCAAGAAGGCGTGGGGGAAGTACTCCGATCCCGACGGCACGCACGACTACCGCGACCGCGACACCCGCAACCTGCGCAAGCGCTACCGGCAGTACGTGGGCGTCGCGAAGGAGTTGCGGCAGCGCGCGGAGGATCCGGAGGCGATCGGCGGCCTGGTCGAACAGGCGCGAGATGCCGCGTGGGGCGATGTGGAGTCGAACCTGGAGCGACGGCTGAACGTCGAGGGGATGCGCGCCGACGTCGACCCCGACTACGCCACGATGCGCGCGGCGCGTATGCAGGCGCTTCGCCTCGTCGATCTGCCGCGTCTCGCGTCCCACCGTCGCGCGCTCACGCGCGGGCACGATGCGCAGGACGATCCGTCGGAGGACGAGTAGTTTCATCGTCATGAGCGCGGACTCGCACGTCGTGAACTTCCCGCCGGAGCATCCGCTCGTTCGTCGCGTGCGGTCGCTGGCCGAGCGGTATCCGGAGTGCGCGGAGGTGATGGCGCACGGCCGCTGCACGTTCCGAGCGGGGAAGCGGCAGTTCGCGCTCGTCGGGGTGGGGGAGACCTCCGCGGTGGTCTTCATCCCCGATCCGGATGAGCGCGACGCGCTGCTCGAGCGCGACGACGTCTTCGTACCGCCGTACGAGGGGGCGTACGGCTGGCTCGCGATCCGGATCGACGCGGCATCCGGTCCGTGGGACCTGATCGAAGAGCTGCTGGATGCCTCCTACCGACGCGTCGCGCTGGTCAGGCAGTTGAAGGCGCTCGACGCGGACCCGGTGGTGGAGATCGAAGAGCTCTGAGATTCTGAGCGCATGAACACGCTGTACGAGGAGGAGATCCGGGGCCATCACGCGATGCGCGATCTCGTCCTGAGCCTCGTGTCGGACGACGATCTGGCCTGCACACTGCCGGGTCGCAACCCGTCGCTCGGCGAACTGCTGCTGCAGCTCGGCGACGTCGAGGGGGTCTACACGCACTCGTTCGAAACGTCCACGCTCGACTGGACGCATCGGCACGTGCCGCACCCGTCGCCGACCACGGTTGCCGAGCTGCGAGCCTGGTTCGACGTGCAGGACGCGGCGATGAAGGCCGCGATGGACGCACTGAGCGTCGACGAGCTCCACGTCGATCGGATCGACCGAGGCGACGGCTTCATCGCGTCGCCGTTCGTCCAGCACGAGATCTACCGCGAGGCGGTGTACATCTTCTACGGCAAGCTCAGCGTGTACCTGAAGGCCCTGGGCATCGACGCCGGGCCGGTCTGGGGCGCGTGGGTGGGCTGACTCCGCGGGTGGCTCCCGCTCCTCCGGCTCGATTCGTGCCGTGGGCGAGCGTGGGGTATTCTGGACGCTGGCCTGCTCGCAAAGCGGCCATGCGCCCGTAGCTCAATGGATAGAGCATCTGACTACGGATCAGAAGGTTGGGAGTTCGAGTCTCTTCGGGCGCACACTGTGTTGAGACAGTAACCCACGAAAACCCGCGGAATTCCGCGGGTTTTCGTGTTCTCCAGAGTGCTATGACCCGCGGGATCTCGGCGAGTTCTTCGTCTGATCGTGAATCAGGGAAGTCTGCGGAGGGGACCAAGGGGCTGCGAATTCGCGGGGTCCATCGGATGACGATGCACTCGCATCTGATCGCACAAGTCCAAGATACGGAGTCGCGGGGCGATGATTCGCGAGGTGGGGGAGTGCGTGGACGGCTCCGGGGGACCGCTGCCCCAACCGCGTCCGCGCCTGTGGCGGAGCCCACCGCTGAGAAGGGGGGATAACCGTATGCAGATGACCCGCAAGGGCACCCCGTTCTCGAACGAACCCTGGTTCACCGCCGACCCCGAGTTGCGCAGCTTCGACGAGAGGCGGGCAGTCAGCGCGTCGTGGTCGAGATCGTGAGCCGCTCGTTCGAGCCGCGGATCACGAAGGCTACGGTGGCGAGGGCGAATACTCCGGCGGCGAGGTACAGGATCGACCCGAATCCGGCAAGTGGTCCGGGTGTGCCGTGGGCGACGGCGAAGGTGGAGAAGTCCCAGAGGCCGTGCAGCACCATCGCCCAGATCAGCGTGCCGGTGGTGCGGCGGAGAATGTAGAGGATCGTACCGCCGAGGAAGGCGAATCCGACCTGCTGCAGGGTCGGCCCGATCGCCTGGCCGGACAGCGAGTTGACGAGGTGCATGAGTGCGAACAGGGCGGTCGTGATGAACCATACCCATCCTTCGCCGAGTCGACTGCGTAGACCGGTGAGGAGGAGGCCGCGGGTGGTGAGTTCTTCGGTGAAGCCGACGAGGATCAGCACGAGGGAGGCGGCGAAGAACGGCCCGTCGTAGGAGCCCCAGTCGGTGGAGGCGAGGTTGATCAGCAGAGCGACTGCCATGAGGATCGGGGCGATGATCGGCCATCGGACGCTGCGGTGCCGGTCGAACAGCGCCGGCCGCCACCATCCGAGCAGTGTCGTCGTGATGGCCAGCAGTACGGCGGCGACGATCAGGGACAGTCCTGCTCCGCGGAACAGGTTGTTGCCGGACTCACCGAGCGCGGTGTACGGGACTCCGGAGAACTGTTGGACGGCGAAGACGATGATGACGTAGCCGACGTAGATGGCCAACCCGATCCACACCCGTGGACGCACCCGCAGAGTCTCAGTCATACGGGGATCCTGTCAGACCCGCGATGCTCGTTGGCGAAACACGAGAACCCGGTGTCGCGGATGGGCGCTTTGGAGCGATTCGCGTCAGAGTGGTGCGGCCACCTTCCAGCAGACCTGGAAGGTCGAGGTCGGCACACCTGTCGCCCAGTTCCAGGAAGCCCTCACCGTCGGCGGGTGTTCTCGGGCTGGTCGACCCGCCAGCCGGCTCGAGCTCAGATGGGCGCTGATACCCTGGGGCGTCCGTGCAGGAGTTTGAGGAGGTGGCACCCGTGAACGAATTGACGTTGGTGCTCTTCCGGGGAGTCACGGTCGGGCGATGAGTCGTCCGGGGGCGCCGCATATCTGCAGCGCACCCGAAAGGCACGACCATGCACTTCATTTCTGAACAGAATCTCGACGAGGGCATCACCGAGCGTGAATTCATCCTCGACGACATTTCCGGCATCTTGTGGACGCCACCGGCCGCATCCTCGGCCGCGCCGGTTCCACTCATCCTGATGGGCCAACCCGGCGGCATCGGGATGCGACGGATGTATCCCCGTCTGGCGGCACGAGCGCGCAGCGCCTCTGCGCAAGGCTTCGCTGCGGTCTCCATCGAGGTGCCCGGAGCGGGCGAGAGAACTCCGGTGCCCGGCGTGGAGCAGGCTCGAGCGGACCTCGTTCGTGCGATCTCTGCAGGCGAAGAGCCTGCCGAAGATGTCATCGACCGGCTGATACTTCCTCTCGTGGATCTGGCGGTGCCGGAGTGGCAGGCCACGCTCGACGAGGTCCTCGCCCTTCCCGAGATTGGCGAGCGGGTCGCATTCTCCGGCGGGGTGATCGCGATCGGAGTACGTCTGGCCGCGATCGACTCACGCATCGTGGCGGCGGGCCTCTTTGCAGGCAGTCATGTGCCGCGCACGACGATGGAAGAGGCGCGTCGGGTCACGATCCCGCTGCACGTCCTCCTGCAATGGGACGACGAGGGCAACGACCGCCGGATGGCCCTCGATCTGTTCGACGCCTTCGGATCGACGGAGAAGACGCTCTACGCCAATACGGGCGGCCACACGGGCGTCCCGCAGTTTGCAGGCGAGGATGCCGCCCGCTTCTTCGCCCGTCATCTCGGCGCTGCTGTTGGCTGAGCGGGCGCCGGTTCCACAGGGCCGAACGTCGAGCACGCACGCGAACGCTTCAGTGACGGATGAAGGACGCCATTACCGTATGACCCGCCCGAGCATTCGCAGGAGAAGTTCTTGGCTTTGCTCATCCCCCGGGATCTTGGGTTCGGCGTCAGGGGCGCGGGTCAGTGGCCAGCATGGCCATCAGTATTGAGTCCACCCATTCGCCGTCCCAGAAGAGTGTGTGGCGTGCGCGCCCTTCGACTCGGAAGCCGATCTTCTCGTACGAGCGCTGGGCGGCGGGGTTGAAACTGTAGACGTCGAGTGAGATGCGGTGCACTCCCGCGGTGCCGAAGGCCCATTCCACCGCAGCGCGGCCGGCCTCGGTGCCGTAGCCGCGTCCGCGGGTGGAGGTGCCCGACAGCGCGATGCGATAGTTCACGGCGAGGTTGTCCTCGTCGAGCTCGTTGAGGACCACCTCGCCGATGTAGTTCTCTGCCTCATCGAGGATGGCGAAGTCGGCGCGGTCGTCTGCTTTTGCGATGCGGTGCAGGTGTGCAAGCACCTGCTCGCGGGTGAACGAGCCGCGCGTGCCAGTCAGTCTCATCGCGTCGCCGTCAGCGAGCGCGACCATCACGTCGTCGATGTGCTCGGGTCCATGCGGGACGAGGGTCAGCCGCGGTGTCTGCAGGACTGGCGGGGTGGCGAAGCTGGTCAAGAGCGACACATCTCTGAGAATACGTGACCTTCGGGGATCCGAATCGTCTTGAGGAGGCGGCGGTGAGACGAGCGCGGTGGGTCGGTGGAGGGTGTGCGACACTCGGCGGGTGGGTGCATCGGGATTGGCTGTGGCGGATCTGCCGGTTGGTGTGGTGCGGCTTGGCCGTGATGACCGGATCCTGGAAACCAACCGGGCGTTCGTGTCTTGGTGCGGCGATGACGTGCTCGGGCGCCTCTTCTCGGACTTCTTCGTCGAAACGGAGGACTTCTTGCCCGATGAGGGCGGGTCACTGCGCCTGTGCGTCAGCCGTGTCGATCCGAAGCGGGCCGCGTTCGTGATGCGCACCGTGGACGTGGACGGCAGCGTGTTGGTCGTCATCGACGCATCCGCGCGCCGCCGGGCGGGCCAGGCGCTGCGAGCGTCTCTGCAATTGGCCCAGCGCACGCGTCACCGCCTCGAGCTGATCATCGCCGCATCGATCGCGTTCGCAGCCGCCAGGTCGGTGGACCGCTTGGCCGACATTCTCGCCACGACGACCGCTCAGGCGTTCGCCGCAGAAGAATCGGCTGTCTTCCTCGCCGATGACAGCGACACCCTCATCCTTGCAGCGGGCAGTAATCCACTTGCGGGGTACTTCGATGACACCCGTGTCAGGGCCGGTACCCGGCAGTGGCGCGAGGTCGTCAAGATCAGTGGTCCTGACGAAGCGGAGAAGGTGACGCCGGGTCTGGGTCGCGCGATGCGAGAACAGGGAGTCGAGGCACTGATCGCAACACCGATCGTGCACGCCGGCATGCGACTCGGAGCGTGGGCCTGCTTCTTCCGCCACCCTCGAACATTCGACGAGGAGGCCGTGCCCCTCGCAGACGCTCTGGCCGGTCAGGCGGGGCAGACGCTCACCACGATCCAGTTGCAGAACCAGCTCGAGCACGCCGCGTTCCACGACGAGACCACGGGTCTACCGAACCGGCGGATGCTCGAAGAACGCCCGAGGATCGACGTCGGCGGTGCGATCCTCGCGATCCTGTTCATCGACCTGGACGGGTTCAAGGCAGTGAACGATCGGCTCGGCCACGATCAGGGAGACGAGGTGCTGCGGGAAGTCGCTCGCCGACTGAGCGAGAACGTCCGCGACGAGGACGTTCTCGCTCGCTACGGTGGCGACGAATTCGTCGTGATCAGCAGCGTCGGCACCTCCTCAGATGCACAGCGCATCGCCGAACGGTTGCGCGCCGCGGTGGCATCGCCGATCGTGTCCTTGCCGGAAGGGATGGGCCTGACAGCCAGTATCGGCGTGGCTCGAACCATCGACCACGATGAGCAGCGCCCGTTGGACTCACTCATCCGCGCAGCCGACCACGCCATGTATCGTGCCAAGTCTGCCGGCGGCAACCGCGTCCAGTTCAGCGACGATCCGAACACTGACCGACCCTGAACGCGCGTGTGTCGGGCTCAGGCGGATGCATCAACATGGTCGTGGCGTCTCATGACGCGCCCGCTACTTGATGGAACCTCGGGTGACGCCGGAGATCACCCAGCGCTGGCTGAAGATGTAGACGATCAGCAGTGGCGCCATGGCCATCAGGTAGGACGCGAACGCGACGGTGTAGTCGGTGTTGAACTGGCCCTGGAAGACGTACTGAGCCAGAGGGAGGGTCCGTGCCCCCGGGTCGGTCAGCACCACGAGCGGCATGATGAAGTCGTTCCACGCCCAGACGCAGGTGAGGATGCCGACGGTGGCGTTCATGGGCATCAGCAGGGGGAAGATCACCGATCGGAAGACGCGCCAGGTGCTCGCGCCGTCGATTCGGGCGGCTTCCTCGAGCTCGATGGGGATCGAGCGGATGTATGCGGTGTAGATGAAGATGTTCAGCGAGAGCCCGTAGATCGTGTAGAGCAGGATCATGCCGACCTGGTTGTCCAGTCCGAGGATGGAGGTCTGCTTGACCAGCGGCAGCATGATGATCGGGAACGGAATGAACAGCGCCGCGAGCAGGTAGAAGAACACGCCCTTGAAGAACGGGCGATGGATGTTGCGAGCCAGTGCGTACGCGACGACCGAGCTGGTCAGCAGCGTGAAGACGACCGATCCGACGGTGATGAACGCTGTGTTGGCCAGCGCTTGCGGGAAGCTCGTCCGCGTCCAGGCATCCGCGAAGTTCTCCCATCGGATCGGGTTCGGCAGTTCGAACCCGGTGCCCTGCGTCAGCTGTTCCGGCGTCTTCAGCGCGACGACGATGGCGAGGTAGAGCGGGACGAGCACCGTCAGCGAGCAGACCGCGATGAGCGCGGTCGCCCACCAGTTCGTCCTGCGTGTGTCGTCGTCGCGCTCACTCTCGCGCTTGCGCGTCCGGGCGATGGTCGCGGTGTCGAGCTCCGGCTCGGCTTGGGCGAGGGTGGTGTTTGCATCGGTCATCAGAAGTCGGCCTCTCTGCGCTGAAGGACCCGGAATTGGAAGAGCGAGACGATCGTGATGACGATGAAGAACACCACGGCGTTCGCCGTCTGGTAGGCGAACTCGCCGCCCGAGAAGCCGCCCCTGAAGATGAGCAGCGTGACGGATTCGGTCGACGTGCCCGGTCCGCCGTTGGTGAGCGCGATGATCGGGTCGAACACCTGCAGGAACCCCTTGAGGCTCAGCACGACGTTGATCGTGAAGAACGCCCCGATCAGCGGGAAGGTGATCGAGCGGAAGGTGCGCCATGGTGTCGCGCCATCCAGCGACGACGCCTCGTAGAGTTCCGCGGGGATGGTCTGCAGCCCGGACAGGTAGATGATGATCGCGAACGCACACGACTGCCAGACGGCCAGTGCGACGATCGCCGTCCATGCCCACGTGTCATTGGTCAGGATGTTGTCGGCGAAGAGCGGGATCCCCGCGAGGATCTTCGGCAGCGAGTTCGAGAAGAAGAACTGGAACACATATCCGATGACCAGGATCGCGAGGATATACGGCACGAAATAGACGCCGCGCCAGAAGTTGCGGGCTTTGATCTTCGCGTTCAGGCCCAGGGCGATCGCGAGGGAGAACACATTCGTCAGGATCGTCGCGACGATCGCGAAGAGGAACGAGAACCCGTACGCCTGCAGGACCCGGTCGTCCTTGAACAGGTTGAAGTAGTTCGACAGACCGACGAAGTTCCACGCACCATAGCCCGCGTAGTTGGTGAAGCTGAAGAAGATGCCGATGATGACGGGAAGAGTGTGGAAGGCCGCGAAGGCGATCACGGCCGGCCACACCATCCAGTAGTAGGCGGATGGAGCGCGCTTGGTCTCCGTCCGGATCCGGGCAGCGCGCTTGGGCGCCCTCGTCTCGGCCGCGGTGCTTCGCACCGCCTGTGTGATCGTCATCGATCGTCTCCTGTCGTGACCGGGATGGTTCGGGCGGCGACTTTTCGCCACTCGTTGTCGAGCGCGGCGAGCGCGGCCTGCGTGTCACCGTTGAAGAGGAACTCCTGGACGATCTGCGTGAGCGGGATGCTCGGCGGAACCTGATGGTCGATGAACCCGGTGATCCGGCCGTCGTCGAAGTAGGGCTTCACCGATTGGAGGGCTGGGTCGTCGCTGAGTTCGGCACCCTCGACCGAAGGCACCATGTTCTGCGATGCTGCGAATTCCTCGATGACGTCTTTAGAGAAGGCGTAGTCGATGAAGCGCATCGCCGCCTCTTCCTTCGGGTTGTCCTTGCCCATCGTGAAGACCACATCCACGCCGGAGACGAGCAGGCGATCGTCCGGGTCGTCGGTGGCCGGATAGGGGAAGATGCCCATCTGGATGTCCGGGTTGGTCTGCTTGATGGGGTTCGTCGCCCAGATCCCCTGCAGCAGCATCGCCACCTCGCCGTTCGCGAACGCGGCGTTCCCGTCGTCGTACGTGCGACCGCGGTACCCGTCCTGCATGTACTCCGAGAAGAGCGTGTACTGCTGATCCATGGCATCGGGGAAGTCCTTCTCGAACGACACCGCCGAGTCGGGACCGACATCCTCGCCCTCTTCGCGCATCTTGTCGAAGAAGTCGTCCTGCGCGGGATACGCGCCAAGCGCGTTCCACGACGGCATTCCCGTCCACGAGTCGGCAAGAGTCCCGTAGAAAGGGGTGATGCCGGCTGCGACGAGGGCGTCGCAGACCGCGATGAACTCGTCCCACGTCTCGGGGACCTCGAGCCCGAGGTCGTCGAAGATCGCCTGGTTGTAGATCACGCCGTTGGCGTTGTTCACGTAGCCCAGGCCGTTGACTTCGTCGCCGTAGCTGCCGAGGTCGGCGAGGATGTCCTGCACCGCTGGGTTGATCGTCTGCAGCACCGGCTCGTCCGAGAAGTCCCGGAACACGCCTGCCTCGGCAAGCCGACCGAAGTTGCCATTGGCGTTGAGCGTGATGATGTCGGGGACTCGATCTTTCACGAGCAGCGTGCGGATGAGGGTATCGGCATCCGCGACCTGGTTCTGTACGATGCGGATGTCGGGGTTCTCGGCTTCGAAGTCGGCGATCATCTGATCGAAGTCTTCGAGAGCCTCGCCCTTGAACTGGAAGAAGTTGAGCGTCGTCACCCCGTCGCCGGAGCTGCCGGCGCATCCGCCCAGCCCGATCGCGACACCCGCCACGGTGAGCATGGCGACGGCGCGGGCCGTCGGTCGATGTCTGTTGGTCATTGTGCGCCTCCTTGCGCGCTGTCCTGCTGCTGTACCTGGTGAGGGGTCTATGGCTCCGCGATCAGCTCGATGACGGTCGCCTGCTGAGGGAACTGCACGGGCGGCCTGATTCCGACCGACTCGAGCTCACGGCCGGTCAGGACCGTCTCGTGGTGCGCCCACGCGAGCGGGGACTGGGCGGCGTCGCGGCCGGTGGCGCCGACGGGAACGACTCGCATGCGGTATCTGCGCGACGGCGCCAGCCCCGGCAGCCGCACCCGCCCGGCCGGGTAGGCGACGGAGGTCTCGATCTGGGTGATGGTGTAGACGGCGGACGCCGCGTCGGCAGCCACCATGCCCCGTACATCGACTCCGGGATCGGTGCCGTCGACGTGTACGACGGTGCCACTCGCGACGAGCGGCCGGAGGCGTTTGGCGAGCGCGACCCATCGGGCGATCTCGTCGCGCGTGGCGTCACCGACGGAGGTGAGGTCCCATTCGATGCCGAAGTGCCCGAACAGGGCCACCGCACCGCTGAGACCGAGGGCGACGGTCCGGCCCGAGGAATGCACGACGGGACTGGTCAGGTGCATGCCCATCATCTCGGGCGGAACGACCAGCCCGGTGTACCGCTGATTGGTCAGCCGCTCGAGCGGGTCGAGGCTGTCACTGGTCCACACGCGATCTGTGCGATCCAGGATTCCGAGGTCGACGCGTGCTCCGCCCGACGCGCAGGACTCGATCTCGAGGCCGGGATGTCTCATCTTCAGCTCGTCCAAGAGCCGGTACACCGCCAGTGTGTGCGCGTGGACGCGGCTCACTCCCTGAGGTCCGCTGCCGGCATCGGCGAGGTCGCGGTTGTGATCCCACTTGAGGTACGTGATGGGGTACTCGTCCAGCAGGGCGTGCAAGCGGCGCGAGATGTACTCATATGCGTCCGGGCGGGCGAGGTCCAAGACCTGCTGCTGGCGGGCCGGGGGCGGCAGTGCCATGCGTCCGCGCAGGATCCAATCCGGATGCCGGCGGGCAAGGTCGCTGTCCGGATTGATCATCTCGGGCTCCACCCAGAGGCCGAACTCCATCCCGAGGGCGCGTACGTGATCGATGAGCGGGTGCAGCCCCTCCGGCCAGACGCTCTCGTCGACGTACCAGTCGCCGAGGCCGGCAGTGTCATCGCGACGCCCGGTGAACCATCCATCATCGAGCACGAACCGCTCGACGCCGACGCCGGCGGCCGCGTCGGCGAGGGCGGTCAGCTTCGGCAGCGTGTGATCGAAGTAGACGGCCTCCCAGGTGTTGAGCGTGATGGGACGCGGTCGACGGGGGTGGTGGGGGCGAGCGCGCCATTCTGCGTGGAATCGTGAGGACAGTTCCGTCAAACCGTCACCCCACGAGCCGATGACCCAGGGCGTCTGCACGGCAGCGCCGGGTTCGAGGATGGCCTCACCGGGCAAGAGGAGCTCTCCTCCTGCGAGGAATGCCTCGCCCGTGACGGCACGTTCGGCGATGACCCGGTGGTTGCCGCTCCACGCGACGTGAATTCCGTGGACGCGGCCGTGCTCGAAACCGAATCCCGGCCTGCCGGCGGCAAGCAGCAGCGTGGCATCCGCGCCGGGTCTGCCACGCCGACTCTCTCGCAGGTGTGTCCCGAAGGTGAACGCCCTGCGTTGCGGTGACCGCTCGCGCAGGTGCCGGCCCGTCGTGTCGAGCAGCTCCGTCGCATCCCACGGAACAGGGAACACAGCCTGCAGCGACTGGACGGTGTAGTCGGTCGTACCCGTGTTGCGGACCAGGATGCGCTGACGAAGCAGACCGCTCGGTCCGACGCGCAACTCGACCTGCGCGGCCAGACGGGCTTCGTCGTCCACGAGCGAGATCGTGGCGCGGTGATCGTTCGCCTGGACCCCTGCAACCTCGAATCGGGCGCTTGTGCTCGTTCCGGCGCGGTGGCCTTCCAGACCGGCGGAGCCGAGCCAGCCACCTGCCTGCGTGGCCACTAGCCCGAGACGCGGTGTTTCGTCCAGGCCACCGGACACCCGCTGCGGCTGCGCCGCGATCGCCAGGGACGCCAGCGTGTCGCGGGTCGATCCGGCGAGCTCTTCGCCCCAGTGCACCATTGCGGGATGGGGGGTGGCGGACAGATCCAGCACCACACTGGTCCCACCGCGGCGCAGGTGCAGAGTATCCATCTGCTGGTTGACCGATTCAGTCGGGGGTGCCCACGCTTGCGCCAGCGGTCGGCTCTCGTTCGTCACGAATTCTTTCTACCGCGGAAGGAACTATGCGGTCAAGGGTCATTCGCGAACGAGAAGAGTGTCGAGAAGCCGCCAATTGGTGCCAGGATGGAAGCAACGGGGGTTGCGATGCGCACAGACAGTCGCGAAACACTTGCGCGTGAGGTGCTCATCCACGGGCCCATCGGCCGGAGCGCGCTCGGACGACGCCTCGGGCTGTCGCCCGCGAGCCTCACCCGGCTCGCCAGGCCGCTGCTGGAGCGAGGTGTGTTCGTCGAGCTCGGCGAGAACTCCGACGGTTCGGTCGGCAGGCCCGCCCGACCGTTGGACATCGCGCCCGACCTCGGCTCGTTCGTCGGAGTGAAGATCACCGGTGATGCGGCATTCGCGGTGCTCACCGATGCGCGCGCGAGGGTCGTTGCGGAGGCTGAGTCCGTCATCGCCGACGTTTCGCCCTCCGCCGTGGTGTCGCGTGTCGCTGACCTCATCGAGGGTCTCGCCCGACGCGATCCGCACCCGCTCGTCGGCATCGGCGTGAGTCTCGGCGGCGCGGTCGACGAAGACGGGCGCGTCATCCGCGCACCGTTTCTGAACTGGACTGATGTCGGTCTCGGCGCGCTGATCGCGGAGGCGACGGGAACGACCGTGACGGTGGAGAACGACGTCGTCGCGCTGGTGGAAGCTGAGCGATGGTTCGGCGCCGGCCGTGGACGCGACGGCTTCGCTCTGATCACGATCGGCGCCGGCGTCGGTTATGGGCTGGTCATCGGCGGGGACGCGGTCCATACGCGCGAGGCCGGGGTCGGCCTCGGGGGGCACATACCGATCGATCCGACGGGCCCGCTCTGCCCCGAGGGGCACCGTGGGTGCTCCTCCGCGCTGCTCACCTCTGTGGGAATGTGCGCTCAGGTGGGAGCCGCGCTCGGACGAGCGGTGGCATATGAGGAGGTGCTCTCCCTCGCCGAGCAAGGCGACCCCGCGGCGGCCGCGGTGGTCGACGCCGCGGCTCGCGGGCTGGGCCGCATGATCGCGCTCGCGGCGAATCTCACCATGCAGCCGACGGTCGTCCTCGCGGGCGACGGTATCGGCCTGTGGAGGATCGCGGCCGAGCGGATCGTCGCCGCCACCGGTGCGGAGCGCGACCCGCTCGCCGAGCCGGTGGAGATCCTCGTCGACGAGGCGGGCTTCCGGGCGTGGGCTCGCGGCGCCGCCGCGGTGGCGATCCAGGCGGCGGTCGCCCGGCTGTGATCTACACCTGGTCCGCGGGCCGCAGCAGGCTTTCGTCGATGGCGAGGTGGTGCGGGCGTGAGATCCCGGAGGAGATCACTTCGGCGATGTCCTGCGCGGTGACCGTCGTCTTCGCGTAGAGCTCTCCGCGTGGAGGTCACCCGGTGAGACGCGCCGTGGTGGACTGGAATGACGCAGAGTTGCGCCGAGAGGCGATCACGCGATCAGCATGACATCCACGACATCGCCGTCGCGGACGACGTCGACGTCCGGCGGGATCACCGCAAACGCCTCCGCGCGAGCGATGCCTCCCGCGCGATGAGATCCGCTCATCGTCGCCGGAACGACGTGCCACGAGCGCGGATTGCTCCGGTCGAGCGCCACGGGCACGTATTGCCGCTTTCCCTCGGGTGAGCGCCAGCCCCGCAGCGTGGGCAGGGCGAGCACGGGCCGCTGCAGATCGGACCTGCCCAGCATCGCCAACAGCGCAGGGCGGACGAACACCTCGAACGAGACTGCGGCGCTGACGGGATTTCCCGGCAGCCCGAAAGCCAGGGTGCCGTCTGGCAATCGCCCGAACGCCTGAGGCTTCCCCGGCTGCATCGCAACGTCGCTGAAGGTCATCGAGCCGGACAGCGTCTCCTTGACGACCTCATACGCGCCGCCGCTCACCCCTCCGGAGAACACGACGACATCCGCTCGTGGCGACGGTGCCTGCCGCGCGAGCTCGTCGAGGAGATGCTCGAGCGCGGCCGGCTGGTCGGAGATGGTCGTGCGCATCACGACGTGGCATCCCGCGTCGGCGACGAGTGCGCTCAGCAGCCGACCGTTGGAGTCCGGGATCTGGCCGGGGCGCAAGGCGCTGCCGGGTTCGGCCAACTCATCACCCGTTGAGATGACGGCCACACGCGGTCGCCGCCCGACGACCACACCACTCACACCCGCTGCGGCCACCGCCGCCACCTGCAGCGGTCCCAGCACCGCGCCTCGAGCCACCACCAGGCTGCCCGTGGCGACATCCTCACCGGCGCGGCGGATGTGCGCCCCGCGCGTCCGTGGGGCTACGACGACCGAGGCGGTCTCGAGCGAGTCGGCAAGACCGCCGGTCGTGTCCTCGAACGGCACGACCGTGTCGGCATCCGTGGGGACCGGCGATCCTGTCATGATGCGCGCGGCACAGCCCTCGGGTATGCGCGGATCCAGGTTCGTTCCGGCGGGCAGATCTGCGACGACGGTCAACCGGATCGGCTGTCGGCGATCGGCCCGCGCCACATCGGTGAATCGCACGGCGAAGCCGTCCATCGCCGAGTTGTCGAACACGGGAATCGCGACTGCCGCCGACACCGACTCGCGAAGCGTCCGGCCCGAGGCCGCATCCAGCGGGATCGTCTCGCCGTCAAGCGGAGCGACCGTCGCGAGCACCGCAGCGAGATGATCCTGCACGGACAGGAGCGGGCGCATGCATTCACCGTAACCCTCGCGTTCCTCTTCCCCGGAGAGCCCATGCCCGGCCTCGGCGCTGCGTGATCGTGCTACACATGAGGTGAGGAGCAGACCATGGCGACGAAGCCCCCGAACGCAGACATCGACGAGACGCAGGTGCGCGTCACGAGCCGCAAGAAAGTCGCCGTGGGCGTGCCCGCTGTGCTGCACGCACTGCAGGTCTCCAACGATCAGATGGGGCTCACGCGCACGATCCGGACACTCCTTCAGGTGAACCAGAAGGGCGGCTTCGACTGCCCGGGATGCGCCTGGCCGGAAGAAGACAAGCGGCACATCGCCGAGTTCTGCGAGAACGGCGCGAAGGCCGTGGCAGAAGAAGCCACGATCCGACGGGTGACACCGGAGTTCTTCGCGGAGCACTCGATCGCAGAGCTGCGAGCGCATGACGACTGGTGGCTCGGCCAGCAGGGCCGGCTGACGCATCCGATGATCCTGGACGAAGGCGCCACCCACTATCGCCCGATCGCATGGGATGACGCGCTGGACGAGGTGGCGGCAGCCCTCCGCGGACTCGACGACCCGAACGAGGCGGTGTTCTACACGTCTGGCCGCACCTCGAACGAGGCTGCGTTCCTCTACCAGCTGCTCGTCCGCGGCCTCGGCACCAACAACCTGCCCGACTGCTCGAACATGTGCCATGAGTCATCGGGTTCGGCGCTCACCGAGACCCTGGGCATCGGCAAAGGCACCGTCACCATCGAAGACATGCACAACGCCGACCTGCTCATCGTCGCCGGGCAGAACCCCGGCACGAATCACCCGCGCATGCTCAGTGCGCTCGAGAAGGCGAAAGACAACGGGGCGAGCATCGTCGCGGTGAATCCGCTGCCCGAGGCCGGTCTCATCCGTTACCGCAACCCGCAGACTCCGCGCGGGGTCATTCTGGGCGGCAAGAAACTCGCCGACGAATTCGTGCAGATCCGGCTCGGCGGAGACCAGGCGCTGTTCCAGGCGATCGGGAAGCACCTGCTCGAGGTCGAGCACGCGACGTCCGGCCCCGACGCCGGCGCGGTGCTCGATCACGACTTCATCGCCGCGCACACCACCGGCTTCGCCGAGTACACGGCAGCCATCGCGGCCGTCCCGTGGCGCGACCTGGTCGCGGCGACAGGCGTGCCGGAGAAGACGCTGCGGCGCGTTGCGGAGCGGGTCCGCACGTCCAAGGCCACCATCGTGTGCTGGGCGATGGGACTGACGCAGCACAAGCACTCGGTCGCGACGCTGCGCGATGTGGTGAACGTGCTCCTGCTGCAGGGGAACATCGGCCGGCCGGGTGCCGGGGTCTGCCCCGTCCGCGGCCATTCGAACGTGCAGGGCGATCGCACCATGGGGATCTACGAGAAGCCGTCGGAGTCGTTCCTCTCCGCGCTCGACCGGGAATTCGCGTTCACCGCGCCCCGGGCGCACGGCCACGACACCGTCGAGGCGATCAGGGCGATGCGCGACGGCGAGGCGCGCGTCTTCATGGCGATGGGCGGCAACTTCATCTCTGCGACGCCCGACACCAAGGTCGTGGAGGCCGCAGTGCGCACCGTCGATCTCACGGTGCAGGTATCGACCAAGCTCAACCGTTCGCACGTCGTGACCGGAAAGCGCGCCATCATCCTGCCGACGCTCGGCCGAACAGACCGAGATCTGCGCGGCGGCGGCGAGCAGCGGGTCACCGTGGAGGACTCCATGAGCGCCGTCCACGCCTCGCGTGGCCGGCTCGTCCCGCCGTCGGAGGACATGCTCAGCGAGGTGGCGATCGTGGCACGTCTGTGCGGGCGACTGTTCGGGTCGGACACCCGCAGCACGTTCGAGCCGCAGATCGAGGGACGAAGCGCGGTTGATGTCGATGCCGGCCAGCCCGAGCACGATGGAATCCGATCGGATGCCCCGGCGGTGGGACACACGTCGGCTGCTCGGTCCGAGCGTGGCACTCGGCCCCGGACGGTTCCACATGCCGACTGGGCGGCGCTGGAGGCGGACTACACGCTGATCCGCCGGCATATCGCGGCCGTGATCCCCGGCTTCGATGACTTCGAGCGCAGGATACAGAAGGGACGCACACTGTTCCTGCCAAACGGTCCCCGCGACGACCGCAGTTTCGCGACCTCGACCGGAAAGGCGATGTTCACTGCCAATCCGCTGGAGTATCCCTTCATCCCGCGCGGGCGACTGCTGCTGCAGACGCTGCGATCGCACGATCAGTACAACACCACGATCTACGGCAAAGACGACCGCTACCGGGGTATCCACGGTGGGCGGCGCGTCATCCTGGTCAACCGGAAGGACATCCACCAGCTCGGCTTCCAAGAGGACGACATCGTCGACCTCGTCTCGGAGTGGCGCGACGGGATCGAGCGTCGTGCCGAGGAATTCCGGATCGTGGCGTACTCCACGCCACGCGGGAACGCGGCTGCCTACTACCCCGAGACCAACGTGCTGGTGCCGCTGGACTCGACCGCCGACGTCAGCGGCACGCCGACCTCCAAATCGGTCATCGTGCGGCTGGAACGACGACCGGTAGGGGCATGAGCCAGGAGCGCGGGAGACTCCCGCAACCTTCCCGAGGCATGACGACGATGGGCGGTTGAGATGGGCCGGATCACCGTCCGCACCTCGATCACGCGCATCGTGCTGAACGACGACGATGCCGTCGCGCGCCGCCGGGCCGACGTGCTGGCCGTGGAGGAACCCCTCGAGATCCGCGTGGCCGGCAAGCCGCTCTCGGTCACGATGCGAACGCCCGGACACGACGTCGAGCTGGCGGCGGGGTTCCTCGTCAGCGAGGGAATCATCGCTGCCGGGGAAGAATTCCGGTCGGCCATCCACTGCGGAGGACCCGGCGCCGGGTCGTCCGATGCAGGCGCCCTGCTGTCGATCGGACCTGCCCCCGTGGGCGTCCTGGCGAACGGCGAGAACACGTACAACGTCTTGGATGTCGCGCTCGCCGCCGGGATCGAGCTGCCTTCGACCGACATCGCCCGCAACTTCTACACCACCAGTTCGTGCGGTGTCTGCGGCACCGCATCGATCGACGCGATCGAGAAGAACTCGCGCTACGACGTCAGAGCGGACCCCGCGACCGTCGACGCCGGATTGGTGCAGCGTCTGCCCGACCTGCTCCGCGACGGGCAGGCGGTCTTCGAGAAGACGGGTGGACTGCACGCCGCCGCGCTCTTCGACGCCGCGACGGGCGAACTGATGGTGCTGCGCGAGGACGTGGGGCGGCACAATGCCGTCGATAAGGTCGTGGGTTGGGCGCTGCTCAACGATCGTCTGCCGATGGCGGGGACGGTGCTGCAGGTCTCGGGTCGAGCCAGTTTCGAGCTCGTTCAGAAGGCGGTGATGGCCGGCATCCCCATCCTGTCCGCCGTATCTGCGCCATCTTCGCTGGCGGTGGAGCTCGCGACGTCGGCCGGCCTCACGCTCATCGGCTTCGTGCGAGGCTCATCGATGAACGTCTACTCGTCTCCCGCCCGGGTTCTGGCCGGGCGGGCCCGGGTGCTCGCCGGGGAGGAAGGCGGGTAGATCCGCCACGGCTGCACGATATCTTGCGGCGACGACGGCTCCGAGGGCCTCGTCTGGTCCGAGCGGTTCGGTGACGACGTCGAAGCCTGCGCGGCTGATCACTCGGGCGAAATGGCCGGGAGCGAGCACATAGCTGGCGGCGACGGTGCGACGGCCGGCGCGCTTCGCGACGGCCAGCGCATCGGGCAGGAGGGGCTCGGAACTGGCGGCGAAACCGACGGCGATCTCGCCGCCCCACAGTCTCGACACCTCCGCGGCCACCTGGCGAACATCGGCCGCTGATGCCGGATCGCTGGATCCGGCGGCAGCGAGCACGACGACGTCGTCCGCAACGGCGCCCGCCGCGCGAAGTCTTCGGACGATGAGGTCGGCAACGAGTGGATGGGTTCCGATCGGCGTGGTGACGATCGCTCGACCATCGGCCGCGCTCACGGCGCGGGTGATGTCGACTCGGGTGTGATAGCCGCTCGAGAGGAGGAGAGGGACCACGACGGCGGCGACTGCATCGGCCGGGTCCTGGCTTCCCGGCGCAGACGCCGTCGTCTGAGCCGCGACCACCTCATCGATCTGCGGGTGCTCCACATCCACGAAGGTGGGAACGATGCGGACACCGGGCAGCAGCGCTTGGGCTTCCGCGATGATCGCGCGGATCGCCGCCCGACCTGCTTCGGAGCTCGTTCCGTGCGAACACGCGATCAGGACCGGATCCGTCATGCGGGTGCCTCCTCGACGACGTTCAGCCGATACCCCCGTTTGACGACGGTCTTGATCAGCTCCGGATCCGCCAGCGACTCGCGCAGACGAGCAACCGCCACTTCGACGGCGTGCGTGTTCGAGACCGATCGAGGCAGAGCGGACTGGAGGTCCTCCCTGGAGATCGTCGCCCCCGCGGCATCCATCAGCACGGCCAGGACCTGCACGCCCGTCGGCGAGAGCGGAACGTACCGGCCGCCGACGACGGCGCCGGTGCTGCGCAGCTCCAGCTTCCCCGAGGTGGTGAGCACGCCAGGGACATGGCCACCGCCGAAATAGGTGACCACGCTGCGCACCAGGGAACCGAGGCGACCGCGATCGGGCAGGAGGGGGTCGAAGCCCGCCGCCCGCAGTGGACCGGCCGTGATCGGTCCGACCGCCGCCGTGAGGAGTCGGCCGTGGAGCGCGTGCTCGAGGATGTCCGGAAGTGCACCGAGGATATCCGCGGAGCCCAGCCATTCTTGCGCCCCCGGCGCGGATGTGAACAGGATCGCATCGAATTCCCCGGCAGCGGCGGCAGTGACCGACCGCCTCACGACGGCCGGGTCCGGCGGCGGACCCCAGCGATACACCGTGAGGCTCACCACGTGCGCGCCGGCGGCTTCGAAGGCCTCGTCAAGACCGTCCGACCCCGAGCCGTGATGCTGCACGGCGATGCGCTTGCCGCGCACGCCCTCGGCGAGAAGGAACTCCTCCAGCTCTGCGGCTGTCTCCGACTCCGCGACCCAGTCTGCGGAGAGGCCCGCCTGCTGGATCGCGCCGCGCGCTTTTGGCCCGCGTGCGACGATCTGCGCGGGCCGGATCGCCTCGAGGAACGCATCGAGCATGCCGGCCTCGTCGACAGCTTCGATCCATCCCCGAAAGCCCACGCCCGTGGTGACGACGACCACGTCCGGGCGATCGGCGATCAGCGCCCTCGATCGTGCGATCAGCTCCTCGTCATCGATGTGCGGCACGATCGTCAGCGCAGGCGCCAGCCGAACCGTCGCGCCGTGCCGTTCGAGCGCGGCGGTCAGTTCGCCCGATCGCCGGTCGACGGGGAGGAGAATCGTGCACCCGGCCAACGCCGCCGACAGCAACGGCGCTGTGCGGCCGGCGCCGGCGCCTTGGAACGGATCGGAAGAGCTCATCACCTCGATTGTCCCGCGCTCACGCTGGTGCGCGCAGGCGTCCCATTCGTGCCGAGGGCAGGGAGGAGCAGTTCTGCCGCCGCGACGTGGCCGAACACCATGACGGCGGGGTTGGCGACGCCCGTGACACGGGCACGCTCGGCGATGTCCGCGAGCGGCGCGCGCGTCGTCCGCTGTGCGTCGGTGTGTCCGCTCTCCACGATGGCCACCGGAAGGGAGGGGTCCGCGCCGGCGGAGAGCGCAGCGTCGGCGAACCGGGTGAGCGCACTGACGCCCATCAGCACCACCGTGGTGGTCTGCGGGTCGCGAAGGGCGGCCAAGGTGGCATCGGTGGGCGAGTCCTGGCCGTTGACCACGTGCAGGGCAGCGGCTGTTCCGCGGTGCGTGACCGGGATGCCGGCCGCCTCAGGCACCGACACGATGCTGGTCAGCCCCGGCACGACATCCACCGGCACACCGGCGGCCAGGCACGCCTCGACCTCCTCGCCGCCCCTGCCGTAGACGAAGGGGTCGCCGCCTTTCAGCCGCACCACCCGAAGGCCGCGACGTGCGCGATCGATCAGCAGCTCGTTGATCTCCGACTGCGGGACAGGATGATGGGTGGGTCGCTTGCCGACGTCGATGATCTCGACCTCCGGACTCAGCTCGTCCAGGACGGCGACCGGACCCAGCCGGTCGACGATCACGACATCCGCCTCCGCGAGGAGTCGTCGTCCGCGAACGGTCAGCAGATCCACCGGGCCGGGTCCTCCGCCGACCAGGTGCACGTGTCCGACGCTGGTCGGACGACGACGCCGGACCGGCAAGCCGCCCTCGCGGAGTCGGTCGGCGATCGCGTCGCGCAGTGCCCCTGTACGACCCGGATCGACACCCGAATCCGAGACGACCCCCACGATGCTGTCGCCTGACCGGGTCTCGGCTGCCAGCCGCGCCGATCCGTGCGCCCCGCTTCCGGCGTTGACGCAGAGGATACGCCGCTCGTCGCACAGGGCGGCGACCCGCCCGTCGACGCGCGCGTTCCCGGTCGCCGTGTGCACCAGCCAGGCGCCGTCGAGATCCGCGGGCTCGACTTCGCGCGCGTGCCACTCGAGCGTATTCTCCGCGACCATCCGAGCGGTCTGCTCGCCGAGCTCCGGTGCCACGACCCGCACGACAGCACCGTCCAGGAGAAAGCGACGGATGCGTCGAGCCGCGACATCCCCACCCCCTACCGAGAGCACCAGGCGTCCGCCCAGAGAGATCCCCATCATCGTCGTCATGCGTTCGCCTTCCATTTCAGGAGCACATCGCCGTGGTCGTCGACGCCGACCGCCCAGGTGCGGAGCGTTCGCTCCTCCTTGCCCTGGGAATCCAGACACGCACCGGTGCGCAGATCGAAGACCTGCTTGTACATCGGCGAAGCCACGGTGGGAGCATCCGCGCGCGAGCCGACGATTCCGCGCGCCATCACGTATGCGCCGCTGTACGGGTCGAGCTGCTGGACGGCGTAGATGCGGTCATCGTGCGTGACGAACAGAGCGACCTGCTCGCCGTCGATCAGCGCAGCGCGACCGCGCTCGCGCTCGAGGTCGTCCACCGCGCACACCCGCACCCAGACGGCAGCGGGAATCGGGCGAGTCTCGGTTGCGGTCATCGTCGCACCGCCAGCGTCGTCCCCGCGATCAGAACGCGGCGGTCGTCGCGCTCGTCCGCCGTCGCAGGTCGGGCCTGCCCACGCTCGAGGGTGTAGGCCAGTGACGGATCCGGCGTGGTGGGCGCGTTGACGAACGACGCGAACCGCTTGAGCTTCTCCGGATCGTCGAGCGTCGCCTTCCACTCGTCTTCGTAGTTGCCGACGTGCGCGGCCATCGCCGCGTCCAGGTCGTCGGCGATGCCCAGCGAGTCGTCGAAGATGACTCCGCGGAGCGCGTCGATCCCGCCCTCCATCTCCTCGAACCAGGGGGCTGTGCGCTGGAGACGGTCGGCGGTGCGGATGTAGTACATGAGGAAGCGATCGATCGCGCGCAGCAGACCCGCGTCGTCCAGGCCCTCGGCGAGCAGCACCGCATGACGTGGGGTGAATCCGCCGTTGCCGCCGACGTACATGTTCCAGCCCGCCTCCGTCGCGATCACTCCGACGTCCTTGCCGCGCGCTTCGGCGCACTCCCGAGCACAGCCGGACACCCCGAGCTTGAACTTGTGCGGGGACCGCAGCCCGCGGTAGCGCAGCTCGAGCTGCACCGCCATGCCCACCGAGTCCTGCACGCCGTAGCGGCACCAGGTCGACCCGACGCACGACTTCACGGTGCGCAACGACTTGCCGTAGGCCTGACCGGATTCGAAGCCCGCGTCCACGAGCCGGCGCCAGATCTCCGGCAACTGCTCCAGGCGAGCGCCGAACATGTCGATGCGCTGACCGCCGGTGATCTTCGTGTAGAGCCCGAAGTCACGGGCGACCTCGCCGATGAGGATCAGCCCCTCCGGGGTGATCTCACCTCCGGCGATGCGGGGCACCACCGAGTAGCTGCCGTCCTTCTGGATGTTGGCCATCACGTGGTCGTTCGTGTCCTGAAGTGCGGCATTCTCTCCGTCGAGCACGTGACCGGCCCCGAGGGAGGCGAGGATGCTCGCGAGCACCGGTTTGCAGATGTCGCAGCCGCGTCCCGTGCCGAACCGCTCGATGATCGCGGTGAAGGCGCGCAGCCCCGACACGCGGACCGCGTCGAACAGCTGCGCCCGCGAGAAGGAGAAGTGTTCGCACAGGGCGCTGCTGAGGGATGCGCCGGTGCGGGCGAGCTCCGTGCCGACCAGCTTCTTGACCAGGGGCAGGCACGACCCGCAGGCCGCGCCGGCACGCGTGCAGGCCTTGACGCCCGCGACATCCGTGCACCCGGCATCGGTGACGGCGCACCGGATGGCGCCGGCGGTGACGCTGTTGCACGAGCAGACCAGCGCCTGATCGGGCAGTTCGGCGTCGCCGAGGGCGTCCCCGGCACCCTCGGGCATCAGGTAGGCAGCGGGATCCGCGCCGAGCCGACCGCCCAGGAGTGGCCGGAGGAGACCGTAGGCGCTGGCATCCCCGACGAGGATCCCGCCGAGCAGGGTCTGCGCGTCGTCCGAGAGGACGAGCTTCTTGTACACGCCGGCCACGGGATCGGCGTAGACCACGTCCAGCGCACCCGGAGTCGTGGCGAAGGCGTCGCCGAAGCTGGCCACATCCACACCGTTGAGCTTGAGTTTGGTGGAGTCGTCGTAGCCGGGGAAGTCGGCCTCACCGCCCAGCAGGCGTGTCGCGGCGACCTCCGCCATCGCGTACCCGGGAGCGACCAGTCCGACGCAGCGCCCGTCGAAACTCGCGACCTCGCCGATGGCGAGAATGCGCGGATCGGATGTCGTGCACGACGCATCGATCACGACGCCCCCGCGGTGCTCGACCGCGAGTCCGGCCGCGCGGGCGAGCTGGTCCCGCGGACGAACGCCGACGGTGAAGACGACGACGTCGGTATCCGCGTAGTCGCCCTCGCGGAACTCGAGTCCGCGGACGTTCCCGCGGACGTCGGAGTCGAGCCGTGTCGTCACGCTGCCGGTGCGCACGCCGATCCCGCGGGCTTCGATCAGGCGGCGCAGGGAATCCGCTCCGCGGTCGTCCAGCTGCGCGGACATCAGGCGGTCTGATGACTGCACGACGGTGCATTCGACATCCAGCCCCTGCAACGCTCCGGCAGCTTCCAGCCCGAGCAGTCCGCCCCCGATCACGGTGCCGCGAAGTGGTCGTCCGAGCTCGGCCGAGCGTCGCTGGACGAAGGCACGGAGTCGCTCGACGTCATCGAGCGTGCGATAGACGAAACAGCCTGCGAGATCGAAGCCGTCCACCATCAGCTTCGCGGCGAACGAGCCGGTGGCCAGCACGAGGGCATCCCAGCCGACACTGAGCCCGCTCTCGGTCGTGACGCGTCGCGCTTCGCGATCGATGCGGGCGACGGCATCCCCTCGAATGAATCGCACCCCGGATTCGTCGTCGAGCACCGAGCGGGGCAAGGTGAGCTCGTCAGCACTCGTGCCGGAGAAGTAGGAGGTCAGCCCCACCCGATCGTACGGATGCCGGTCCTCTTCGCCGATGACGGTGACCCGCCACCGTCCTTCCGGGTCGCCCGAACGCAGGCTCTCCACGAAGCGGTGGGCGACCATCCCGGCCCCCACGACGACGACGTGGCGCTGGTGGCCATGCTGCTCGACCATCCCTGCACCGTACGCGGGCGATGTTGCAGGGGATGGTGCGCGATGTTTCGGGGCCATGTCTGCTCCTGAGGGCGTCGGGGCTGATGCCTCGACACTAGGAAGGTCGTATTTCGCGCCCCTCCCTCCGTGCGTTTCCCGCGGCGAACATTGTTCGCACAGTCGCGGTCGACAGATTGTGAGAAGCCGCCACGCAGCGCCGGATCTCACAACGGCTCTGTCCGCATTGAGCGAACTCCGCAATCAAAGCTGTCCGCACGGGATACGACGCAGAAACGGCGGCGCCTTAGCGTCGGGTCAAGGCCGACAGACGGTCGCGAATCACTTCACCTTTGGAGCGTGTTCCATGACGTACGTGAAACCAACGGATCTCGTCACCGACCTGATCACTGCCGGCGAGACGAAGATCTTCCTGTCCACGCGCGACACGATCGTGCGGTCCATCATGGGCGGTGCGCTGCTCGCCCTCGCCGCCGCGTTCGCCGTCACCGTCAGCGTGACGACCGGCATCCCACTCCTCGGGGCCGTCCTGTTCCCGGTCGGGTTCATCATGCTGTACCTGCTCGGATACGACCTGCTGACGGGTGTGTTCGTCCTGGCGCCGCTGGCATGGCTCGCCAGGCGTCCCGGGGTGACGCTGGGCGGCGTCCTGCGCAACTGGGGCCTGGTCTTCGTCGGCAACTTCATCGGTGCCTTCGCGGTCGCCCTCCTCATGGCGATCGTCTTCACCAACGGCTGGTCCACTCCGCCGAACGAGGTCGGGGAGGCCATCGGCCACATCGGAGAGAATCGCACGGTGGGCTACGCGGAACACGGTGCGGCCGGCATGTTGACGCTGTTCGTGCGCGCGATGCTCTGCAACGCGATGGTCGCCACCGGCGTCGTGATGGCGATGGTCGCCAAGGACGTCCCTGGCAAGATCATGGCGATGTGGATGCCGATCATGCTGTTCTTCTTCATGGGCTTCGAGCACTCGATCGTCAACATGTTCCTGTTCCCGTCCGGGTTGCTGCTGGGCGGCGATTTCACCATCGGCGACTACCTGATCTGGAATGAGATCCCGACGGTGCTCGGCAACCTCGTCGGAGGACTGCTCCTGGTCGGCATCCCGATCTACGTCACCTACGGGCGCACCAAGGCGAGCCGTGCGGGGCGTCTGCCGCGTGCGCAGCGAATCCGACGCGGAATCACGACGGCGCCTGCCTCCGTTGTGGACACCACCGCCGAGGCGATCGTCGACGTCCCGACCGACTCAGCGGTGCCCACCCGCTGATCGGCCGCCACGCCACCGAACGCAGCAGGGCGTGTGATGCACGCAGGAGCGCCGCGGACTCCGCGGCGCTCCTGCGGTGCGGTTCTGCGACGAGGCGTCCGACCGGTCGGCGCTCTACTCCTGGATGAACGCCAGAAGATCGGCATTCAGGACGTCGGCGTGCGTGGTCAGCATGCCGTGCGGGTAGCCCTCGTAGATCTTGAGGGTCGAGTTGCTGAGCAGCTCGTGCTGCTTGAGCGCGGCATCCTTGTATGGAACCACCTGGTCGTCATCGCCCTGGAGGACCAGCACCGGCACGGTGATCGCCTTGAGGTCCTCGGTCTGGTCGGTTTCGGAGAAGGCCTTGATGCCCTCGTAGTGCGCGAGCGCGCTGCCCGTCATCCCCTGACGCCACCAGTTGGCGATGACGGGCTCGGAGGCCTCGACTCCCGGGCGGTTGAAACCGTAGAAGGGACCGGATGCCACGGCCTGGAAGAACTCGGCACGGTTGGCTGCCAGCGCATCGCGGAATCCGTCGAAGACCGAGATCGGCGTGCCGTCCGGGTTCGCCTCGGCCTGCACCATCAGCGGGGGTACGGCCGAGACGAGGACCGCTTTGGCGACGCGTCCCTGGGGCTCTCCGTACTGCGCGACGTAGCGAGCGACTTGACCACCGCCGGTGGAGTGTCCGATGTGGATGGCGTTGTGCAGATCGAGATGCTCGACGACGGCGCTCGCGTCGCTCGCGTAGTGGTCCATGTCGTGGCCGGTGCTGATCTGCGAGGACCTGCCGTGCCCGCGGCGATCGCTGGCGATGACCCGGTAGCCCTTCCCCAGGAAGAACAGCATCTGCGCGTCCCAGTCGTCGGCGGACAGCGGCCAGCCGTGGTGGAACATGATCGGCTGGGCGTCGTGGCTGCCCCAGTCCTTGAAGTAGATCTCAGCGCCATCGCCGGTCGTCACAAAGCCCATGTTCGTCCTCCAGTTCATGTCGTCCCGTTCTGCGCGGGACAACGGTCCGCCCCTGCCCGTCGGTGAGCGGGGAGCGGGTTCACGATAGCGGTCGACGGTGTCCGTTCGGGAGTGAGGATGCCCGATCGCCGTGGGCAGGGACGGGGATGCCACAGAATGATGCTCATGTGGCTCTACGCGCTCCCGATGTGGGTCGGACTTCCGCTGTTCATCGCCTTCGTCGTCGCCGGCTCGTGGCTGATCCTGCTCAGCCTGCGTCGCTGGGTGCGCAGGACCTCGCGCGGCAGCGGCGAATGGGACCGCATCCTCGGCTATGCCGTCGCGGTCTACGGCGTGTTCTACGGTGTGACCCTGGCCCTGATCGCCAGCGCTTCGTACGCGGACTTCTCCGACGTTGACGCGATCGTGCTGCAGGAATCGTCGTCGGTCGCGGTGCTCTACCGGGATGCCTCGGGATTCCCGGAACCGGAGAGAGGCGAGCTGCAGACGCTGCTCACCGACTACACCTCGCGGGTGATCGAGGTGGAGTGGCCCGCGCAGTCGTCGGGTGATCTTCCGAATGAGACGACCGACGAGGTGGACAAGATCGAACGCCTGCTCTTCGGCTTCCAGCCGCAGACCGAAGCCGAGTCGAACGTCCAGGAGGAGACGATCGACGCGTTCAACCAGTTCGTGGCCGACCGTCGCGCCCGCGTGGCGGTGACCGAACTCCAGCTGCCGGGTGTGCTGTGGATCGTGCTCACCGTCGGTGCCGTGCTCAACGCAGTGCTCCTCGGCCTCATCGAGGCTCGCAGCTTACGTGTCCACCTCGCGATGTCCGGCCTCATCGCGGTCTTCGTGGCAATGCTGATCTTCGCCATCGCCGGTTTCGACCGGCCGTATTCGGGATCCATATCGGTCGAGCCGACGTACTTCATCGAGCTCCGCGACGGTCTGCTGCATCGCGACGGCTGACCGGCGTCACTGCCGCCGGCGACCCGTACGATCGAGGAATGACCGAGCCCTTTCTCCTCCTCGTGGCCAACGCCGGTGACAGCAGCATCAGCGCCTTCCGTCTCGCCGATGGCTCGCTGGAACGGCTGTCCGTCACGGAGGGCCTCGAGGGCTGCTCGACCTTCGCGGTGGACTCCAGCCGCAACCTCGTCTATGCGGCGGTGAAGCCGCGCCGAGAAGGCGAGTCCGCAGGCATCGTCACGCTCGAACTCGATCGCGCCAAGGGCACGCTCACTCCACGATCACGGCTGGACCTGCCGGATGGCGGGATGAACTACCTCGCCCTGTCGCGCGATGGCGGCTGCCTGCTCGGCGCCTCCTACGGCGGAGGCTACGGCATCAGCTGCGCGGTGGAGGACGGTGTGGTCGGCGAGGAGATCTCGCGGATCGCGTTCCCGAACCTGCACTCGGTGCTGCCGAGCGCAGACGGCCGGTTCGCCTACTTCGTCTCCCTCGGAGCGGACCTGGTCGCGCAGTACGCGCTCACCGCGGACCTCCGTCTTGAGCCGCTGCACCCCGCCACGGTGGCAGCACCGGAGGGGAGCGGACCCAGGCACCTGGTCATCAACGCCGCGCAGGATGCCGTGTACGTGCTGACCGAGTTCTCCTGCGAGGTGCTGCACTTCGGCCGCGACACCGACAGCGGAGTGCTGGAGCTCGTCGGCGCGGCCGACGCCTTCGACCCGTCGCGCGGCCTCCGGCACAGCCGGATCGGCGCCGACCCGCGGGCCGAACACCTCATCTGGGGCGCCGATCTCCATTTCGGTGCGGGGGAGCGGCACCTCTGGGCCTCCGAGCGCACCGAGAGCACGGTGGCCGCCGTCGCGGTCGCACGGGACGGCGCGGTATCCGCGCCCGTCGGGTTCACCGAGACGGAGCCGCAGCCGCGCGGCTTCGACCTGAGCGCCGACGGTGCCCACCTCGTCGTCGCGGGGGAGCGGTCAACCACCGTGTCGCTGTACACGGTCGATGACGATCAGCTCGAGCTGGTGCAACGGGCCGAGACCGGCGTCGGTGCGAACTGGGTGCGGTTCGTCTGACGACGCGGGCGGCACGAAGCGTGAACTAGCGCCCCGCGCCGACCCGGACGAGCTCGTCGTGCGGCACGAGGTACTGCCGCTGCAGCCAGTCGCCGAAACCTCGCACCGCCAGGTACTCCTCGGGCTGCGCACGAGCCACCACCGGGTCATCAGCCGCGTACGCCGCGAAGACCTCGAGTTTGCGGCGCAACGCGTCGCTCTCGATGTTCGCGGGACGCTCCGCCGCCGGGTAGCCGACCGCGTAGCGCACGAGACGTGCATCGACGAGGCCGTCGTCCACGAGGGAGGCGACGAGGCTTCCGACGGTCTGATGGTCGGGGTGGTCGCCGTCCGCGCCGTCGGCGAACGTGGGATTGTTGGTGATCACGAGCGTCGGCCGGTACTCGGCGATGAGCTCGATCACCGCCCCGCGCAGAAGCTCGAGGGTGATGTCCTGGTCGCTGTCGAGCCCTCGGATCGGCGTCTTGTACCCCGTGAAGAGATTCCGGAGGCTGTTGCGACCGGTGGCCTCATACCCGTTGCCGCCGAGTCCGCCGTCCGCAAGGCGTAAGAAGATCAGCGCGACCCTGTCATCGTCGTCCGGGCTCGTGACCGTCACACGCAGCCCGTTGCCGAGGGTCTCCGTCCGATCCGTCCACGCGCCCGACCGTCCGCGCATCGCGTCGTACGCCGCGCGGATGCCCTGCTCGCGACCGGCGACGTACTCCGACATCCCTTTGCCGGCGTCACCGGCGGTGAAGAAGAAGCTGCGGGTGCGGCATCCGCTCTCCAGCGCCTGAGTGAGCGTCGGATTTGCGAAGATCAGATCGTCGTCGTAATGGGCGAAGAAGGTCGCCACCGTCTCGATCGGGGAGTGCTCCGGAAGCGGATGCCGCGGGTCGCCGAGATCGCTCATCTGAGCGAGCCTACTCGTCGGCTCTCCCCCGCTTTCCGCGCATCACGAGCTGCGGACGGATCGTCCCGGCGGCTGCCGATGACCGGATAGCTCACGCCGGTTCGCCTGCCGGACCTGACGCGGCGGAGTCGACGCTGTCGCCGCCGATCGCCTCGCCCATGAAGCTCTGGATGCTCCACCCCGCTTCCGGATCGCCCTCGGCGATGACCACGCCGGTGTTGTGCAGGGTGTGATGCATGATGAAATCCGGTGGCAGGTTGGTCGCGCGCAGCGATGCCCACGCCCGGATGGCGGCCCCGTGGCTGACGATCACGACCGACGTCGAGTGCTCCCGGGCCGCTTCGTCGATGACCTCGTCGTAGCGTGCGAGGAACTCCGCGCCGCTCTCGCCACCCGGAATGCGCAGGTCGAGGTTTCCGCCGGTCCAGTCGTAGACGGTCGAGAGGTAGACGCGAACGGACGCCATGTCGCCGCGCATCTCGAGGTCGCCGGCGCCGATCTCACGCAGACCCGGCCGCTCGATCGTCTCGAGCTCGCGCGCAGCGGCGAGATAGGCGGCGGTCAGCTGCGTGCGGACCATGTTCGACACGTAGATCGCGTCGATCTCCTCGCCGGCAAGCGCTTCGGGGAGCGCGGCGGCCTGCTCCAGGCCCAATGCGGTCAAGCCGGGCCCGGGCACTCGCGTGTCGAGCAGCCCTTTGACGTTGGCGGGGGTCTGTCCGTGACGGACGAAGATGAGGCGCATTCCCTCTAATCTACGAGAGCGCCTCGAACTCCCGCTGCAGTTCCGCCCACTGTTCATCGCTGAGCGTCACCGTCATGCCGGCGGGATCGGAGTTGTCCCACTGCACGGTCTGCACGGCACCGCCGGCCGACACGATCGGAATCCAGACGAAGGACGGCAGGCTCGCCGGGCCATGACCGAGGATCCATCGCCGGATCTCCGGCTCGATGCCATTCCACCACTGCGGCGCAGGGGCGGAGTGCACGTCCAGCCAGCCCGTCTCACGGCCGATCAGCGACACGAGCGTGCCGTCGCCGAACTCCGGCGAGTCGCCCTCGTACACGGCTGCGGCGTCGATCTCGCCGGCGCCCACCCCCGAGGCGATCTTCGCATCGCCGATCGAGGGGAATCCGGTGCGGCGCAGGCCGGCGGCATCCGACTTCGTCTCCAGACTGAAGGCCATCCGCTCTCAGCCTCCGGACGGGTTGTCCAGGGGCCGGTCGTTCTCGTCGGTCGTGTCGGGCGCCTCCGGCGCGCCACCCGACGCGGTGTCGGCCTCTTCGTCCTCGCCGGGGGTGCCCTGGGTGTTCTGCTTGTCGGTGTCCATGGCTCCACACTGGCGATGATCGGATGCCGCGGCGACGGGTTGACAGCGCGGCATTCGGCGCTCAGCTGCTCGACGAGGAGGACTTGTCCGGCAGGTAGGGCTCGATCGCGGCCGCCAGCTTGGCCGGAGTCATCGACTGGAGCCACACGTGCCCCGGTCCGCTCAGCTTCGCCAGGAAGAGCGAGTCGCCGAAGAACTTGTTCTTGATGCCCTTGATGGTGGCGAACTCCAACGGCATCTCGGCGCGGTAGAGGGCCAGGTGGCCGGGGTGGATCAGCATGGACTGACCGGCCTGCAACTCGTACTCGACGATCTCGCCGGCCAGCTGCACCCACGCGGTGCCCTGCCCGGCGAGCTTCTGGAACACGACACCGGCGCCGCCGAAGATCCCCGCGCCGAGCTTGGTCTGCAGCCCGACCGACACCTCGACGTGCGGGGTACTGGCCATGTACGAGCCCTGCTGCACCATGAACTGGTCGGCCGGGTCGATCGTGAGCTCACGGATCGTGCCGGGCAGCTGTGCGGCGAACGCCACGAACCCACCCGCTCCTGACGCGGTGTACTGCGTCAGGAACAGCTGACCGCCTCCGACCATCCGCTTCAGCCCGCTCATGAAGCCGCCCTTGCCGCCGGAGCCGAACCCGGTCGAGGTCTCGATGTCGAAGCCCGGCGTGAGCCACGACACGTCACCGCCTTCGGCGATGATCTGCTCTCCGGCCTCGAGCGTGATCTCCAGCACCGGCATGGTCGTTCCCACGATGGTCGTCTTCATGCGGCAAAGGTAGCGGCGCGGGGCGCTGCCGGGAAGGGCGGAATCCGCGATCCGGCGTGAGGGGGTCCGGCCGTACCTGGTTCCGCAGCTCGGGCGGGTGCATGCTCGAAGCACGCGAACGAGGAGGAACATCGTGCACACCAGGACGCTCGGGAAGAACCTGCAGGTGTCGGCCGTCGGCTTCGGAGCCATGGGGATGTCGCAGAGCTACGGTCCCAATCCGGGCGACCGCGACGAGATGATCGGCGTGATCAGGTACGCGGTCGAGCAGGGCGTCACGCTGATCGACACCGCCGAGGTCTACGGGCCCTACGACAACGAAGTGCTGGTCGGCGAGGCCATCGCGCCGATCAGGGAGCGCGTGGTGCTCGCGACGAAATTCGGCTTCGACATCCGCGACGGCAGGTCGCAGGGGGTGGATTCACGTCCCGAGCAGATCCGACGCGCGGTCGACGGATCCCTGCAGCGCCTCGCGATCGACGCCATCGACCTGCTCTATCAGCACCGGGTCGACCCGGCGGTACCGATCGAGGATGTCGCGGGGACGGTCGGCGAGCTCATCCGGGAAGGCAAGGCGAAGCATTTCGGGCTGTCCGAGCCGGGCGCGGCGACCGCCCGGCGCGCCCACGCCGTCACCCCCGTCACCGCGATCCAGAGCGAGTATTCGCTGTGGACCCGCGACCCCGAGCCGGAGATCCTCCCGCTGTGCATCGAGCTCGGAATCGGGTTCGTCCCCTTCAGCCCGCTGGGCAAAGGCTTCCTGACCGGCACCGTCACCGCCGACTCCACGTTCGCTCCCGACGAGATCCGCGCGCGCGTCCCTCGGTTCGCCGCGGAGAACCTGAGCGCCAATCAGGCGCTCGTGGACCGGGTGAAGGCGCTGGCTGCCGATCGCGCCGCGACCCCGGGACAGGTGGCGCTCGCATGGCTGCTGGCGCAGCATCCCTTCATCGTGCCCATTCCAGGCACGCGGCGTCGCGAACGCCTGGACGAGAACGCCGGCGCGACGACGGTGGCGCTCTCGGCCGATGACATCGCACGCCTTGACGCGCTCGCCGACAGCGTGGGCGTCGCAGGCAACCGCTACGACGAGGCGGGCATGGCGGCCGTGGGCCTGTAAGCGCGGGTCGGGCGCCCGCGGCATCCGACTCGCTGGCAGACTGTCCACCGAACACTCGGAGGACACATGAGATTCGCCCAGATCGCGCAGCGCGCAGAGGACTTGGACCGCGCGGCGGACTTCTACACTGTGCTGCTGGACACGCCGCCGAGCGCCCGGTTCGACGAGCCGGGCATGCTGTTCTTCGACCTGGACGGCGTCCGCCTGCTGCTCGATCGCAACGCCCCCTCATCGCTGGTGTACCTGCACGTGGACAACGTGCACGCGACGTTGGAGCGGCTCGACGGGCTCGCGGACGTCGTGCGCGAGCCGCACGTCATCTTCACGCATCACGGCGATGCGCTCGGGCCGGACGGCTACGAGGAGTGGCAGGCGTTCATCCGCGACAGCGAGGGGAACACGATCGGACTGGTCGCCTTCCAGCGGCCGTAGCCCGCGCACTCCGGTTACTTTGCACGCTAACCCATAAAGTGCAACAATGCACTCTATGGAGCAGAGTGCACTCAACCTTCGCGAACGCCGCCAGGCCGAAACGACCAGTGCGCTGCGCTCCGAGGCCCGTCGGCTGACGGCCGAGCGTGGGTTCTCCGGCTTTACCATCGAAGAGCTCTGCTCGGAGGTCGGCGTCTCGCGCCGCACGTTCTTCAACTACTACCCGTCGAAGGAGAACGCCGTCCTCGGCATCCCGGTGCGCGATACGGCCGGCGATCTCGAAGCGGCGTTCGTCGTCGCCGGTGGCACGCTGGTCGATGACCTCGTCGACCTGCACATCCAGCGCTGGCACCGGATGACGCTGACGAAGGCCGAGGCGGAAGAGCTGGGCCGCGTGTTCGAGCGCGAGCCGCGGCTGTTCGCTCACTTCATCGGCTTGGCCGCCGAAGGCGAGCGAGACGATATCGCCCTCGTCCAGCGCCGCCCGGACGCGGGCGACGCCCTGCGCGCCGCCACCGTCGTCCACGTCATCGGCGCGCTCCTGCGCCCCACGATGCTCGAGTACTTCGGCGACGAAGGATCCGACTTCCCAACCCTGTTCCTGCGGCGCGTCGACGCCGCCCGTGACATCTTCACCTCCTGAACCCGAACGGACCCATGAAAACCTCCGCGAAAGCCGCGAGCGCGACCAGCGCCGCCGGGCCGCTGCTTCTGACGAAACGGCGCATCTGGATCATCTTCAGCGCGCTGATCGTCGGCATGCTGCTCTCCAGCCTCGACCAGACGATCGTCTCCACCGCGATGCCCACCATCGTCGGCCAGCTCGGCGGCGTGGACCATCAGGTGTGGATCACCACGGCATACCTCTTGGCCACCACGATCGTGATGCCCATCTACGGCAAGTTCGGCGATGTACTCGGCCGTCGACGGCTGTTCCTGGTCGCGATCGCACTGTTCACGCTGGCCTCGATCGGCTGCGCGTTCGCCGGCGACTTCTGGATGTTCGTCATCTTCCGCGCGATGCAGGGCCTCGGGGCGGGTGGGCTGATCATCCTGTCGCAGGCGATCATCGCCGACATCGTTCCGGCGTCCGAGCGCGGGAAGTACCTCGGTCCGCTGGGCGCCATCTTCGGGCTGTCAGCAGTGGCCGGCCCGCTTCTCGGCGGATTCTTCGTCGACCATCTCACGTGGCAGTGGGCGTTCTACATCAACATCCCGCTGGGCATCGCGGCGTTCATCGTCGCGCTGTTCGCCCTGACGCTGCCGAACAAGAAGGCCACGCAGCCGATCGACATCCTCGGGGTCGTCTTCCTCTCGATCGCGACGACCTGTTTGATCTTCTTCACCGACTTCGGCGGCGACAAAGACTTCGGCTGGGGCCATCTCGGCACGTGGGCGTGGGGTGTGGGCATGCTGGCCGCAGTCGCGGCCTTCATCCTCACCGAGGCTCGGGCGAAGGATCCGATCATCCCGCTCGGCCTGTTCCGCAACCCGGTGTTCCTCAATGCCACCGCCATCGGCCTGACACTGGGCATCGGCATGTTCGCGGCCATCGGCTTCGTCCCGACGTTCCTGCAGATGTCCTCCGGGACCTCGGCCGCGGCATCCGGTCTCCTCATGATCCCGATGATGGTCGGCCTGATCGGGACCTCGATCGCGTCGGGACTCCTGATCACCCGGACGGGTCGCTACAAGATCTTCCCGATCGTCGGCACCGTGGTCACCGGCCTCGCGATGATCGCCATGACGACGCTGACGGCGTCCACCCCGATCTGGCTCATCTGCGTCTTCCTGTTCTTCTTCGGTGCCGGCCTGGGCCTGATCATGCAGGTCGTCGTCCTCGTCGTGCAGAACGCCGTGCCGGCAGCCGAAGTCGGCGTGGCCACCAGCACGAACAACTACTTCCGCGAGGTGGGCGCGGCACTGGGCACCGCGGTGTTCGGCACGATCTTCACCACACGCCTCACCGAGAACCTGCAGGGCGTCTTCGCGGCGGCGGGGGCGACCGCCGGCGAGGCGGCGAACGCCACCTCCACGTTGGACCCGCAGACGCTCGGGCAGCTGCCCGACGAGGTCCGAGACGGCATCGTCACCGCCTACGCGGACGCGCTGGCCCCGGTGTTCTGGTATCTGGTGCCGTTCATCGCCCTCGCGTTCATCCTGTCGCTGTTCCTGAAGCAGATTCCGCTGTCCGACGTGGCCGGGCTCGTCGCGCGCGGTGAGGCCATCAGCGGGGACGAGGCCGAGGCGCTCGAGGCGCAGCTGCGCAGCGGAGTCACGGCGGATGACGGCGAACTGGTCTCGACGGGCAGCATCCCCACGACTCCCGGCGCCCGCCGGTCGCGGCGCGCAGACGCCGGCGACCCGTCTAGCGAGGCGTGACCCGCAGCCACGCGAACCCGTGCGCCGGCAGGGCGATCCCGCGGGTGAGGTCGATTTCGGCATCGATCACGATGTCGGTCGCCTCATCCGCGAATCCGCTCAGGGTCAGCGGGTCCACCAGCGCCAGATCGTCGCCGACGTTCGCGAGGACGAGCACGGTGGTCGTCTCGCCGGGGCGCTGGAAGGCGAGCACGCAAGGATGCCGGGGGTCGAAGCCCACCAGGTCGTTCCCGGCGAACTCGGGTGCGGCCTGACGCGCGAGGATCAGCGAGGAGAGACCCGTGAACACACGGCCGGCGTCGGTGCCGGCATCCGCTCGTTCGTCATACCGTGCCGCTGGTCGAGCCGGGCGATGCACCCAGCGGCTGTCCTGGGCAGTATCCGGGTCGTCGCGGTACGAGTAGTCGTTGAGCTGGGCGACCTCGTCGCCGAGATACAGCAGCGGGATACCGCCGGTCGAGAGCGCGATCGCGTGCGCGAGCAGAACTCGATCCACCCCCGCAGGATCGCCCGCTTCGACACCGGCCAGCGACGCCGTGGTGCCGGTGACCCTGGCATCCCCGGTCTTCGGGTTCTCCTGGAACGGCACTCCGCGCGCGAAGGTGCCCGGGAATCTCCCGACGTAGAAGTCGTTGAGGAACCGGCGGTGCGGATGACCGTCGATCCCGAGCTCTGCGGCGTCCTCGTCGGCGAACGTCCACCCGATGTCGTCGTGACTGCGCACATAGTTGACCCACGCGGTACCGGGCGGCAGCGCGTGACGGCGCTCGAGCGCCTGCTGCAGCATCCGCGGGTCGCGCGTGGCCAGCGCCTCCCACGTGAGCGCCATCTGCAGCGGGTTGTAGGAGAGCTGGCACTCCTCCAGCGAGATGTACTCGATGACCTCGTCAGGATGCACGATCGCCTCGGACTTGAACAGCAGGCTGGGCGCTGCCATTCGCAGCACCGCGTTGAAGGCCCGCATCAGCAGGTGCGCCTCGGGCAGCGACTCGCTCGGCGTTCCGAGTCGCTTCCAGATGAAGGCGACGGCATCCATGCGCAGCACCTCCACGCCCTGATTCGCCAGAAACAGCATCTCGCCGGCCATCGCACGGAACACCGACGGGTTGGCGTAGTTGAGGTCCCACTGGAACGAGTAGAACGTGGCCCAGATCCACCGGCCGTCGGGCAGCTGGACGAACGAGCCGGGATGGTCGTCGGGGAAGATCTCGCGGACGGTCTGCTCGTAGGCGTCGGGCATCGTGCGATCGGGGAAGATCAAGTAGAAGTCCTCGTAGCCCGGTGCACCCGCGACCGCTTTGCGCGCCCACTCGTGCTCGTTGCTGGTGTGGTTGAAGATGAAGTCGACCACGAGCGAGATGCCGGCGAGCCGCAGGTCGGCCGCAAGATCGCGCAACTCGTCCATCGTGCCCAGGGCAGGGTTCACGCGTCGGTAGCTGGAGACCGCGTAGCCGCCGTCGGAATTCCCATCAGGACTCTCGAAGAGTGGCATCAGGTGCAGATAGGTGAGCCCGAGCGCTTCGAAATACGGGATGCTGTCGCGGATGCCGCGGATCGAACCGCCGAAACGGTCGACGTAGCAGACCCCGCCGAGCATGCGGTTCGAGAGGTACCACTGCGGATCCTGCTCGCGCTGCTCATCGCGGGCCTTCAGCTCGAGCGGACGGGCGGTCCACGACGCCGCGGCTTCGGCGACGACGGATGCCAGCTGCTCGAGTCCGTCGTCGCGCTCGCCGTACAGCTGCGCGAACAGGCCGTGCAGCGTCGGGAAATGCTCGTCAAACCGGCGCTCGAACGTCGCGTCCGGCTCGCCCGCGTTCTCGCGCAGATGGCGGCGGATCGCCGCGGCATCGTGAGCCCAGTCGGTGCTGAGTCCGGACATCTCACTCCTTCGTGCGGTGCGCCCCTCGGCGCGATCTCCGCGTCGTCCAGACTAGGGGCCGGATCGTGCGTGACGCCGGGCTGACGTGCGTCGGATCCGCGGTGCGTTCGACTCGCGATACGCCGAACGGGATGCCGCGGCCGAAGCCCCAGCATCCCGTTCCGCGTCGTCGCGTGCTACTTGTCGCCGGTCAGCGTGTCCTTCACGTCCTGGCCGACCTGCTTGACGCCGGACTTGGCCTGGTCGGCCTTGCCTTCGGCGACCAGCTTGTCGTTGTCGGTCGCCTTGCCGACGGTCTCCTTGCCCTTGCCGACGAGTTCTTCGGCCTTGTTCTTGATGTCGTCTCCGATGCCCATGGCATCCTCCTTCTTTCTTGTGGGTGGTTGCGGACTGTGCTCAGGCGAGGCGGCGCTGGTCGCGCGCGAGCCTGGATCTCAGTCCCGAGTGGATCGAGATGTAGGTCGGAACCTCTTCGCCGGTCAGGGTAGCGAGGTTCGAGACCAGTCGGTCCACGTCTTCGAGCACCTGCTTGGGTGAGGTGTTCTGCCGGGGTGTGACGCTGACGTGCATCACAGGCTGTTTGCGGACGTCGTTCGCGCTGACGCTCGAGAACAGGATGTCGGAGCGTTCCCGCAGGGAATGCTGCAAGGCGTCCGAGACGAAGCCTGCTCGGACGTGCACGCGTCCGAGGGGGTTGTCCGAGCCACTGCCGCGCAGCACCGTTCGGGTGCGTCCGCCGCCGATGCGGGTGAGGACGACGATGAGCAGGATCACCAGCAGCACGATCAGGGCGAGCACGCCGATCGCGAGGCCGCTCAGAGCGGTCGCGCCCATCATGGTCGTTGCGATCGCGTCATCGATCCAGGTGCGGCCGGCTTCGGTAGCCCCGGTCCAGTAGTCGGCTGCGACCGGCAGCGCCATCACCGTCACGACAGCGGCTCCGAGTGCGAGCAGGGCGATACCGACGATGATGAGCACGATCCTGTTGAGTGCGCGATTGGTGTCGTTCATCGGTCCTGGTCCCTTTCCGGTGGACTGGTGACGCGTACACGGGACGTCACGGAGGGGATGAGCGCGTAGCGCTCGAGTTCGGCGTCGACGACGCGGGCGATCGGCTCCTTCTCGTGGGGATCGCCGAATCCGGAGCGGACGGTCACATCGACCGTGCGGTGCGACACCCCCACGGTGATGTCGTCGCGCTGGATGCCCGTCTCCTCGCTGATCCGCTGGGCGAGCGATGACGCGATCACGCCGTTGTCGACGACGACGGCTCGACGGTCGCCCGACATCTCGTGCTTGGGCAGTCGGCCGGGCCCCAGCCCCAGCACGAGGAACACGAGTCCGAGAACCGCCAGGACGACGCCGCCCAGGATCACGAGACCCGCCGGCTGAGCCGTGGGGAGCCCGACGATCCATCCGAGTGCCGCGCCCGGTCCGAGCAGCAGCGCCGGCTGCGCCAGCAGGTACAGCACGATCTCCACGCCCACGTACACGAGGGCGAGGATCAGCAGGATGACGGCGATGAACATCGCGACCGTGCGAGGCGAGTGCGTCTCACGGCGGACGATCCTGCGGAATGCCGGGGTGCTCATCTCACTCTCCTCTTCTCTGCGATGACAGCGCCGGTGATGGTGATGTCGACGCGGGACACGTCCCTGCCGATCAGGTGCGCGACGCGGTCGCGGACCTCCTCCTGGATGCGCCCGACACGCACGAGCACCGGCTCGCCGTCCCGGATGGCCGCCGTGTCGTCCAGATCGGGTACCGGGAGCGGTGTCGACAGGCGGACGGCAACACCCTTCGAGCCCTCCGCGACCTGCACCGAGATGCTCCCGCGCTCCACTCCGACGACAGAGGCCGATGTCTCGTGCGCGATCTTCTCGAGCACCCGTGGCTGCACACTGATGCGGCCCGAGAAGCGATCCGCGTCAGTCGAGGGCGTCCGGGCGGCGACCTCTGCGAGATCGCCGCCGAGCCGGCCGGCTTGTGCCGCGCTCATCAGGAGGTGCGGCGACCGCTGAACGCGTTGGCGAGGCCGCGTACGTCCAGCTTGCCGGAGACGATTCGCCCGAGCAGCGCACCGACGGCCACGAAGACGGCGACGAGGAGGAATCCCCAGAAGCCGAAGAGGATGATCGATACGGCCAGGATGGCGCCGAACACGGCGCCGGTCACTGTCGGGCTCATGAGACGCGCGACTCCTCGACGGTGGTGTTGTCGTCGGAGGGCAGGTGGACGTCGTTGACGTCGACGTTGACCTCGACGACCTCGAGGCCGACCAGCGACGTGATCGCAGCCGAGACTGCGGCGCGGACGTTCGCGGCCACCTCGTGCACGGGCACGGGGTACTCGACGACGATCGTGATGTCGGCGGCGGCCTGCGTCTCGCCGACCTCGACGCGGACGCCCTGGGTCAGGTCATCGGCGTTCACGACGCTGCGCAGTGCACCGAGGGCGCGGGCACCTCCGCCGCCGAGGGCGTAGACGCCGCGGACCTCGCGCGCGGCGATGCCGGCGACCTTCGCGACGACGCCGTCGGCGATCGTCGTGCGTCCTGCGGATGTCTCGACGATCGCGCCGGCAGTGGTGCCGAACGCGCGGTCCACCCGCGAGCTGGTCGCAGGAACGGTCGTCGCGGAAAGGGTCTTGTCTTCGGTAGCCATGGAATCCTCCATCTGTCAAGGGTCAGGCGTCACACCGAACGGTGCTGCACCGGAGCGTTATCGTCGCTCTACAGGTAAGACGCTCGTGACAGCGAAAACGTCACAAGAAAGTTCAGGGGAGTTTCCGGGGACATGACCGAACGGCCCGGCGGACCCGGATCCGATCGCTTCCGCACCATCGCGGACGAGATCCTCGCCGAACGAGCGGCGGACGGCGATGCCGAGGCGTTCGAGGCGCTGATCCGCCGATACGGTCCGCTCATGAAGGCGTACGTTGCCCGCATCGTCGGGTCGCACGCCGCGGCGGACGACGTCCTCCAGGAGGCCTTCTACACCGCGTGGCGGAAACTGCCGGAGCTGCGCGACCCCGCCGCGGTCAAGGCCTGGCTGATGCGCATCGCCAGTAGGATCGCGTACACGCAGATCAGGCGGAGGCCGGACGACGTCGGGTTGCCGCTTGCGGAGATCACCGTTCGCGAGGATTTCCATCCCGAGAACGTCGCGGTGCGCAATGCGCAGCTCAGTGCACTTTCGGTCGCGCTGGATGCGCTGCCCGAAGACCAACGGCGGTGCTGGCTTCTGCGTGAGGTGGCCGAACTCAGTTACGACGAGATCGCTCAGGACATGGAGATCCCGAAGGCGACGGTTCGAGGCAAGCTGGCTCGCGCACGTTCGAGTATCTACGCGCAGATGGAGGGATGGCGGTGACCGACATGACCCACCGCACGCTCGATTGCGGGAAGACGATCGAGGACCTCAGCGACTATCTCGCCGCCGACCGGTTCCCGCGCGACCCGCACATCGAAACGTGCCCCGAGTGCCTGAACGCGCTGCAGGGACTCGCCCGCGTGTCCCAGCTGTCCCGGGACCTGCTCGCCCAGGACATCGCCGAGCAGCCGCCCATTCCGGAGAGCTGGTTCCAGGGGATCATGAGCAACATCCAGACCGAGGTGCGAGCCGGTCGCGCGCTGCCCCTGCATCACCCCGACCCGCGGGTCACGCTTTCCGTCACCGAGGGCGCGGTGCGTGCGCTGATCCGCTCCGTGGGCGATGACATCCCGGATGTCGTCGTCGGCCGCTGCAGACTCGAAGGCGACGTCGAGAGGCCGGGAGCGCCGATCGTGGTGACCATCACGGCGAGCATCGCGTTCGGGCGGCCCATCCTGCCGGTCACCACCGCGCTGCGCACAGGGATCCTCGAAGCCCTCGCGCGTCACACCGAACTGCACGTCGAGGCGGTCGACATCTCGATCGACGATCTGCACGGGGACATCCCCGAGGAAGGGCAGCGATGACGAGCCTCACCCCTACACCTGATCGGGATTCCGGCCCGGGCGCGGCCTTCGATGCCACGGCTGCAGCAGCAGTGGACGTCGAGGTGGATGTCGTCGTCGACGTCGACGGGATCCTGGAGACGGCGTTGACGACAGCCGTGTACGACGTCCACGGGGTCACAGACGTGTTCGCCGCCGGAGGCTCGATCGCGCAGCTGCCGCAGATCGTCGGCGCCGTGTTCGCGCACGACCTGGATCGGCTGAATCGCGTGCGTGTCGTCTCCGCAGACGATGGGACCACGGTGGTCACCCGGATCGGCGTGGCGCGCTCCGCGAGCACTCCCGAGGCGGCGCGCGAGGTCGCTGACGCGCTTCTGGCCGCCGTCCCCGAAGGCGACGGGGCGACGGTCTCGGTGCAGGTCTCGCGGATCTCCTGATACCGGCCGCCGGATCGTCTTCTTGCCGAACTGCGCGCTGCGTCGGGACACACTGCGTCGTCCGAGAGGTCGAGGGCAGGCATCCTGATCGCTGTTGACTCGAATCCATAGGCAGTCTGCGAGAAGCGGCGTAACCTAGCCGGATGAGCGCATACGTCTCTGCGTTCGAGCTGTTCTCCATCGGCATCGGACCCTCGAGCTCGCACACGGTCGGTCCCATGCGGGCCGCCCGGGATTTCGCGGCTCGTCTCCGCTCGGCGGGGCTCCTCGAGGATGTCGCACGAGTCACGTGCACCCTCTACGGATCGCTCGGCGCCACCGGCATCGGCCACGGCACACCCGACGCGGTGGTCGCGGGCCTGCAAGGGCTGGATCCGGAGACGGTGGAACCGGATGCTGTCCGCTCGGCGTGGACCGACTGGCCGAGGGGCCGAGAGCTGGCGCTGGACGGGTCGCACGCCGTGTCGTTCCAGAAATCCGATGTCGTCTTCGCGCCGCGGACGCGGCTTCCCGCACACCCGAACGCCATGACCCTGGAGGCGTGGTCGAGCCCACGGCCACCGGTCGATCCGGAGGTGGCGCGGCTCGCGGCCGCCGGGATCCGCAGCACCGGGCGTGGTTCGGTGCAGCGCCCGGTTCCTGGGCGGGCCTCGGTCGGTGATTCGGACTCGGTCGGTGAGCCGGACTCGGGCGGTGAGCCGGCCGCGGTCTCTGAGCCCGCCGAAGGGTCGCGCCCGGACGGACTCCTCCTCCGCGAGACGTACTACTCCGTCGGCGGAGGCTTCATCCGACGCGAGGGGGCGGGTGACTCACGCGCCGGCTTCGGGCCCGCCGCCGACCCGGACTACCCGCTTCCGTTCGACAGCGCGCAGGAGCTGCTCGAGATCTGCGACGAGCGCGGCATCACGATCGCCGAGGCCGCGCGCACGAACGAGGAGGCGCTCCGAGATCCCGAGGAGATCGCCGCGGGGCTCGACCGGATCTGGGACGCGATGGCCGCGTGCGTCGACGCGGGAATGCAGGCAACGGGTGTCCTGCCCGGGCTGCTGGCGGTCAAACGCCGCGCCGGCGCGATGCGCGAGCAGCTCGAAGCGGCAGAGGCCGACGGTCACCGCGAGCTGCCGGGGGAATGGCTCGCGGCGTTCGCGCTCGCCGTCAACGAGGAGAACGCGGCCGGAGGCCGGGTGGTCACGGCTCCGACGAACGGTGCTGCCGGCATCCTTCCCGCAGTCGCCATGTACTGGTGGCGCTTCCTCGCCGACTCCGGCCTCGGTGCGGGCAACGCGGTCACGCCCTACGGTGAGCTCGTCGGCAGCGCGCTCATCGGATTCCACGCTCCCATTCCGGAGCTCGTCGAGGGGTCGCCCGCGGCGATCGCGGAGGCGAACCGGCGGCGGGGCATCCGTCGCTTCCTCCTGACCGCCACCGCGCTGGGGTCGCTGTTCAAGGCGAACGCCTCGATCTCGGGCGCCGAAGGTGGCTGCCAGGCCGAAGTCGGCTCGGCGTGTGCGATGGCGGCGGGCGGGCTCACCGCGGTCATGGGCGGGACGAACCGCCAGATCGAGAACGCCGCCGAGATCGCGATGGAGCACCACCTCGGCCTGACCTGCGACCCGGTCGGCGGGCTCGTGCAGATCCCGTGCATCGAGCGCAACGCGATCGCCGCCTCGACCGCCGTGACCGCTGCGCGCCTGGCGCTCCGCGGCGACGGGAGCCACTACGTCTCGCTGGACGCCGTCGTGGAGACGATGCGTCAGACCGGCATCGACATGTCGACGAAGTACAAGGAGACCAGCGAGGGCGGTCTCGCGGTGAACGTCATCGAGTGCTGATCCCCTCGCGCGCAGGTGTCAGGTTCTGCGGCCTCGTGGCGCCTGACGTCGCGCGAGCTGCCACCTCGTGGTGGCTCGGCGACCCGAGGTGTCAGGTTCTGCGGCCTCGCGGCGCCTGACGCCGCACGCACTGCCACCTCGTGGTGGCTTGGCGACCCTAGGTGTCAGGTTCTGCGGCCTCGCGGCGCCTGACGCCGCACGCACTGCCACCTCGTGGTGGCTTGGCGACCCGAGGTGGCAGTTCCTGCGGCCTCGCGGCGCCTGACGTCGCGCGAGCTGCCACCTCGTGGTGGCTTGGCGACCCGAGGTGGCAGCTCGTGCGAGTTCAGCCGGGCTGAGTGTGCACGAACTGCCACCACGAGACAAGTCACCCGTGCTGCCAGCCGCGCCGAGCGAGCGCGCTCCGGACGATGGGGACGGCCCGCGGCTGTGCGCCCCGGATGTGTCCGGAGGTGAGGCGGATGACCTCCCACCCCTCGGCGACGTATGCCGCGTGCTTCTCGATGTCGCGGTTCCACTGGTCGCGGCTCGTGCGGTGGTGGTCGCCCTCGATCTCGACGACCACGCGCCACTGGTCATAGACGATCTCGGTGATCCCGATCCGGAACCCGTGCGCATCGAAGATCTCCACGTCGAGCTGGGGGTCCGGCAAGCCCGCCGCCGCCGCATCGAGGCGATAGTCCGTCTCCAGGGGTGACGCGCTGCCCACGCGGATGAGTTCGAGCGCTTCGCGCAATCTCGCCGCGCCCGGACGCGACCCGGCATCGACGGCGGCCCGCAGCTGATCGAGCGTTGCGCGTTGCTCACGCGGCTGCCGTCGTCCTCGGTCGTCACGCGGAACGCGAACGAACGCATCGCCGAGACGGACCAGATCCCTGACGCTCATCTCCGCACCGAGCATCGCCCACGTCGAGCCGGGACTGGTGACGCGCAGGCCGAGGTGCTCACGCGTCGACGCGAGTGCGACTGCCACTTTGCGCCCTCGGATGCCCTCCCGTCGAGGAGCCCGTGCAGGCGCGAAGACGCCCACCTCGAGGTCGCCGGCGTGATCGATCGGAGCGTCATAGAGCACGGCGGCCGTCCGTCCGGTGAAGAACGCGTGGTGTGCCATGATCGCGTCGTACTCGCGCGCCCTGGTGAGCACGGCGCTGCGAAGTGCGCGATCCCGTGCGAGGGGTGCATCGTCGAGGATCGGCGGACACGCGGTTGGCTGGGACTCGACAACCGTCCGGACGCCGCGAAAAGGGATCCGGAGGTCCTTAGCGCGCAGCCGGCCTGGACTGACACCGGCTCGCTGCGCGTCGGCGCAGGTGAAGGTGCGACCGAGCTCGGAAGGCAAGGGAGCGGCAGGCGTCGGCATCCGCTCACGGTCCTCGCCCTGGTCACCGTGCGGCGCGCGCCAGTGCAGATCTGTGCAGGGATCGGCCTCATGCCTGCGTGTGGAGGAACCTGCCCTGGGCCACGCGCGGTGGCAAATTTCAGCGGTGTCGAGCCCTCTGAGGCCGCACGAACTGCCACCTCGCGAGGAACGCAGTCCGCGGGGGTGGCAGGTTCTGTGGCCTCGAGCATCGTGACTCCGCAAGAGCGGCCACCTCTGAGAAGGGCAGCACTCGAGGGTGGCAGGTTGTGCGGCCTCAGGCTCTGCGAGCCCGCACGAACTGCCACCTCGTGCGGAGGCCGGCTCGTGAGGAGACCGGTCCGCGGGGGTGGCAGGTTCTGTGGCGTCAGGCTCTGCGAGCCCGCACGAACTGCCACCTCGTGCGGAGGCCGGCTCGTGAGGAGACCGGTCCGCGGGGTGGCAGGTTCTATGGCCTCAGGCTCTGCGAGCCCGCACGAACTGCCACCTCGTGCGGAGGCCGGCTCGTGGGGGTGGCAGGTTCTGCAGCCTCGAGCCGCACGAGCCCGCACTTGCTGCCACCTCACGCGAGCCTCTGTTCGCCAGGGGACCGATCCGCGAGGGTCGAGGAGAGCGGATGCCGCTGCCCGCCGATCGGCCAGGTCTAGGCTGACCGCATGCCGGAGTACGCCGTCCCCACGCCGAAACGGCGCCGCGGGCGACCCAGGGCCGGCGAGGCCGGCGGGCGCGAGCGCATCATCGCCGCGGCGATCGACGAGTTCGGCGAACTCGGCTACGACGGGTCGACCACGCGCGGGATCGCCGCCCGCGCCGGGGTCGACGCGGCGCTCGTGCACCACTACTTCGGCACCAAGGCGGATCTGTTCGCCGAGACGATCGGGGCGCCGATGCGCCCCGACGTCGACATCCCTGCGCTCCTGGAGGGTTCCGTCGACGGCATGGGCGAGCGCGTCGTGCGCTACGTGCTGGAGGCGTGGGAGAAGCCCGAGACGCGCAAGCGCGGCATCCTGCTGATGCGCACCGGCCTCGGCAATCGCCTCACCACGCCCCTGCTCGCCGGCTTCCTGCAGCGCGAGTTGTTCGCGCGGATCGCTGCGCGCCTCGACACGCCGGACGCCGAGCTGCGGGCGAGCCTCGTGGCCAGCCAGGTCGCAGGACTGCTGATCGCGCGCTACCTCCTGCAGCTTCCCGCACTCGCCGACGCGAGCGTCGAAGACCTCGTGGCGCGCGTCGGACCCACGGTGCAGAGTTATCTCACGGACTGATCCGAGGTCCGGGGAAGGAGAGTGGATGTCGTTCCAGGCGTACCTCGACAACATCGAGGACAAGACCGGGCTGACGCCCCGCCAGTTCATCGACCTCGCCGGGGAGAAGGGCTTCGGCCCTGGCACCAAGTCGGGCGAGATCGTGTCCTGGCTCGCGGAGGACTACGGCCTCGGCCGCGGTCACGCGATGGCGCTCGTGCACGTCATCACGAAGGGCGACGCGAAACACGTCGGCACCGGCACCGCGCACAGCGATGCGTCCGACACGCTCTGGCTCGACGGCAAGGCGAGCAATCCCGACCGCTGAGGTCTTGACCGGGCCGCGTCCGGAGGAGCATTATTCATCACATGATGAATAATGCGCTCGAGTCCGCCGTGGATGTCCGCGGTCTCACCGTGCGCCGCGGGAAGACCGAGGTCTTCGCCGGGCTCGACGTCACGATTCCGCGCGGACAGATCACCGGACTGCTCGGGCCATCCGGCTGCGGCAAGACGACCCTGATGCGCTCGATCGTCGGCGTCCAGAAGGTCGCGGCCGGCACCGTCACCGTGCTCGGTGAACCGGCCGGCAGCACGCCGCTTCGCCGACGGGTCGCCTACGACACCCAGGCCGCCTCTGTCTACGGCGACCTCACCGTGCGCCAGAACCTCCGCTACTTCGCTCGCGTGCTCGGCGCCCCCCGCGCAGACGTGGACCGCGTGATCGGCCAGGTCGGACTCGACGCCCACCGCGACCAGCAGGTCGATTCACTGAGCGGCGGACAGGAGAATCGCGTCTCGCTTGCGGTGGCGATGCTCGGTTCACCCGAGCTGATCGTGCTCGACGAACCGACCGTGGGCCTGGATCCAGTCCTTCGCGCCGAGCTGTGGACGCTGTTCCGCGCGCTCGCCGATGCGGGCGCGACGATGATCGTGAGCAGCCACGTGATGGACGAGGCGCTGCGGTGCGACCGGCTCCTGCTGATGCGCAGCGGCCGGATCATCGCCGACACGACCCCGGACGGGTTGCTGGCCGAGACCGGTGCGAGTGATCCGGATGCCGCGTTCCTCACGCTCATCGAGAGGGATCAGCGGTGAACGGCGCCCGCACCGCGGCCACTGCCGGCCGCGTGCTCCGCCAGCTCAGCCACGACCCGCGCTCGATCGCGCTCATGCTGGTGGCACCCAGCCTGCTGGTCGGCCTCTTCGCCTGGCTCTTCAGTGACCAGGACGGCGTGTTCGACCAGTACGGCGGGCCCATCCTCGCGCTGTTCCCGTTCATCGTGATGTTTCTGATCACCTCGATCACGACGCTGCGCGAGCGGCGATCGGGGACCCTCGAGCGCCTCATGACCACCCCGCTCGGCAAGGGCGACTTCATCCTCGGCTACGGCTTGGCGCTCGGGCTGATGGCGAGCCTGCAAGCCGTGATCACGGTCAGCTTCGCCGTCTTCGTGTGCCGGCTCGAAGTCGACGGGCCGATCTGGCAGCTCGGGCTGGTGGCTGTCGTCGACGCGATCCTCGGCACGGCGATGGGGCTGCTGGCGAGCGCCTTCGCGCGCACCGAGTTCCAGGCGGTGCAGTTCATGCCGCTGATCGTGTTCCCCCAGGTGATCCTCGGCGGGCTGTTCATGCCGCGCGATCAGATGCCGGAGGCACTGGAGGTCATCTCCGACTTCCTGCCGCTCAGCTACGCGATCGACGCCATCAACGCGGTGACCGCGGGGGATGACGGGTGGGACCTGTACCGGCCGCTGCTGATCGTCGTCGCCTTCGCGGTGGGATGCCTGATCCTGGCGTCCCTGACCCTGCGACGGCGCACGCCCTGACTCGCTCCGCCGGCTCGACGACCGGGTCGCGCGGCGGTTCAGACGACCGGGTCGCGCGGCGATTCAACGGGCCGGGTCGCGACCGGTTCAGCGGCCCGGGTCGCGCAGCTTCGCCGTCAGATCCCGCAGCTGCTCGAGCTCGTCGTCGTCGAGGCGTGACATCCGCTCGGCGATCGATCGCCCGTGCGCGGACGCGACCCGACGGAACGCCGACGCGCCCTCCGGTGTCGCCCGCACCAGCGAGCCGCGCCCGTCCTCCGGATCGGGGCACTTGGAGACCAGTCCGCGCGCGGTCATCCGATCGACCAGACGCGAGACGCTGGGCTGGCTGATCAGCATGTTCGAGGTCACATCTCGCAGACGCGCGGTCATCCCGTCGCCGCGCGTGACCGTCAGCAGCACGTCGTACTCGGCCTGCGACAGCCCGGTGTCATCGAAGTCGCAGCTGATCTCCTCGAACACCTCGTGCTGCGCGCGGAAGAGACTCTCCCAGGCATCGATCGCGAGGCGGCGGTCGTTCATAGGAATCAGATTACGCGGACGCGCCGCGCGATGGGTCGTGCCGCACCGCGCGATCCGCGGGCGGGGCGCCTGCCTGCGTAGGGTGGAGCCATGGGGACCGTTCTGCGGGTGTTCGTCGGCGCTGTGCTCGCTCTCGTCCTGTCGCTCCTGGCCGCCTGCAGCGCGAGCGTCTCGCTCGAGACCGACGCGGACAGCTCGGATTTCGTCTCGACCGACCTCGACGACTTCTCGTTCCAGAGCCTCGATGTCCAGTACACGCTCGGCCGCGAGGACGACGGCTCGAGCACGCTCCTGGTCGTCGAACGCTTCGTGGCGCTCTTCCCCGACTACGACCAGAACCGGGGCATGCGCCGCAGCATCCCGGAATCCACCGTCGGCCCGCACTCCCCGCGACTGATCTCGATCACCGACGGCGACGGGAACCCGCGTCCGTCCGAGACGGAGTCGGAGGACGGGGTGTTCTCGATGACCTCGCGAGCCGATGACTATGTGCACGGCGAGCAGACGTACGTGTTCACCTACCTGCTGGAGAACGTCACGGTGCGCACCGATGCCGGTGTCGACGAGTTCTACTGGAACGTGCCGGGGACCGATTCGCCGCAGCCCTTCGGTCCGGTCACCGCCCGCACGATCATTCCGCCCGAGCTCGCCGGTCGCATGACCGGAGGTCTCGGCTGCTACGTCGGCTCCGCGGGGTCGACGCAGACGTGTTCGATCGCGGAAGACGACGGCGCGGATACGACCGGCGCGGTGGTGCAGGCATCCACCGATTCGCTCTCCCCCTACCAGACCATGACGTTCGCCATCGGCTTCGACGAGGGCACGTTCACGCCCTTCGACCCGTCGTACCTGGCGTCGCCCTGGGGGTGGCTGCAGGCGGTCGGAGGGCTCGGCCTTCTCGGTTCGATCGTGTACGCCGTCGTCGTTCGCCGGCGGCGCTTGTCCGACGGTCGCGGCCGCCCGACGATCATCGCCGAGTACACCCCGCCGCGTCAGGTCGATGCGCTCGAGAGTGCGGTGCTGCTCGGACGGACCACCAAGGCGATCCCGGCCGAAGTGCTCGAGCAGGCGGTGGTCGGGAGCATCCGGATCGTCGAGGGGGAGAAGAAGCTCTTCGGCGGGGTCAAGCTCAAGGCGCAGCTGATCGATCCCACGCTCGCGGACGGCGACGGCAAGCTGCTCCTGGGCGGACTGTTCCCGGCCCTCGAGCCGGG